>CAZMGG010000147.1:0-13104 GCA_964565715.1 uncultured candidatus Brocadiaceae bacterium | reverse complement strand
ATCCTTTGCGAGGCAGTCGATCGTCCAGATCGGCTGCCTCGCGTCGTTTCCGGCGGGGCAAGGCGGAGACTGCCGCCCGGCGCTGCGGCCCGAGGGTCTGCGGATCGGGGCGTGGCGGATCCGGCCGCGACGTTGCCGGTGCCGGCGAGTGCGGTTGGCAACCGGCAAAACCCGAAAGAGGTGTCGGTGGCGTGGCCGGTTTCCTAGAACTGGCCTGACGGTCGCCGCTGACGCGGCGAGCCACTGCCCGCCGACCCTCCTTGCCATGCCCATGCCCGACCGCAAGTTCGAGAAGGTTCTCTGTGCCAACCGGGGCGAGATCGCCATCCGGGTGTTCCGGGCCTGCACCGAGCTGGGCCTGCGGACCGTGGCGGTCTTCAGCGAGGAGGACGCGACCAACCAGCACCGCTACAAGGCCGACGAGGCCTACCTGATCGGCCGCGGCAAGGGGGCGGTGGAGGCCTACCTCGACACCGAGGAGATCCTGGCCGTCGCCCGTCGCGCTGGCGTCGACGCGATCCACCCCGGCTACGGGTTCCTCAGCGAGAACGCCGGGTTCGCCGCTGCGGTGCGGGCGGCCGGCCTCGCCTTCATCGGCCCGAGCGCCGAGGTGATCCGTTCGCTGGGCGACAAGCTGGAGGCGCGGGCGACCGCGGTCGCGCTCGGTGTGCCGGTGGTGCCCGGCCTCGCCCTGCCCACCGCCGAGGCCGAGGCCTTCCGCGCGGCGCAGGCCTTCTTCGCCGAGCACGGTCCGACGATCGTGAAGGCTGCTCACGGCGGTGGCGGCCGCGGCATGCGCGTGGTGGAGGAGGCAGCCGAACTGGAGGCGAGCCTGCAGCACGCCCGGTCCGAGGCCAAGGCGGCGTTCGGCAGTCCCGTCGTGTTCCTCGAGAAGTATCTGTCACGCGTGCGCCACATCGAGGTGCAGATCCTGGGCGACCGTCACGGCCAGGTCGTGCACCTGCTGGAGCGCGACTGCTCCATCCAGCGGCGCCACCAGAAGGTCGTCGAGGTCGCGCCGGCGCCGAACCTGCCGCAGCCGCTGCGCGACGCGCTCTACGCCGATGCCCTGAAGCTGACCCGTTCCGCCGGCTACCACAACGCCGGCACCGTCGAGTTCCTGGTGGCCGAGGGCCAGCACTACTTCATCGAGGTCAACCCGCGGCTGCAGGTCGAGCACACGGTGACCGAGCAGGTCACCGGCATCGACATCGTGCAGGCGCAGATCCTCATCGAGCAGGGCGCGCACCTGTCGGCGCCGGAGATCGGCATCCGCAGCCAGGACGACATCCGCGCCCGCGGCTTCGCGATCCAGTGCCGCATCACCGCCGAGGATCCATCCAACGACTTCCTGCCCGACACCGGCACCATCCTGGCCTACCGGGCGCCGGGCGGCTTCGGGCTGCGCCTGGACGGCGGCGACGGCCTCGCCGGCACGCGCGTCTCGGGCCACTACGACTCGCTGCTGGTGAAGTGCACCACCTACGCGCCCACCCTGCGCCAGGCGGCCCGCAAGGGCCAGCGGGCGCTCAGCGAGTTCCGCATCCGCGGCCTGCAGACCAACCTGCCCTTCCTGCGCAACGTGCTGGGGCATCCGGCCTTCCTGGAGGGCCGCTGCTACACGGGCTTCATCGACGACACGCCCGAACTCTTCGAACTGCCGCGCTCGAAGGACCGCGCCACCAAGCTGCTGACCTACCTGGCCGATGTGGTGGTCAACGGCCACCCGACGATCCCCGAGGCCGCCCGCCGCTGTGCCACCGAGTTCGTCACGCCGCCGCTGCCACCGGTGCCGAAGGAGGATCCGCCGCCCGGCACCGTGCAGATCCTGCAGGCCGAGGGGCCCGAGGGCCTGGCCCGCTGGGTGCGCGCCCAGCGCCGGCCGCTGCTGACCGACACGACGATGCGCGACGCGCACCAGAGCCTGCTGGCCACCCGCGTCCGCACCATCGACATGCTGGCGATCGCGCGGGCCACTGCCCACGTCGGCAGGGACCTGTTCAGCCTGGAGACCTGGGGCGGCGCCACCTTCGACGTCGCCTACCGGTTCCTGAACGAGGACCCCTGGGAGCGCCTGGTCCAGCTCAAGCAGGCCATCCCCAACGTGCTGCAGCAGATGCTGCTGCGCGGCGCCAACGCGGTCGGCTACACCAGCTACCCGGATGCGGTGGTGGAGGGATTCATCGACGAGGCCGCCGCCGCCGGCATCGACGTCTTCCGGGTCTTCGACAGCCTCAACGACCTCGACAGCATGCGGGTGTCGGTCGATCGCATCCGGCGCACGGGCAAGGTCGCCGAGGTGTGCATGTGCTACACCGGCGACGTCGACAACCCCAAGCGCCGCAAGTTCGACCTCGGCTACTACGCCGAACTGGCCCGGCGCATCGAGGGCATGGGCGCCCACTTCCTCTGCATCAAGGACATGGCGGGCCTGCTGCGGCCGCAGGCCGCGCGCCTGCTGCTGGCCCGCCTGCGCGAGGTGACCGACCTGCCGATCCATCTGCACACCCACGACACCTCGGGCAACGGCATCGCCACCCTGATGGCGGCGGTGGAGAACGACGTCGACATCGTCGACGTGGCCCTGGCGCCGATGGCCGGCCTGACCAGCCAGCCGAGCATGAACGCGCTGATCGCGGCGCTGCGCGGCAGCGCCCGCGAGACCGGCCTCACCAACAAGGCGATGCAGCCGCTCGCCGACTACTGGGAGGCCGTGCGCGACTTCTACAGCCCGTTCGAGTGCGGCCTGAAGAGCAGCACCTCGGAGGTCTACTTCCACGAGATCCCCGGCGGCCAGTACTCCAACCTGCGACCGCAGGTTGCCTCGCTGGGGCTGCTGCACCGCTGGAACGACGTGAAGTACGCCTTCGCGGTGGTCAACCAGCTGGTCGGCGACATCCCCAAGGTGACGCCGTCCAGCAAGATGGTGGGCGACTTCGCCATCTTCCTGGTGCAGAACGACCTGCTGGCCATCGGCGCCGACCTGGAACGTTCCACCGAGGCGACCCGGCAGCGGCTGCTGGCGGACGCCCGGCGGCTCGACTTCCCGCAGAGCGTGGTGACCTACTTCCAGGGGCAGCTCGGCAACCCGCCCGGCGGCTACCCCGAGGACCTGCGGGCGGCGATCCTGAAGGGGTTGCCGGTGCTGGACGGCCGCCCCAGCGAGGGCATGCCGCCCTTCGACGAGGCCGCCACCGCCGAGAAGGCGCGGCGCCGACTCGGTCGCGAGCCGCTGCGGCGCGAGGTCATCAGCCAGGCCCTGTATCCGCGCGTGCTCGAGGACCACTTCGCGTTCCTGAACCGCTGCGGCGACGTGTCGATCCTGCCGACCGCGACCTACTTCTACGGCCTCGAGCCCGGCCAGGAGGTGTGGGTGGAGATCGAGCCCGGCAAGACCCTGGTGATCGCCCTCGACGCGGTCGGCGAGGCCGACGGCGAGGGCAACCGCACGGTCTACTTCAAGCTGAACGGCCAGGGCCGGCCGCTGACGGTGCCGGATCGGGCGCTGGCCGGCGAGTCCGACGCCCGGCGCACGGCGGACCCTGGCGTGCCAGGCGAGGTCGGCGCGCCGATGCCCGGCACCGTCATCGCCGTGCACTGCCGCGAGGGCCAGAAGGTCGCCGAGGGCGAGCCGCTGCTGACCCTCGAGGCGATGAAGATGGAGACCGTGGTGCGGGCGCCGATCGGCGGCACCGTGCGCGAGATCGCCACCGACGTGCGGCGCCCGGTGAAGGGCCGCGACCTGCTGGTGGTGCTGGACGGCGTCTGAGCGCCCCAGTGGGCGCGTCAGCGGCCGGCGCCGTCGGGCGGCGGCGCCGGCGCCCCGTCGTCGTCGCGGGTCAGCACGCCGCCGCCGGCCAGGATCCGGCCCAGCATCGCCGGCGAGATCTGCACCTCCATCAGGCTGCCGTCGTCGGTGAAGACCTCGCTCAGCACCGTCGCCCGGCCGCGGATCTCGCTGCGCAGGTGCCCCGCCTGGTGCGGGATCAGGATCTCCACCCGCGTCTCCACCTGCGCCACGTGGCTGAGGATGCGGGAACCGAGCGCCTCGAGGCCTTCGCCGGTGCGGACCGAGATGGCGATCGCCCGCGGGTCGTGCTGGTAGAGGCCGGCCAGCAGGGCCCGGTCGGCGACGGCATCCAGCTTGTTGATCACCGTGATCCGCGGCAGGTCCTCGACCCCCAGCGTCTCCAGCACCTCCTCGACGGTGTGCAGCTGCTCCAGGGCCTCCGGGCTCGACCCGTCCACCATCACCAGCAGCAGATCGGCGTTGAGCGCCTCCTCCAGGGTGGCGTGGAAGCTCGCCACCAGCTGCGGCGGCAGCCGGCGCACGAAGCCGACCGTGTCGGACAGCAGCACCGTGCGGCCGCCGGGCAGGCGCCAGGGTTTGGTGCGGGTGTCGAGCGTCGAGAACAGCTTGTTCTCGGCGAGCACGCCGGCCTCGGTCAGCCGGTTCAGCAGGCTCGACTTGCCGGCATTGGTGTAGCCGACCAGGGCAAAGGCGAACAGGTCGGGGCGCGCGGCGATCTCGCGCATCTTGTGCTGCTCGATCCGCTTCAGCTCGCGGGTGACCGACGAGATGCGTTGGCGCAGCAGGTTGCGGTCGACGTCGATCTGCTTCTCGCCGGCGCCGCCGCGCACGCCGATGCCGCCGCGCTGCCGTTCGAGGTGGGTCCAGCGGCGCTTCAGCCGCGGCATCTCGTACTGCAGCGAAGCCAGCTCGACCTGCAGCCTGGCCTGGGGCGTCTGGGCGTGCATGCCGAAGATCTGCAGGATCAGTTCGCTGCGGTCGATCACTGGCACGCCGACGATCTGCTCGATGGCCTTGCCCTGGTTGGGGCTCAGGCTGTCGTCGCAGATCACGGCGCCGCAGCGGGCCAGCTTCACCACCTCGGCGAGCTCCTCGATCTTGCCCCGGCCGAGGTAGGTGCCCGGATCCGGCGCCCGACGATGCTGCACCATGCAGCCGCTGACGACGAACTCGGCGGTGTTGGCGAGCTGCTGCAGCTCGTGCAGGGCCTCGGCGGCGGTGCGGGGGTCACCCTGCGGCATCATGCCGAACAGGATCGCCTCGGTGCGGTGACCGGCGCGCGGGTTGAAGTCGATCGGCTCGGCCAAGCTCACTCCAGGTCGGTCGGGGCCAGCAGCGGCCCCGGTTCGCACCGGATGGTGCCATCCTCGGCCCGTTCCAGGAAGAGGCGGCGGCACCAGGCGCCGTCGTCGCGCTCCGGCCGGTCGATGCGGAAGTGGGTGCCGCGGGACTCCTGGCGTCGCAGCGCGCCCTCGGTGACCAGCGCCGCCACGGTCAGCAGGTTGGCCAGCTCGGCGCTGCGCCGGTCGCCGATCGGCGCCCGGGTCAGGTAGTGGTGCCAGAAGGCGATGCGGCCGCGCGCCTCCTGCAGGCCGGTGACCTCGCGACGCAGGCCCACCTGGCGCCACATCAGGCTCTTCAGCGAGTAGAGCAGATCCTCGTGCAGGAGGCGCGGCGGGTTCTCGGCGGGGGTGAGGCCGGCCACCTTGCGGGGCAGGCCGCCGGCGCGGCTGTGGCACTCGGCCGCGGCGAGCCGGCCGGCGTCCCGGCCGACCACGGCGCCCTCCAGCAGCGAGTTGGAGGCCAGCCGGTTGGCGCCGTGCAGGCCCGTGCTGGCCACCTCGCCGACGGCGAACAGGCCGGGCACGTTGGTGCGGCCCTCGGGCCCGGCCACCACGCCGCCGACGAAGTAGTGGGCGCCCGGTCGCACCGGGATCGGCTCCCGGGCGATGTCCAGATCGAACGCCGAGCAGATCCGGCTGATCGACGGGAACAGGCGGTGCGGATCGCCGGCGACCGTGCTCAGGTCCAGGTAGACGTGGGTGTCGCCGGTCTGCACCATCCGGTCGAGGATGGCCCGGCTGACCACGTCGCGGGGCGCCAGCTCGGCCATCGGGTGCGCCCCATGCATGAACCGTTCGCCGTTGCGGTCGCGCAGGACCGCTCCGGCGCCCCGCACCACCTCGCTGATCAGGAAGCGGGAGGCGCCGGCGATGTAGAGGGTGGTGGGGTGGAACTGCACGAACTCCACGTCGGCCAGCCGGGCGCCGGCGCGGAAGCAGAGCGCCAGGCCGTCGCCGCTGGCGCCGGTGGGGTTGGTGGTCTCGCGGTAGATCTGCCCGCAGCCGCCGGTGGCGACGATGACGGCGCCTGCCTCCACCGCCAGGGCCAGCCCGTCGACCAGGGCCAGGGCGCCGACGCACCGGCCCTCGTCCAGCAGCAGGTCACGGACGAACGCGCCGGTGCGCACGGTGACGCGCGGGTCGCCGGCCATCGCGTCGGCCAGCGTCCGCTGGATCTCGGCGCCGGTGGCGTCGCCGTTGGCGTGGACCACGCGATGGGTCGAGTGTCCGCCCTCGCGGGACAGCGCCAGGCTGCCGTTCGGACGGCGGTCGAAGCGCGCGCCCAGCTCCTGCAGCCATGCCAGCGCCTCGCCGCTGCGCTGGACGATGGCGCGGGCCACGCCGCGGTCGCAGAGGCCGGCGCCGACCCGCACGGTGTCGCGCAGGTGCAGTTCGACGCTGTCGTCGGGTTCCAGCACCGCGGCGATGCCGCCCTGGGCCCACGCCGTGTTGGAATCCTGCAGCCCTTCCTTGGCCAGCACCAGGACCTCGGCGCCCGCCGCCGCCGCGTGCAGGGCGGCGGTGGCGCCGGCGATGCCGCCGCCCACGACCAGCACGTCGGTGCGGAGCAGCGGCGTCTGCCGTCGGTCGAACGCGCCGAGGCTCTTGGGGAAGCGGCAGACGGCGTGTTGGGGATCCAGGTCGGCCTCGGCGGGTCAGGTGGGGCGGCGGGAGCCGCCCCAGGCGTCAGCTGCTGGTGGCGACCGGCTGCGGCGCCGCCTCGGCGGAACCGTCGCCGGGCGAGGCCTCCGGCTCCTTGCCCCGCAGCCAGATGAGTACCGGCGCGGCGATGTAGACCGTCGAGTAGGTGCCGGACACCATGCCGACCAGCATCGCGAAGGCGAACGACTCCAGGGCCGAGCCGCTGCCCCAGTTGACCAGGAACTGGGCGAGCACCACGAACATGGTGACGCCGGTGGTCAGGATGGTGCGCGACAGGGTCTGGTTGATGGACCGGTTGATCAGCGCCGGGAACGGCTCCGACTCGCCCAGCCGCTTCTCCTCGGCGAGGTTCTCGCGGATGCGGTCGAAGATGACGATCGTGTCGTTCACCGAGTAGCCGACGATCGTCAGGAAGCACGCGATCATGTTCAGGTCGATCTCGGCGTGCACCAGGCCCAGGTGGTTGCACAGGGCGACCACGCTGAGCGCGACCAGCACGTCGTGCACCAGGGCGATGACCGCCGCGATGCCGTACTTGTACTCGTGGAAGCGGACGCGCAGGTAGAGGATGATCAGCAGCCAGGACAGGATCAGGGCGCCGATCGCCGCGTTGCGCAGCTCGCCGACCATGCGGCCGCCGATCTCCTCGGCCTCCGGGAACGGGTTGGACAGCAGCAGCGGCTGGCCGCTGGTGTCGTTCAGCTTGCCGAGCTTGTCGCGGACCCGGCCGAACAGCTCGAACTCGCGGGTGCTGGCCAGTTCGGTCCACTGCACGTAGAGGTGGCGCGACTCGGTCGCCGCCGCCTCGTCGGCCTGGTCCGGGGTGACCTTGACGTTGACCAGGCCGCCGGCCTGGAGCTGGGCCTGGGCGGCGGCGACGTTGACCGGCCGCTGGAAGTGCAGGCTGATCTCGGCGAAAGCCTGGCTGACGTTCTCCGGGTTCGGCGTCACCTTGGCGCCGCTGGCGGCGGGCTGCACCAGGTCCTTCTCGAACACCCGCTTCAGGTCCTGCAGGTAGGGCGGCACGTAGTCTGCCGGGACCGCCTCGCCGGCGGCGAGCGCCCGCTCCTTCTCGGCGCGCCACTCGCGCCGTTCCTGGGCGATCTTCTCGCGCAGCTCCTCGCTGAGCTTGAGCCGCATGTTGAAGGCGTTGTAGCGCCCGTCCGCGGTCTCCTCGCCGACGAAGTTGACCGACGGGCTGATGAACTTGCTCTTGAACGACGCGTCGTTCGCCAGCCGGTCGCGGACCTCGTCGGTCTTGACGGGCTGTTCGAGCACCATCTGCAGGTTGGCGCCGCCGGTGAAGTCGAGGCCCAGCAGCACCTCGCGGGGCACCGCGAAGAACGTGTAGGCGAGGCCGGTCAGGATCACCACCGTGCTCAGGACCGCGCAGCGCTTGACGTAGCTGACGAAGTCGAAGTTGAGCGTCGAGAACCAGGCCTTGGTCCGGTACTGCTTCAGCCATCCCCGCTCCAGCATGAAGTGGAACAGGAGACGGGTGACGAAGAACTGGGTGAAGACCGTCGTGATGATGCCCCACATCAGGGTCACCGCGAAGCCACGCACCGGACCGACGCCGACGCCGAACAGCACGAGGCCGGTCAGGAACGTCGTGATGTTGGCGTCGAGGATGGTCACCATCGCCCGATCGAAGCCGGCACGGACCGCGCGCAGGAGGTCCTTGCCCTTGGTCAGTTCCTCGCGGATGCGCTCGTAGATCAGGATGTTGGCGTCGACCGCCATGCCCATGGTCAGCACGATGCCGCCCAGCCCCGGCAGGGTGATGGTCGCCTGGCTGATCAGCATCGCCGCGTAGAGCAGCGTCACGTTCAGCAGCAGGGTGAAGCAGGCGACGATGCCGGCCGTGCGGTAGTAGGCCAGCATGAACGCGAACACCGCGGCGGCGCCGGCCAGCAGCGACAGCAGGCCGAGCTTGATGGAGGTGGCGCCCAGCGTCGGGCCGATGACCTGCTTGCTCTGCCGCTCGGGCTCGACGCGCAGCGAGCCGGTCCGCAGGGTCTTGACCAGCTCGTTCACCTCGTCCTGGGAGAAGTCGCCGTGGATCTGGCCGCTGCCCGGGATGCGTTGCTCGAAGCGCGGCGCCGACTTCACCACGTTGTTGAGGATGATCGCGCTGTTCTTGCCGATGTACTTCTCGGACCAGTCGGCGTAGTCGTCGCTGCGGTCGCCCTTGATGCGGTAGAGCACCGCCGGCGTGCCGTCGCGGTCCATGCCGGCGCTGACGCCCGAGGCGTCCAGGTCCTCGCCGGTGAACGCCCGCTCCTGCATGTCGATCGCCACGAACTCGAGGAGCTCCTGCTTCTCGAGGTTCTCGGGCACCAGGCTGTTGTTCCACTGGGCGTCCTCGAACACCTGGACCGCCGCCGCGTCGCCGCCCTGCTTGGCGAAGGAATAGGCCCAGCGGGCGCCATCCTTGAGGCTGGGGGTGATCAGGTGCGGGTACCAGGCGACCTTGCCGAACGCGATCGGCCCCTCGGTGGGGTTGCTGTTGAACTGGTCGATGTTCTTCCAGCTGTCCAGCACCAGGGCCTTGCCGCCCTTGTCGAGCCAGGCCTGCAGGCGCTTCTTCTCCTCGCCCGGGTTGGCCGCCGCCGGCGAACCCTCGTGCAGGACGATGCGCATCTCCAGCTTGCCGAGGCTCTCGATGCGGTCCTCGATCACCTTGAGCTGGGCGTCCTCCATCGAGGGCAGCTCGATCAGGATGCCGTTCTGGCCGCGGCGCGACACCAGCACGTCGATGGTGCCGGTCGGGTCGATGCGCTCCCGGATCACCGACACCGTCTGCGTCATGATCGCATCCGGGGTCGCCGCGGGATCGTTGGCCTGCATCTTGGCCAGCACGTCCTCGGGGATCTCGTAGATCAGCTGCGTGCCGCCCTTGAGGTCGGTGCCCAGGTAGGGCGGCAGGAACACGCCGACCAGGATGGCGGCGAGGAGCGTCAGAGAGACCAGGATGGCCTGACGGCGGGCGTTCTCGAGCATGGCGCGGAAGTCGCTGCGCGCGGCGCCGGACGACCGGCCGCCGCGCAGGAAGGGGAAGGGCCGTGCCGTCCGGGGCGGTCCCGGGCCGGCGGGCTCTGGGCTACTGCGCGGTGGTCCCGCCGGTGGGGGCAGGGGCGGCGATGTTGCTGGCCCGCGGTCCGCGGCGGGCGTTGAAGTTGGCCTGCAGGCGCACCGCCTTGCCGACGCGGTCGCGCAGGTAGAACAGCCGGGCGCGGCGGACGCGGCCGCGCTGCTTCACCACGACGTCGTGCACGCGGGGGCTGTGCAGCGGGAAGGTGCGCTCGACGCCCTCGCCGGCCACCAGCCGGCGGACCAGGGCGGTGCGGCGGACGCCGCTGCCGCTGATCCGCAGGACCGTGCCCGAGAACACCTGGATGCGCTCCTTGTCGCCTTCCTTGATCAGGTAGTGCACGTCCACGGTGTCGCCGACCCCGAAGTCCGGGATCTGGGCCTTCATGTTCTCGAGCTCGATTTGCCGCATCAGGTCCATGGCTGTCTCGTTTCGGCCTCCCTCACTCAGGGGCAGGCCGCTCCATATCGGTTGCTTGGTCTGGCAGTCTTCGGTCTGGTTCGTTCTGGTCGCGTAGTCGTGCTGCGGTGAGGACGCGGGCCTGCTCCAGGCGCCAGCGCGCCACGGCCTGATGGTCGCCCGACAGCAGCACGTCGGGGGCCTTCATGCCGCGGAACTCCCGGGGCCGGGTGAACTGGGGGTAGTCGAGCAGGTCGCCCTCGAACGATTCCAGTTCGGGGGACTGCTCGCAGCCCAGCACGCCCGGGATCAGGCGCACCGCCGCCTCCAGCACGCACATGGCCGGCAGTTCGCCGCCGGCCAGCACGAAGTCGCCGAGCGACACCTCGTCCCAGGCGAACCCGGTCCGGATGCGTTCGTCGAAGCCTTCGTATCGGCCGCACAGGATCAGCAGGCCCGGCACGCGGCTCAGGGCCCGCGCCTTGCGCTGGTGGAAGGTGCGCCCACGGGGGCAGAGCAGGATCTTGTGGAGCGGACCATGCCGCCGTTCCACGTCCTCGATGGCTTCAAAGATCGGTTCCGGTTTCAGTACCATGCCCGGCCCGCCGCCGAACGGTCGATCGTCGACCGTGCGATGCGGGTCGTGGGTGAAGTCCCGGAAGTTGATGAGTTCGATCCGGAGCTTCCCCTGCCGCTGGGCGATCCCCAGGATGCTCTCTTCCAGGTAGGGCCGCAGGGCCTCCGGAAAGAGGGTCAGGATCGCGCAGAACACGGTGCTGGCCGCAAAGAAAGGCGAGCAGAGTAGAAGAGGCCCCAGGTAACGTCAAGTTGCCATGTTCACAGGTCTGGTGGCTGCGGTGGGCGACGTCGTCGGCGTGGCCGGGACCCCCGGCGGGCTGGACCTGACCGTCGACCTGGCGGGGCTGCCACGGGACCACCGTATCGGCGACTCCATCGCCCTGTCCGGGGTCTGCTGCACCCTGGTGGCCCGGGAAGGGCCGGCCGGGCGTTTCCACCTGACCCCGGAGACCCTGGCGCGGACCTGGCTGGGCCGGGTCAGGCCCGGCGACCGGCTCAACCTCGAGGCGGCCCTGCGCGCCGGGGATCCGCTCGGCGGGCACCTGGTGCAGGGCCACGTCGATGGCCTCGGCGAGGTCGCCGGGCCGATCGACCCCCAGGCCGGCGGCGAACTCTGGGTCCGGCTGCCGCCCGGGCTGCTGCGCTACTGCGCCGAGAAGGGGTCGGTGACCCTGGATGGCGTCTCCCTCACGGTGGCGGAGATCCGGGACGACCGGATCCGGATCGCCGTCATCCCGCACACCGCCCAGGTCACCACCCTCGGCGCAAGGCGGCTCGGCGACCCGCTGCACGTCGAGGTGGACGTCCTGGCCAAGTACGTCGAACGGCTGCTGCAGCGCTGACCCGGCCGCGCCTCAGAAGGCGCCGGTCAGGACCTGCACGAAGTTGCCGATCGGCGCCGCTTCGCGGGCGTCCTCCAGGGCGCGCGAGACCTGGGTGAAGATCCGCCGCAGGCGCACGCCCAGTTCGCGGTCGTTCAGCATGGTCGCCAGCAGCCCCTCGCCGGAGTTGATCTTGTCGGTGATCTCGCGCAGGTTGCCCAGCGCCACCTTCAGGTCCTCGCCCATCTCGCGGTCGGCGACGATCCGGCCCAGCGGACCCGCCTCGGGGTCGTTGGCGCGCTGCAGCAGCAGGTTGAGGTTGGCCAGGGCCTCGCCCAGTTCGTGGGCCATCGCCTCGTCGCGCAGGACGCGGCCGAGCGGGCCCTTGCCGGCCTTGGCGTCCGCCACGATCTCCTGCACGTCGGCGACGATCGACTGCACCTGCACGGCCATCTGCCGGTCGTTGAGCAGCCGGCCGGCCAGCCCGTCGGTGCCGCGCAGCGCGTCGCTGGCCGCGGCCAGGTTGGCCAGGAGGCGCATGCCGTCCTCGCGCATGGTGGTGTCCTTGACGATCCGGCCCAGCAGGCCCTGACCCTCCTCGATGGCCTGCAGCGAGCGGCGCAGGCTCTGCACCGAGCCGAGCACCTCGTCGTACAGGTCGCGCCGGCGGACCAGGGCGCCGACGGTGGTGTCGGGGTCGTTCATGTGCTGGAAGAACTGGCGGATCTCCAGCAGCATCCGGTTGAGTTCCTGGCCGCTCGGACCCTGGCCTTCGAAGAACTGGGCCACCGACTGCAGGGCGTTGCCCGCGGCGGTGCCGATCAGCTCCTGCTGCGGATTGCGGGGCGCGCCGGAACCCGGGTCGATGTGCACCCACTTGCCGCCCAGCACCGAGCTGTCCTGGATCTGGATGTCGCAGTTCTGCGCCAGCGCCACCTCCTCGTCGAGGCGCAGCAGGACGCGGATCTGGTTGCTGCCGCGGTCGCCGATGTAGTCGACGGCGTCGACCTTGCCGACCCGCTTGCCGAGCACCAGCACCGGATCGCCGATGCGCAGGCCGGCGGCGGTGGGGAAGTAGACCGTCAGCGGCGGCGCCTTGCCGAGCGACAGGTCGGTGAGGTTGATCGTCGCCCAGAGCAGGAAGCCGAGCGTGCCGAAGAACACCAGTCCCAGCAGGGTGTCGCGCTTGATCCGTTCCATGGGGTCTCCGTGCTCGTGGGTTCTCGGGGCCTGGTCTCTGGGTTGCGGCAGCGGCGGCGCCCGCTCAGTCGGACTTCCCCGACAGGAAGGCCCGGGCGAGCGGGTGGTCCAGCGCCTGCAGTTCGGCCGGGGTGCCTTCGATGGCCACCCGGCCCTTGTCGATGATGCCGATCCGGTCGCCGACCTGCATGGCGC
>CAZMGG010000146.1:0-13249 GCA_964565715.1 uncultured candidatus Brocadiaceae bacterium | reverse complement strand
CTACCTGCTCTACGCGGCGATCCTGGTCGGCGTCGGCTCGGTGTGCAACAGCCTGAAGGAGGCGCAGAACCTGCTGCAGCCGGTGTTCCTGGTGCTGATCGTGCCGCTGATCTCGATGATGTTCGTCACCCAGGAGCCGAACGGCACCGTGGCGCGGGTGCTGACCTACATCCCGCTGTTCACGCCGTTCACGATGATGAACCGCGCCGGCGGCCCGCCGCCGACCTGGGAGTACGTGGCGTCGGGCGTGCTGATCCTGGTCAGCGTCTGGCTGGCCTTCAAGTGCGCCGCCAAGGTGTTCCGGGTCGGCGTGCTGATGACCGGCAAGCCGCCGAAGCTGAAGGAGATCCTCGGCTGGCTCCGGGAGAAGTGAGCCCGGCGCCGTCGCCCGGCTCACTGGCTGAGCGACGGCGTGCGCAGCCGGAAGCCGTGCGGGCCCTGCGGCAGCACGCCCAGCAGGCCGGCGGCCGAGCCCACCACCACCTTGCCGAAGCCGTGGCGGGCGCGGATCGCGTCGATCGCCGGGAACAGCCCGGCCCGCTTCTGCTCCGGGCCCTGGAACAGCTCGCCCTGCAGCACGCCGGGCCTCTCCAGCGCCGACAGCGTGACGCCGAGCAGCCGCACCAGCACGCGCCGCTGCAGCAGCACGGTCAGCAGCTCCTGCGCCAGCACCGCCAGTTCGTCGGTGCGGTCGCTGGCGTGGCCCAGCGACCGGCTGCGCTCGCCGGTGACGCCATCGACGTGCCGGACCCGCACCTGCACCGTCCGGCAGCGCAGCCGCTGCGCCCGCAGCGCCGCCGCCGCGCGATCCAGCAGGTAGCCGAGCATCGCCCGCAGGAAGCCGGTCTGCTGGCCGAGGTCGTCGGCCGCGGGCTCGAACGAGGTCTCGCGGCTGATGCTCTGCAGGGTCGGCGTGCTGCGCACCGGCGCCGCATCGAGCCCGCGGCAGCGCCAGTAGAGGTCCTCGCCGCGGGCGCCGAAGGTCTGCACCAGCAGGCCCTTCTCCACCGGCCACAGCTCGGCGATGGTGCGGATGCCGAGCCGCAGCAGCAGCTCCTCGCTGCGCCTGCCCACCCCGGGCAGCGCGCCGATCGGGAAGTCGCCGAGGAACTCCCGTTCGTGGCCCGGCGGGACCTCGCAGATGCCGCCGGGCTTGGCCTTCGTGGTGGCGAGCCGCGCCACCGTGCGGGTCGCCCCCAGCCCCTGGGCCACCGACAGCCCGGTGGCCTCCCGCACCGCCGCCCGCAGCTCCTGGCAGAGCGGCACCAGGGACTGCTCGCCGCTGGCGGCGGTGGGCTCGCTCACCGCGGTCTGGCAGCGGAACGGGCTGCCGGTCAGGTCGGCGTAGAGATCGTCGAGCGAGGTCTGCTCCACCACCGGCGAGTAGCGCCCCACCACCTCGGCGACCTTCTGCCGGTAGCGCTCGGCCAGCCGGGCGTCGCCATCCCGCACCACGAGGCCTGGGCACTTCGCCCGGGCCGCCGCCACGCCCATGGCGGTCTCGACGCCCCGCAGCTTCGCCTCGTAGGACCGCGACGCCACCACCCCGGAACCCACCACCACCGGCCTGCCGCGCAGGGTGGGGTCGCGGATCTGCTCGAGGGAGGCCAGGAAGGCATCGATGTCGAGGTGGAGGATGCGCCGGTCCATGGGACCTGCGATACCTAACATTTCACGAACACAATTCCAGCCGCCGGGCAGGGCGCCCGAGCGACCGTTCCCCGCATCCGGCCCGGCGCCAATGCTCCCGTCGGGCCCTCATCCACATTCCACCGATCGCCGCAAGAGTCTGTCAGAACGCGAACTGCGTCGTTCTCCCCACACCCCATCCACATCTGGACAGGATTCCAGAACGGCGTTCTGCCCCACCCTGCCGATAGCCGCCCCGTGTCGAGCCTGCTGATGCCCGCCCGCACCTCACCCACGCCCGCCACCGGCCGCCTGCCGTGCACCCTGTCGCTCGACCTCGACGACGCGTGGACCTACCTGCGGGCCGCCGGCCGGCCGGGCTGGGAACAGACCCCCTCGGTGATCCCGCTCGTCTGCGAGCGCCTGCACGCCCTGCTCGACCGCCACCAGGTCCGCCTCACCCTCTTCGTCATCGCCCGCGACCTGGAGGATCCGGCCCGCGTCGCCGCCATCCGCCCCCTGGTCGCCCAGGGCCACGAGATCGGCTGCCACTCCTACTGGCACGAACCCACCTTCGCCACCCTGCCGAAGGACCGCCTGCGCGACGAACTGCAGCGCGCCATCGACCTCACCGGCCAGCACCTGGGGGTGCGGCCCACCGGCTTCCGCGCGCCGGGCTTCGCCCAGAACCCGCACACCCCGGCCGTCCTCGCCGACCTCGGCTTCCGCTACGACGGCAGCGCGCTGCCCACCTGGCTCGGCCCGCTCGCCCGCCTCTACTACTTCTGCAGCTCCCCCATGAGCCGGCAGGAGAAGCAGGACCGCGGGGCCATGTTCGGCCGCCTCCGCGACGTGCTGCGCAGCCAGCGCGCCCGGCCGAACGCCGCCCACCCGGGCCTGCTCGAGATCCCGGTGACGACGATCCCGCTGCTGCGCGCGCCCTTCCACTTCAGCTACGTCGCCTGGCTCCGCCGCCGCTCGGCGCTCCTGGCCCGCCTCTGGCTCGGCCTCGGGCTCCGCCTCTGCCGGCTCACCCGCCTGCCGCCGAGCTACCTGCTGCACAGCCTCGACCTGGTCGGCGGCGACGAGCACCCGGACCTGCAGTTCTTCCCCGGCATGGACCTCGGCTGGCCGCAGAAGCAGGAACTGCTCGAGCACCTGCTCACCCAGCTCACCACAACCTTCGCCGTCGGGCCGATGGGCCCGTTCGCCACCACCCGCGCCTAGGGCTGCAGCCGCCGCTCGGCGATCCGGTGCGCCTCCACCACGCGCCCGCCGATCACGTGCTCCTGCACGATCTGCTCGAGCACCTCGGGATCGCAGCCGCCGTACCACGCGCCCTCGGGGTAGACCACCGCGATCGGCCCGCCCTGGCAGATCCGCAGGCAGTTGACCTTCGAACGCAGCACGCCGCCCTGCTCGCTGAGCCCCAGCTCCTTCAGCCGCGCCTTCAGGAACTGCCACGCCCGCAGGCCGCGCTCCTTGTCGCAGCACTTCGGCTCGCTCTGGTCGCAGCACAGCAGCACGTGCCGGCGCGCCACCGGCACGCCGATCTTGCCGGCAAGCCGCGCCTGGCTCGCCCGTTCGTCCTTGGCGTCGCTCATCGGCCCGAACGGTAGCGCCAGGCCCCGCCCGCGCCACGCCCTTGCAGGCCAGCCGCGCAACGGCCAGAGTCCTCGCCCCCATGCACGCCCCTGCCCCCCAGCACCCCGCCGCCCGCGCCGCGGGCCGCCTCGGCGAGCTGCGGGCCCTGCTGGCGCTCGGCGCGCCCATCGCGCTCGTGCAGCTCGGCATGATGGCGATGAACGCCGTCGACATTGGCCTGCTCGGCCACTACCGCGCCGAGGCCCTGGCCGCCATGTCGGTCGGCAACACGCTGAGCTGGGCGGCCCTGGTGTTCGGCATGGGCGTGCTCACCGCCGCCGACCCGCTGCTCTCCCAGGCCACCGGGGCGAGCGACGACGACGGCTACGCCCGCGTGCTGCTGCGCAGTCTCTGGCTCGCCGTCCTGCTGGCCCTGCCGGCCATGGCGCTCCTGCTGCCTGCCGACACCCTGCTGCTCTGGCTCGGCCAGCGCCCGGAACTGGTGCCCGACGCGGCCGCCTACGCGCGGATCAACACGCTGGGCTTCCTGCCCTTCCTCTGGTTCCACGCCCTGCGCCAGGGCCTCTCGGCGCGCGGTTCCCTGCGGCCGCAGGTGGTGACGATCCTGCTCGGCAACCTGCTCAACGCGGGAGCCGACTGGGTCCTGATCTTCGGCCACCTCGGCCTGCCCGAACTGGGCGTGCACGGCGCCGCCTGGGCCACGGTCTGCTGCCGCTGGCTGATGGCTTTGTGCCTCCTGGGGCTCGGCTGGCGCACGCTGGGCCCGGCCCTGCGCACGGCCCTGCAGCCCCTGCACCGCGCCCGGGCGCTCGCCTGGCGCGGCCTCGGCCGCCTGCTGCGGCTGGGCCTGCCGGTCGGCGCCCAGTTCGCCCTGGAGATGGGCGTGTTCGCCGCCACCGCGCTGCTGGTGGCGACCTTCGGCGACGCCGAGGCCGGCGGCCACCAGGTGGCGATCCAACTGGCGTCGATGAGCTTCATGGTGCCGCTCGGCCTCGGCTCGGCCGCCGCCGTGCGGGTCGGCTGGGCGATCGGCCGCAACGACGCGGCGGCGGCGCGCCGCAGCGCCGGCATGGCGCTCGCCATCGGTGCTTTGGTGATGGCCGGCTTCGCGGCGCTGTTCCTGCTGCTGCCGCGACCGCTGGCGCACCTGTTCACCGACCAGCCCGGCGTGCTGGCCCAGGCGGCGCTGCTGCTGCCGATCGCCGGCGTGTTCCAGCTCGGCGACGGCGTGCAGGTGGTGGCGATCGGCTGCCTGCGCGGTGCCGGCGACACGCGCTCGCCGGTCCTGTGCAACGTGGTGGGCTTCTGGGTGCTCGGCTTGCCGCTCGGCTGCGTGTTCGGTTTCTCGCTGGGGCATGGCCCGCAGGGCCTGTGGTGGGGGTTGGTCGTGGGATTGTGGGCGGTGGCGCTGGCGCTGCTGGTGGTGGTGCGGGCGCGGTTTTCCGGCGAGCACGTGCGGCTGCAGGTCGACTAGAGAACGCGGGCGTCGATGCCACGGTCCTGCACGGCCCAGTTACCCCCAGCTTGCCTACGCGCACGCGCCTCAGTCGCCCGCCTCGCACGAGAGGATGTGACACTCGGTGCACGCCGCTCCCACATCGAATTCACATACAACTTGGCCACTAGCATTCTTTATCTGAAGATGATCATGGCTAATGAGGTTGCAGCCCTTCACATAGCACGTCGCAGTCGAGTACGACTGGCCGTAGGATGTCCCTCCAAACCAAAGAGTGTATGGAGAATTGACGCTGGCCGTCCACGACCTTCCAGACTCGCATTTGTCCTTCTCAACGCACTGCGCGGGCGTGGCACCGTTGCACTGACACTTGCCGTGCGATACCAACGGGGCTTCGTTCTCCACAACAAGAAGGCCGACCTCAGCCTCGCAGTTGGCACCGATAGAAGTGTCGACAAGGATCGCTCGACATCCCGACACCAGCTCACCATAGGTCTCACAGTCTGTGGCCACCTGGAGTGGCACATGGCGAGGCCCTGAAGAGTGCGATGGCCCGCGCAAGCCATGAGCCAAGTGAGGCCCGGCGAGCACGGCAGCGATACTCAGCATCACAAAGGTACGCATGATCTCTGACTCCTGTAACTACTTGATGAAGGTGGAATTGATGCGTGCAACGATCTCCAGCACACGAGTGCTGTCCAGACAGCCAACAGCTTCGAACCATGCGACAAGTTGACAGGCGATTTGCATGCGCATCATTCGTGCATGGTCTTGCAGACCTTGCGACCGAGACATTGCCTCGATCGGAATGCGCAGAACTGACCCCTCGAGGCTCACAGTCTTCCACTTTGGCGTGGCTTCGCTCCGATCCAGATCGGAGAAGTACTCGTAGGCCAGAGCGCTCCTCATTTGCTGCTCGTCAATGGGGGGAATGCCCGCCTTTTCGAACAGGGCATTACGCGACTTCATGAGAGCAGGCAACCTCCTGTTCAGAGTCTCCTGCTGTTCCACAGGCATGTCATCGAATCGACAGGGCCGAGCCACTGCGCGGGCCGCCAGTATGTCATCCCGTCGTGCCATGGCCAGTTCGTGTTGCAGATTACGAAGCTGCGGCAGGACCTCGGCCGCCCACGCAACAAATGGCTTGCGCTCGGCGGCGACGATGTACAGATCGAACGGATTCAGGAAAGAGTTGCGCATCAGGTGCCCAGGCTCGAAAGACCCCGCGATGGCATCCCTGCCAAGCTCCACGACAGGATCGAACGCGGTTCGCGGAAAGCCAGCCCACTCGCGATCCTGATCGGGATGTACCGCATCCGCTGGCTTGCGTCCCTGAGGTGCAGCTTCCAGAAGCGCTTCCAGGGGGGCCGGAACCAAGTCAACGGCGTCAACAGGGTATGAAGCATGAGCGACAGCACGCGCGGCATCCTGGGTTGCTGTCGGCGCTGTAGCGAAGGGTATCGGTAGTCCGGGTTCGCCATCGGCCTGCTTGGGGCTACCCGAAAAGAGCCACCATGTCACAAGGATGAGCGAGCCCAGACCCAGCATGGCCAAGGACAGCCTCCGCATCAGGAGCTCCGGCTGGATTTCATATTCCGTTTGTGCTGGACACCAGTTGAGGCTGCAGCCGCCGGATCGGGCGATCCGCCGAAGGGAGACTCGGTTTCGCATTCATTCAATGTAGTCGCTCAGGGGGCCGGGGGTGGATCCAGCTTTTCTCGCAGCCATTGCCGCAGCCTCCTCCGGCTCTCTTGAATCGTCTTCCTGTGCAGCCCGAGCGCATCGGCGATCTTATTCGTTCCGTGGGCACCACTTGCGATCGCATCGAGGATGCGGCACCAAGCCGCGGTAGGCTCCCATCCCTGCTCCTGCAGCAAGGCTGGCCACTGGACCGCACCGGCCTGATCTTCTCGCTCCCATTCGTCGAGGTCTGGCTCCAGTCGCTCTACGCGACGCCGGCGCTGCCGCTGCTCGTCGATCCAGCGCTTCGTAGCGAAGGCCACCCCGAAAGCTACGTGGTTGTTGATTCGTGCGCCGCTGTCCGACAGGATCACCATGCACAACAGGGCATCCTGGACGACATCCTCTAGCCATTCCCGTGGCGCCCGCAGCAATCGGTTCAGGGTCCGCCGAACCTGGGCCCCGATGGCAGGCCAGTCCGGCTCCTGAACTGGCCCGAGAGGGGGATGTGGGGCCATCACCACCCACGCCTCGAAGGGGCGGCCAGCATCGAGAAGCCATCCAACCGGTCGGCGAGGTGTTCAGCCCATCCCGTGCCCCATGCCCCATGCCGGCGTCGGCACCGTCGGCATCCCTCCCGAGGTGCGCCACTGCGGTGCCCGAGACGCTGCAGTCTTCGTCCGGAAGGAGGCCTGCAGGTCAGCGGGCTGCTGCAGCAAGGCTCCTCGTTGCTGTGCAGTAGGGCAGGGCGCTGCAGCTTCCACTCCTTCTGGAAGGGAAGGGAAGGGAAGGGAAGGGAAGGGAAGGGATCGCGCGCGGGCGAGCAACGACATCGAGCCTCCTTCGGCGAGTAGCTCTCCCTATACCCGATCCCGCACCCGAACACACCATAGCAAACCGAATTATTCTGCTCGGGCGTTTCTCCTCTTAACAAGCCCCGTTCTGGGGCTGATTCATGCCGATCCCTTGCCTTCCACGCTTCCGCGGCCGTGCCCGCCTGAGCCGCACCGCCATGCCCATCGCCGCGGCAGGCCATACCTCGACGACTCCACCCATGCGCCCTCACCGCCCCGCGAAGTCCGCCGCCGCCCGCTCGACCCGTTCCGCATCGGGCTCGCCGCCATACACCAGCACCCGATACCGCAGCCGCAACACACCGCCGGCCGGGATCACGTGGTCGCCGCTGCCCTTCGGGCTGCCGGTGAAGTCGTGAACACCGAACGGATTGGCCGCCAGCAGACCGTACGTCCGCGCGTGCCAGGTGGTCGGGTGCCGCAGGTTCTGCGGATGGTCGATCAGCGCCACGCCGACCGTGTGCTCCCCCACCGTGCCGCTGGCATGGATCCAGCGCGCGCGCTGGCCCCACACCGCCTTGCCGGCCCGGCCCTCGCTGTCCACCAGCGCCCCAGAAGCCCCATCCCCCTCCACCCGCAGCGCATCCGCCACCCGCATCGCGAAGAACCCCTCCTTGGTGTCGCCCAGCGTCACCGGCGCCTCCGGCCCGGCCTGCAGCTCCAGATCCAGGTCGATCGTCCGCTCCCGGCGCGTCGCACCGATCCGCCAGCGCCGCCGGTCGCGCAGCACGAGCCGCTCGGCGCCGTCCTCGCCGCGCACGATCCAACGGGTCGCCACCGAGAACCCGGCCACCCCCGGCCCTGACTGCAGTTCCTCGGGCTCGCCGTGCACCAGCGCCGTGCCCTTGCCGGCCCAGAAGTCCAGCCCGTCCACCGCGCCGTGGGTGCACCACAGCGACACGTGGTGCGGATGATCCTTGCTCCCGCCGGCCTGCTCGCCGAGCGGGAACGCGCGCGTCACCGGCGTGCCGCCGGGCCCCAGCACCGGCCAGAAGCACGGCCGCGGCGCCTGCTGCCAGCGGTAGCGGGTGAACGGCTCGCCGTCGACCTCGATGCAGAGTTCGCCCTGGTCGGGCCGCACGCTGACGAACGGCGCGCCGGGCAGGTGCACCGGCAGCTCCTCCTCGGTCAAGGACAGGCGCTGCCGCAGCGCGTGCAGCGCCGCGTCGACCGGCAGCTCGGCGCCGGGCACGAAGCCCGGCGCGGTGATGACGTGGGCCAGCACGCCGCCGAGACCGCGATGCACGACCCCGCGCGGCAGGTAGACCAGGTCCCCGCGGCGCAGCGGCGTGCGGGTCAGCAGGGTCTTCGCCGCCGCGGTGTCCAGCTCGGCGGCGCGTTCCACCGCGGCGGCGCTGCCGGTGAGCAGGCGCGCGCCGGGCAGCACGCCCTGCACCAGGTAGAACTCGGCGAAGCCGCCCTCGAGGGGGTGATAGTGGGTGAACGAGTCGCGGATGTTGACGCGGTGCGCATTGAGCGTGCGGTACTGGTAGGGCCCGTTGCGGCCGTCCCAGGTGAGCGCGAGGCGGCGGTAGGCCTGGGCCTCGTTGGCGCAACCGCCGGGCGTGTCGGCGATGCGCGGGTCGTGGTCGGGCCGGATCACGGCGGGCAGCTCGGCGGGGAACGGCTCGGGCACGGTGACCGAGAGCAGGTCCGGCGTGCCGGTGAACACGAGGCCCTGCTCGGGACGGAGCAGGAGCAGGTCGCCTGGCCCCACCTCGACGGCTTCGCGGTCGCCGACGGAGGCCTTCGCCTGACCGTTCTGTACGAACAGCACCCGCGGCAGGGGCCCGCCGGCAACGCCGGCGCAGGCCGGCAGCCATTGCAGGTCGTAGCCGGGATTGGCGGCGGTGAAGGCAAGGCGCAGGGCGGCGAAGTCCTCGCCTGGGGGCTGCGCCTCGGCCAGGTGGCAGAAGCGGGGCTGCGGTGCGGGCGGGGTGGGATCCTGCGGCGGCAGGCAGAGGAGCAGGGCGCAGACGAGCATGGTCACGGCGTTCCTCCGATGCGGAATCGGACGGTCTGGTTGTATCGCAGGCCACCTCACGCTGGCCACGGTTCTGCCCCGGCGTAGAGTGGCGCGCCATGGAGCGCCCGCTGGATCGCCGCACGTTCCTCCTGCAGACCGCCGCCGCCGGCGCGGCGCTGGGCCTCGGCGCCTGCCGCAGCGGGCCGAAGGCCGTGGCGCCGCGGCCCGCGGACGCGCCGCTGCGCGTTGGCGTGATCGGCCTGAAGAGCCGCGGCCGCGACCACGTCCAGGGCCTCGCCTCGCTGCCCCACGTGCAGGTGGTGGCGCTGTGCGACGTCGACCGGCGGATCCTCGATGCCGAGGCCGCACGGCAGAAGGAGCAGGGCCGGGTCATGGACGGCTACCAGGACCTGCGCGAACTGCTGGCCAGGGGCGACCTGGACGCGTTGTCGATCGCCACGCCCAACCACTGGCACGCGCTGGCAACGGTGTGGGCCATGCAGGCGGGCCTCGACGTCTACGTCGAGAAGCCGGTGAGCCACGACTTCTGGGAAGGCGCGCAGATGGTGGCAGCGGCGCGGCAGGAGGGCCGCATCGTCCAGGCCGGCACGCAGTCCCGTTCGTCGCAGGCGATCCGTGACGCGTTCCGGTGGCTGCAGGAAGGCGGGCTCGGCCGGATCCTGTGGGCCCAGGGGCTCTGCTACAAGCCGCGGCCGGGCATCGGCAAGGTGGCGGAACCGACGCCGGTGCCCGATGCGGTCGACTACGACCTGTGGTGCGGGCCGACGCCGGTGCTGCCTTTGCGGCGCAAAGAACTGCACTACGACTGGCACTGGCTGCACGTGACCGGCAACGGCGACCTCGGCAACCAGGGCATCCACCAGATGGACCTGTGCCGCTGGGGCATCGGCTCGAAGGGCCTGCCGAGCCGGGTCTGGAGCGTCGGCGGCCGGCTCGGCTACGACGACGACGGCGACACGCCCAACAGCCAGGTGGTGGTGCTCGAGTATCCCGAGGCGCCGATCGTGTTCGAGGTGCGCGGGCTGCCGCGCGACAAGGCCGGCCAGAAGGACTGGGGCAGGAGCATGGACCAGGTGCACGGCTGCAGCGTCGGCGCCGTGATCCACTGCGAGCAGGGCGTGCTGCGGCTGCCCGACTACCAGAGCGCGGTGGCCGTCGACCGGCAGGGCCGCGAGGTGAAGCGTTGGAAGGGCGCCCGCAGCCACTACCTCGACTTCTGCGAGGTGGTGCGCAGCCGCCGGCAGCAGGATCTGGCCGCCGACATCGAGGAAGGCCACCTGTCGAGCGCGCTCTGCCACCTGGGCATGATCGCGCAGCGGCTCGGCGTCGCGGCCAGTCCGGCGGAGGTCACGCGCACCGCCGCGGGGAACCCGCGCGCCGCCGAGGCCACCGCAAGGCTGCTGCAGCATCTGCTGCAGAACGAGGTGGATCTGGAGCGGACGCCGCTCACGCTCGGCCCCTGGCTCGCGTTCGACCCGGTGCAGCAGCGCTTCCCGGAGTCGCCGGCGGCCAACCTGCTGCTGCGGGCCAAGGCGCGGGCGCCGTTCGCGCTGCCGGAGCTGGTGCCGGTGGGCTGAGCCGGCCGGTCGCCTACCCGGGCCCCTTGCCGCCGTCGCGCTCCGCCAGCGCCTGCTTCGCCCGCGCCTCCAGCGGTCCGGCGTGCTGCTGCAGCACCGCGTCGTGCTTCGGCTCCTTCAGGGTCGGCCGCGCCGCCAGCACCTGGCGCAGCCCCTCCAGGGCACGCGGCAGGGAGCCCGGCTCGCCCTTCGGCGCCGCCTCCAGGGCAGCCAGCGCCGCCCGCAGGTCGGCGACGTGGCGATTGATGGCGGTGAAGTCGCGGCAGAGGTCGGCGAACGCGCGCGGATCGTCGTCGATGCGCGGGTCCCGCGGCAGCACGTGCAGCAGCTGGAGCGCCTTGCCCTTCTCGGGCAGTTCCACCACCCACAACGCCTGCACGCCCGTCTCCAGCGGCGCGCCGTTGCCGCCGATCACCTGGCGGCGTTCGCTGCCGTCGGGCAGGCGGGCCAGCTGCAGCTCGAACTCCAGGTTGGTGCGCGCGGGCTTGCCGCCGGCCAGCACCTCCTGCACCTGCAGGCTGGTGCGCACCGGCACCTTGAAGAACTGGGTGCCGCTCACCGACGAACGGGCGCCGGGGCCGCCCAGCGCGCCGTCCTCCAGGCGCTCGCGCCTGCCCTCCTGGAAGCGGCCGAGCGTGCCGATCACCACGCTCACCGTCGGCCGCTCGAGATCCTTGGAGTAGTCGAGGAAGCGCTGCTGCGGCCCCTGCACCAGCGGCAGGGACTGCGGTGACGGGCAGGCGAGGACGGCGAGGCAGAGGCAGGTCAGCATGGGCGGCTCCGGGTCTGCCCAGGATGCAGCGCCCGGCGCGCCGCGGAAGCCCCGCCGGCGCGGATCTTCGCCCGGCGGCTCAGCCGCCGGCGGGCGTCACCGCGAACGCGTGCCACAGCCCGGCGGTGCCGGCCTGCACGCCGAGGCCCCAGGGCGCGCGCAGCTCGGCGCCGCAGTCCAGTTCCAGCAGCTCCGTGCCGTCCAGCGCGATCGTGAGGCGGGGACCGCGCACCCGCACCCGCAGCTCCCCGGGACGGCCGGGGACCACGTCGGCGCGGGCGCGGCCGAGCACCTCCCAGCGGGCGGCGGCGTCGGGCTTCGCGGCATGGAAGCGCTGCACGGTGACGCCGATGCCGGCCACCACCTGCACGGCGACGAAGCCTTCGGGCCGGCCATCGAGCAGCACGTTCATCTGCGGCTCGCCGTCGCCAAGGCGCGACAGCACCTCGAAGCGGGCCTGCACGTCGTAGTCCCGCGGCAGCGTGATGCCGCGCCGCCAGCACACCGCGTTGTGGTCGCCGAACGCGCACTGCACCCAGGGCAGCGACTGGGTATCGAGGCTGCGGTAGGCCTCGAACCACTGCGGCTCCTGCCGCCGCAGCCACGTCGCGAAGGCCTGGTCGATGCCTTGCCAGTGCCCGCCCAGCGCCTTCTCCAGGGCCGCCGGCAGCCGCTGCGGCAGCTCCCGCCCCGCCGGCATGGCGCGGACCTGCTGCAGGAAGCGCGCCAGCGCCGCCGGATGCTCCCGCTGCAGGAAGGCCCAGCTCTGCTCCCAGAGGGCGTAGCGGCGCGGGCGTTCCTCGGGCAGGCCCCGATCCTGCACCAGGTCGGCGAAGGCCGGCAGGCGGCCGGCAGAGCTGAGTTCCGCCACCATCGCCAGCGAGGTGGCCGCCCGTGGTTCCTGCATGGCATCCGGCAGCCAGCCGAGATCGTGGGCGGCGAGCGCCTCGAGCCAGCAGGCCAGCCCTTCCGACAGCCAGCTCGGGTGGTGCCGGTGGTTCGGCAACGCCGCGTAGACCAGCAGGTGCGAGGCCTCGTGCAGCAGCAGCAGGCGCGTCTGTCGCGGCAGGCCGATGCGTTGCAGGGCGAGATCGTCCACCATCGGCTGCAGCACGACGTGGCTCTCTGGCGGATCCCAGCTGGTGAAGGCGAGGTTGGCGGCAAAGCGGCCGCCGGTGCGGGCCTTCTCCGCCGCCTCGTAGTCCGCGACCTGGCGATGGAGGTGGACCGGGCGCGGCTGCCATTCGTCGGGCAGCGGCAGGTGCGTCTCCGCCACCGTCCACAGGCGATGCAGGGTGAAGTTCGCCGCCGTCACGGCCCCGTCGCCGCAGCCGTGGTCGACGATGGTGAAGCGTGCGGCGGTGGCCGGGGCCGGCGCCTGCGCCGGCAGCACGGCGGCCAGCAGCAGCCCGGCCAGCAACGGCCAGGGCCGGCGCTGCCACGTCTCGCGCGTCGAGGTCGGCATGGCGGCGATCTTGCCCCCGGCCCGCACGCCCGCAAGGGCAGAGAACTGACCCAAGAGTTGTTGGTGCCCCCCGGCAAGGCGGCGCGGTCAACGCCCAAGGTCGTTTCCTCACGGCTACTTCCGATCGCCTGCGGCCAGCGGCGCCAGCGCCGGGCAGTGCGCGGCCACCAGCGGGTTGGGGCCCAGGTCCTGCCGCCACTCGAGGACCTCCGCGAACGAGAGCG
>CAZMGG010000145.1:0-13318 GCA_964565715.1 uncultured candidatus Brocadiaceae bacterium | reverse complement strand
GTCGTTGCCCCACTGGTTGTTGAAGGTGGCCGGGCGGGCGGCAACCCGGGCCTCAGGCGCGCGGTGCCGGCCCGCGCAGGAGCGTCGCCGCCCGCTCGACCCCCTGCTGCATCGTGCGCGCCAGGAAGCGGTGCTCCTCGTCGGCATCCAGGTGCGCCCGGGCCAGGGTCTCGCGCACCTTCGGCCGCACGCCGGTCATGACCACCGGGATGCGGTCGCTGCGCAGCCGCGCCAGCACCGAGCCGAGGTTGACCAGCCCGGTGGCGTCGATCGCCGGCACGCCGTCCAGGTCCAGCACCACCGCGCCGCGGTGCCGGCCGATCGAGTGCAGCGCCGTCATCGCCTTCTCGGCGGCGCCGAAGAACATCGGTCCCTCCACCTCGTAGACCAGCACGCCCGGCGGCACCGGCCCGCGCAGTTCGGGATGGCCCTCGCGCACCAGGCTGGTGCCGGTCATCTCGGCCATGCGGCGCATGAACAGGAGCGAGGCGAGCACCATGCCGGCGGTGACGCCGACCACCATGTCGAAGGCGACCGTCAGGCCGAAGCAGGCCAGCAGGACGGCGATGTCGGCGCGCGGCGCCGTGCGCAGCACGTGGCCGAAGTGGCGGACGTCGCTCATCCGCCAGGCCACCATCAGCAAGAGCGCCGCCATCGCCGCCATCGGCAGGTGACCCAGCAGGGGCGCGCAGCAGAGCACGGCCAGCAGCAGGAACAGGGCGTGCACCATCGCCGCCACCGGGGTGCGGGCGCCGGCGCGGATGTTGGTGGCGGTGCGGGCGATGGCGCCGGTGGCGGCGAATCCGCCGAAGAACGGCGCCGTCAGGTTGCCGACACCCTGCGCCAGCAGTTCGGCGTCGGGATCGCTGCGGGTGCCGGCCATGGCGTCGGCGGCGGTGGCCGACAGCAGGGACTCGATGGCGCCGAGCGCGGCGATGGCCAGCGACGACGGAAACAGCTCCTTCAGGGTCGTCCAGGACAGGCCCAGCGGCGCGCCGGACGGCCCCGGCAGGTTCCAGGGCAGCACCGGCAGCGGCGGCCAGGGCGGCACGCCGCCCGTGGTGACGCCATGGTCCTGGTAGTGGAAGCGGTTCTCGATGGTGGCGACGTCGAACGCCGGCCAGACGCGATGCAGGAGCCAGCCGAGCGCGGCGGTGCCACCCACCGCCAGCAGGGGAGCCGGGATGCGCGGCAGCCAGCGCGGCAGCAGCACCAGCAGCAGCAGCGTACAGCCGCCCACGGCACAGTCGCTGCCGTGCACCGAGCCGAGGTGGCTGGCGATCGCCAGCACCCGCTCGTGGAAGTGTTCGGGCTGCGCGAACTGCAGGCCGAGGAAGTCCTTCACCTGGCCGATGGCGATCACCACGGCGATGCCGGCGGTGAAGCCGGTGGTCACCGGGAACGGCACGAACTGCACCAGCCGGCCCATCCGGCACAGCGCCAGCACCACCAGGATCCCGCCAGCCATGGCGCTGGCCAGCGCCAGCCCGCCCAGCCCGAACTTCGCCGTGATCGGCAGCAGGATCACGACGAACGCCGCCGTCGGCCCCGACACCTGGGTGCGCGAGCCGCCCAGCAGCGCGATCAGGAAGCCGGCGACGATGGCGGTGTAGAGGCCCTGCTGCGGATCGACGCCGCTGGCGATCGCCAGCGCCATGGACAGCGGCAGCGCGACGATGCCGACCACCAGACCGGCCATGGCGTCCTGCCGGAACAGCGCCCAGGAGTAGCCTTCCGCCAGCGCCTGCCGCAGGGCCGAGGCCGGCCGCGGCAGGCGCCCTTCCGGCCGCCCGTCGGGATCACCAGTCATGCCAGTCCCCCTCCATGGGGACGCATACGCAGTAGCCAGAGGGTCGGCCGCGCGCAAGGAACGCGTTATCGTCCCGCCTCCGCCCGTCGCCCCACGGAGTCCCCCACCATGCCACGCCTGCGCACTTCGGCGGCCCTTGCGCTGCTCCTCGCCACCGCCTCGCTCACCGCCCAGGGCCCGGATGCCATGGCCTACCCGCAGGAGACCATCCGCGGCAGCAGCGGCAACCTGGCGCCGTTCGGCATCAGCTCCACCAACGCCATCGCCGAGGGCCGCGCCCAGATCCTGATCCGGGCCGACCATCTGCCGGCGCCGGGCGGCGTGCTGCTCGGCCTGTCGGTGCACTGCCAGAACAGCGGCACGCTGACCTACCAGAGCCTCGACATCGACATCAGCCACACCACGGTGAACACGCTGGGCCTGACGTTCGCGCAGAACGCGCCGCAGCCGTGGAACGTGCTCAGCCTGCAGAACCAGGCGGTGACCTTCAACGGCAGCCAGTGGTACGACTTCCTGTTCACGCAGCCGTTCGTCTACGACGGCGTCAGCAACCTGGTGATCGAGTCGCGCAAGGTCGTGGTGCCGCAGAGCCGGCTCTACACCATGGAGACCGTCGGCAACCCGGCCCGCACCGACCTGCCGAACATGGTCTACGAGTTCGGCAACCAGGGGTCGGGCGCGAGCCAGTTGCCGACCGCACGCTTCGCCGCAGCACCCCTGCAGGTGCGCCTGCTGTGGGCCGGCGTGCCGACGCTGTCGCTGAAGAGCGACCGCTTCACGGCCGGCACCGGCAACACCTTCGCGCTGGGCCAGCCGTTCGACGTGGTGGTGCGCGGCACGCCCGGCTCGTTCGTGCTGCTGCTGGCCGGCACCGGCCTCACCCAGGCCTCGCTGCCGCCGGTGATCGGCACCTGGTGGGTGAACGGCAGCACGGTGCTGGTCGGCACGCTGTCGCCGTTGCGCGAGCTGACCATCGCGCCGGTGGTGCCCGCCAATCCGGCCCTGGTCGGCCTCTACGTGAGCTGGCAGGCCGGCGTGATCGACGCGATGTCCGCGCTGCCCTACTGGACCAACGCCGTCGACATGTTCGTCAACGCCTGATGGGACGCGGAGCCGACGGCGACGGACCGCGGGTCTGGAAGGGCTCCGGCGAGCGCGAGCCCTTCGACGAGCACAAGCTCCGGCGCTCGCTGCGCCGCAGCGGCGCCGCGGGCGACCAGGTCGACGCGGCGGTGGCCGCCGTGCGGCAGGAGCTGCGCGACGGCATGAGCACCAGCCGGGTGTTCCGGCTGGCCCACCGTGCGCTGCGGGCCCTGCGGCGGCCGACGGCGGCGCGCTACGCCCTGCAGCGGGCGATCCAGGAACTGGGCCCGTCGGGGTTCCCGTTCGAACAGTTCGTCGGCGCCCTGTGGCAGGCAGAAGGGTTCCGCGTGCGCACCAACGTGGTGCTGCCGGGCCGCTTCGTGCAGCACGAGGTGGACCTGGACGCCCGCGAGGGCCGCGAGCGGGTGCTCGGCGAGTGCAAGTTCCGCGAGCGCCGCGACGGCAAGGTCGACGTCAAGGTGGCGATGTACGTGCACGCGCGCGACGAGGACCTGCGGCCGGTGCAGCGGCACGCGGCGTTCTGGCTCGTCACCAACGGCCGCTTCACCAGCGACGCGCTGGCCTACGGCGCGGGCGTCGGGCTGCGGCTGCTGAGCTGGGACCATCCGAAGGGCGATGGTCTCCGCGACCGCATCGACCGGCTCGGCCTGCACCCGATCACCTGCCTGAGCAGCCTGCGGGCCGGCGAGAAGCAGCGCCTGCTGCGGCAGGGCGTCGTGCTGGCGGCAGAGCTGGGTCGCACGCCGGCGCTGGTGGGCGAACTGGGCCTCGGCAACGGCCGCCGGCGCACGCTGTTCGCCGAGGTCGAAGGCCTGTGTGCGACCGGGCCGACCGCCGGCGAGGACTGAGCCCCCGCCGGCCCCCGCGGCCCCAGGTGACGGCGCGCCGACCATGTGGCCACGTTCGTCTACCGACTAGACGCTCCTGGCTTGGCGCAGTAGTATCCTGGACGTGCAACCCATGCGGTGGCTGGAGGACATCCCATGAGCAGGAAGCACTACACGCTCGTCTTCACCCAGGGCGACCGCCAGAACCAGTGGCTCGCCCACGTGAAGGAACGCCCCGAGTGCCACACCTTCGGGCGCGGTCTCGCCCAGACCCGTGCCCGCATCCGCGAGGCCCTGATCCTCTGGGAGGGCGACGACGCCGGCGATGCCGACATCACCGAGCAACTGCCGCTGCCAGCCACCGCCGAGGCGGTGAAGAGGCGCCTGGACGACCTGACTGCGGAATGGGAGCAGATCCTGGAGGAACGCGACGAGGCCATCGCCGCCATGCAGGACGCCGACTGGTCGTTGCGCGACATCGCCGAGTTCTTCGGCCTCTCCCATCAGCGGATCGCCCAGGTCGTCGGCCGCCCGCGACGCCAACGGCGGACGACGGCGCGCCGGCAGCGTCAGGTCGGCGCCGGCCAGGGCCGGCGCGGCTGACGCTGGTCCGGCCTCACGCCACAGCCGCGGGCCGCGCGCGCGGCAGCGCCCCGTGCAGCAGGCCGATGCCGACGGCGGCCGCCACCGCCGAGCCGAGGATGACCCCGAGCCGCATCTGCCCGGCGTAGCCCGCTTCCTGCCCTTCGAAGGCCAGCGAGCCCAGGAACATGCTCATGGTGAAGCCGATGCCGGACACGGCGCAGGTGCCCAGCAGCGACGGCCAGGACGCGCCCTCGGGCATCGGCACGAGCCGCAGCCGGATCAGGGCCGCGGCGGCGGCGAACACGCCCAAGGTCTTGCCCAGCACGAGGCCGGCGGCGATGCCGAGCGTCACCGGTTCCTGCAGGGTCTGCAGGGAGAAGCCCGCCAGGCTGACGCCGCTGTTGGCGAAGGCGAACACCGGCAGGACCAGGAGCGCGACCCACGGATGCAGGCGGTGCTCCAGTTCCTTCATCGGCGAGGGCGCGTCCGGCCGGCGGCCGCGGTAGGGGATCGCGAAGCCGATGACCACGCCGGCCAGGGTGGCGTGCACGCCGGACTTCAGCACCGCCACCCAGAGGCAGAGCCCGACCAGGAAGTAGGCGCCGAGCGAGGCGACCCGCAGGCGGTTGAGCACGAACAGGACCAGGGTCAGCACCAGGGCGACCACGTGCGCGGTCAGCGAGATGTTGCCGGCGTAGAAGACGGCGATGATCAGGATCGCCATCAGGTCGTCGAACACCGCCAGCGCCATCAGGAACGCGGTGAGCGAGCGCGGCGCCCGGGTACCGAAGGCGCCGAGCACGGCCAGCGAGAAGGCGATGTCGGTGGCGGCGGGGATCGGCCAGCCGTTCCGCGCCACCGGGTCGTGGCCGGCGACCAGGAGATAGACGCCGGCCGGCACGGCGACGCCGAACAGGGCGCAGACCAGCGGCAGGGTCACCTGGCTCATGCGGGCCAGATGGCCCTCGATGCGCTCATGCTTGATCTCGATGGCCACCAGCAGGAAGAACAGGGCCATCAGGCCGTCGTTGATCCAGAGCAGCAGCGGCTTCTGCAGGCCGAAGCCTTCCAGGCGGATCTCGAAGGTGGCGCCCAGCAGTTCGTCGTACAGCCATGCCAGCGGGCTGTTGACCATGACCATGGCGAGGATCAGGGCGAGCAGCAGCAGCGGGCCTTGCAGCGACCTGGGCGAGAGGAACGCGGCGAGGTTGCTGACCAGGTTGGCGGCGCGGCTGACGGTGCCGGGAGGCGGCGGCGGGTTGGCCGGCGCGTTCTGGTCGGGTTCGCCGAGCGGGGAGTCGGGCTTCGTCATCGGCGTGCCAGGGAACCGGAGTCGGGTGGTGGGTTCCAGCGAAACCGGAGGCGCCGCGCGGGCAGCAGGGGCGAGGGGAATCGGCAGTCGGACTGCTTCCGCGGGGCGCCGGCGCGGCGCCGGGGGGACCCGCACGGGCGGAATCCGGCGTGCGGCATGGTCGGTGCGGGCCGGCCGGCCACGTCGCCATGACCATGCAATCCCCCGAAGATCGCCCGCAGCAGATCGACATCGACCCCGGCGCCATGCTGGAACGGATCGACGGCTGGATCGACGGCGCCGTGCGCCTGCTGCCCAACCTCGGCGTCGCCGTGCTGGTGTTCGCGGCGTTCTGGGGCGCGGGCGCGTTGGCCCGTCGCCTGATCGGCCGCGCCGCCGGCGCGCGCGGGCGTGACAACCTCGGCGCCATGCTGGGCGGCTTCGCCAAGGCGGCCCTGGTCGTGCTGGGCGCGTTGCTGGCCGCCACCATCGTGATGCCGACGCTGTCGCCCGGCGACCTGATCGCCGGTCTCGGCATCGGCTCGGTGGCGATCGGCTTCGCCTTCAAGGACATCCTGCAGAACTGGCTCGCCGGGCTCCTGCTGCTGATCCGCCAGCCGTTCGAGGTGGGCGACAAGATCGCCGTGGGCGGCCTCGAGGGCACCGTGCAGCGGATCGAGACGCGCGCCACGATCATCCGCACGTTCGATGGCACCAAGGCGGTGATCCCGAACAGCCAGATCTACGGCGACTCGCTGGTGGTGAAGACCGGCTACGAGAAGCGCCGCAGCGAGTACGACGTCGGCATCGGCTACGGCGACGACATCGGGGCCGCCTGCGAGGTCATCCTCGGCGTGCTGCGGAGCGTCGAGGGCGTCGAGGCCGACCCGGCGCCGCAGGCGCTGCCGTGGGACCTGGCGGCCAGCTGGGTGACGATCCGGGCGCGCTGGTGGACCGACTCGCGGCGCACCAGCATCGTCGCGGTGCGTTCGCAGGTGCTGCAGGGCATCAAGGAGGCGCTCGACGAGGCCCGCATCGACATGCCCTACGAGACCCGCGTCCACCTGCTGCACGACCAGACCGAGGCCGGCGACGGCGACCGCAGCCAGCAGCGCGAAGGCTGGCCCGCGCCGGCGGGGACCGAGGGCGGCGCGGGCCGCACCAAGCCGCGCTGGCGGGCGGTGGCGGAGCTGCGGAACGGCTCGGAGTAGGCGTTCGCGCGGTCACCGCGCCAGCGGCGCGCCGCCCCACCCATCACAAGTCACGCCCCGACAACACCTTGCGCGCACGGTGTGCGGCGCGCGGCGTGTGGGCGTGAATTGGTGCGCAATCAAGGATTCGGGGGTCGCCGGGGAGCCGCACCAGTGCGCGCCGAACGGCCATCGCAAACCAAGTCCCGACAATACGTTGCGCGCACGGCTTGCGGCGCGCGGCGCGCGACATGCGGCGCGCGGCGCGCGACATGCGGCGCGCGGCGCGCGGCGTGCGGCGCGCGGCGGTGAATTGGTGCGCAATCAAGATCGGGGGTCGCCGGGCGCCGCGCCAGCGGCGCGCCGAACGGCCATCGCAAACCACGCCCCGACAACACCTTGCGCGCGCGGCGCACGGCCGTGAATTGGTGCGCAATCAAGATGGGGGCACGCGCACGGCCGCCCTACCGCCGCACGCCCTGCGCCACCAGCTCTTCGCGCCACTCCCGCCAGGGCTCTGCTCCCGCCGCGTCGCCGACGTCGGCGAAGAACGCCAGCAACCGGTCGGCGGTCTCCAGCAGGCGCGCCCGCGCACCGGGCGGCACCGCCGCCGCCCCCGCGCGCAGCTCGCGCCCACCCTGTTCCAGCAGCGGCCGCGCCTCCTGGTCGCGGTGCAGCCCGTGCAGCGCCGAGCCGAGCAGCACCCGCGCGAAGCTGGTGTTCCAGGCGTCCGGCTGCTGCGCCACCCGCAGTTCCAGGCACTCGCGCAGCAGCGGCTCGGCTTGCGCGTGCAGGCCGGCATCCAGCAGGATCATCCCGCCGTTCACCAGATCCGAATCCAGGCGGCCGCCCCCAGCGCGCGCCGCCGCGACGTAGTCGGCGACCGTCTGCAGGCAGCGATCGCGCTGGCCGCAGGCGGCTTGGGTCTTCCCCAGCTCGCGGCGCCAGAAGCCGAAGTCCGGCGGCCCCGGCAGCTCGCCGCGCACGACCCTGCCGACCAGGTCCTCGAGGATCGGCAGCGCCTCACCCGCACGCCCGCTGTCGCGCAGGTTGACCGCCAGGTTGACCGCGCGCAGCCGCGTCTCCAGGGCGTCCTCGCCGAGCAGCGCCTTGCTGCGCGCCACCAGGTCCTGCAGCAGCGGCACCGAACGGTCGAACTGCCGCGCCGACCAGTACGCCGCCGCCAGGTTGTTCTCGACGCCGAGGCGCTGCTGCTCGTCGACGCCGGCCGCGCGCTGCTGCTCGCAGATCGCCTCCAGCACCGGCACGGCCTCGCCCAGCGCCTGGTCCCGCTGGCAGCGCTGGACCAGCCAGCCGGCGAACGACATGCGCAGGCCACTCAGCCCCTGCCGCAGCAGCGCCGGCAGCCACGCCCGCAGGTGTGCCAGCAGCTCGTCGTCGCGCCGGGCATCGCGCAGGTTGACGGCGAGGTCCTGCGCCACCGACAGCGTGGTCTCGTCCCCCGCCCCGAGGCCTCGCTCGGCGGACTGCAGCGCCGCCTGCAGCACCGGCACCGACCGGTCGAGCTGGCCCGCCTGCCAGAACGCCGAGCCGAGGTTGGCGCCGGTCTGCACGGTGTCGCGGTGGTCGGGCCCGAGCTCGCGCTCGCGCACCGGCAGCACCGCCGCGAACGCCGCGATGGCCTGCTGCGACTCCTTCTGCTGGAACCACGTCACGCCCTGCTCGAAGCGGGTCGCCGCGACGTCGATGTGCTGCTCGCCGAACAGCCGCAGCTGCCGTTCGAGCACCTGCGCCAGGATCGCCTGCGCCGCGGCGAAGGCGCCCGTCTGCCGCTGCCAGCCGGCGCATTCGGCCAGGAGCCGCAGGGTCAGCGCATCGTCCTCGCCGAGCCGCACGCGCCGCCGTTCGAGCACCGGCTGCAGGAGTGCCACCGCTTCGCCGGCCCTGCCGACATGCGCGAGACAACGCCCCTCGCCGATCAGGCACTCCATGGCCAGCGCGCTCTCGTCACCGCCGGCCAGCAACCGCGGCCGCGCCTGCTGCAGCACTGCGAGCCCGTCGGCCGGACGCCCCGCCGAGAACAGCAGCCTCCCCAGCGCGACGGCCATGCGCAGCGCGTCGGGATGGTCGGGCCCGTAGCGCTGGAGGCAACGCCGGTGCGCCTCCTCGAGCAGCGGCACGCCTTCGGCGGCGCGGCCCATGCGCCCGAGCAACGCGGCGATGTTGGAGTTGACGTTCAGCACCGCCTGGTGGTCGGGCTGCAGGCGCTCGAGCAGGCCGGTCCTGGTCTCCTGGTAGAGCGCCAGCGCCGAGGCCGTCTCCCCCGCCTCGGTGAACGCCACCGCGAGGCTGTTGGCGGTGGTGAGCGTGTCTACGTGGTCCTTGCCGAGCAGCGCGGTGCGGCGCCGCAGGACCTCGCGCAGGAGCGGGATCGCGTCGGCGCCGCGCCCGGCCTCGCGGTAGCAGGCGCCGAGGCAGTGCAGCGCCAGCAGGCCGTCGCTGGTGTCCGGGCCGCCGCGCGCCTGCAGCCGCGCGCGCTCGCGTTCGAACGCGGCGATCGCGCGCTCGAGCCTGCCGTCGGCGCGGTAGCTCATGCCGAGCAGCAGGTCGGCGTCCGCCAGCGCGCCCTGCGCCTGCAGTTCTTCCAGCATGGCCACCGCCTCGCCGGCGCGGCCGAGCTGCAGCACGGCGGCGGCCAGCGACTCGGCGACCTGCACGGTGTCGGGATGGGTCGGACCGAGGACCTCGCTGCGGGTCCTGAGCGCCTGGCGCAGCAGGGTCTCGGCCTCGCGATGGTCCGACAGCGCCAGCAGCGTGCGGCCGAACGCGGTCTGCAGGCGCGCGCGGGTCAGCGGGTCGCCCTGCTGGCCCTGCAGCTGCGCCACCGAGGCGCGCAGGCGCTGGCGGAGCTGGTCCTGCAGCGGCATGCCGAGCTCGGCTTCGGCGGACGGGTCGATGCCGGCGAACACGTCCTCCATGACCAGGGCGGTGTCCTCGGCGCGGCGTTGTGCAAGGCGGGCGAGGTCGCGCTGCTGGCGGGCTTCCTGGGCCTGCCAGGCGAACGCGACGGCGCCGGTCAGCAGCGCGGCGAACACGGCGAGGGCTGCGGCGACGCCGGTGCGGTGGCGGTGGACGAACTTGCGCAGGCGGTAGGCGGTGCTGGGCGGCGCGGCGAGGACGGGTTCGCCCTGGAGGTAGCGTTCGACGTCCTGGGCGAGCTCGCTGGCGGTGGCGTAGCGGCGGGTGCGGTCGCGTTCGATCGCCTTCATGGCGATCCAGTCGAGTTCGCCGCGGAGCGTGGAGGCGAGGCGCGCGGGCTCGGTGCGGCGCTGGGCGGCCAGCGCTGCGAGCGCGGTGCCGGACTGGGAGAGGCGGGTGGACGGGCGCGGCGGGTCGAGCTGGAGGATGCGGCGGTGGAGTTCGGGCTGGGAGGGTTCCTGGCGGGTGGGATCGACGAACGGGGTGCTGCCGGTGAGCAGTTCGTAGAGCAGGACGCCGAGGGAATAGACGTCGGTGCGGGTGTCGATGTCGAGCGAGCCCTCGGCCTGTTCGGGGCTCATGTACTGGAGGGTGCCGATGATCTGCTCGGCCTGGGTGAAGAGGGTCTTGTCGGTGAGCGGGGTGGTGAGGGCCTTGGCGATGCCGAAGTCGATGACCTTGACGGTCGGGGTGGCGTTGTCCTGGACGGTGACCAGCACGTTGGAGGGTTTGAGATCGCGGTGCAGGATGCCTTTGGAGTGGGCGTGCTGGACGGCGTGGCAGATCTGCGTGAACAGGCGCAGGCGCTGCGGGACGGTCTGGCGGTGCTGATCGCAGAAGGTGATGAGCGGGGCGCCGCGGCAGAGCTCCATCACGAAGTAGGGCAGGCCGCGGTCGGTGGTGCCCGCGTCGAACACCTTGGCGATGTTCGGGTGGTCCATCAGGGCCAGGACCTGGCGTTCCTGTTCGAAGCGCGCGACGACCTGGCGCGAGTCCATGCCGGGCTTCAGGACCTTCAGCGCGACCTGGCGATGGACGGGGGTGCGCTGCTCGGCGAGGTAGACGGTGCCGAAGCCACCCTCGCCGAGGGGCTGGTGGATGGTGTACGGGCCGATGTGGGTGCCGGGGGGATGTTCGGATACGGGTTGCGGCCGCTCCTCCGGCCCCTCCGCCTCTCGCACCCCCTCTCGCTCCGGCCCCGGCGCCGGCGCCGGCGCATCGCCGTCCGCCCTCGCCGCCGCCGTTCCCCCCGTCGTCCCCGCGCCTCCCTTCCCCCCGGCTCCCTGCTTCACCCCCGCTTCCCCTCCCTCCTTCGCCCCCGCTCCCTCCTTCGCCATCTCCGCAAACTGCGCGTCCCCCCGTTCCACCAGCGCCGCCGCCAGCCGTTGCCGCAACTCCGGATCGTTCCCGCACTTCGCCGCCACAAAGCTCCCCCGCACCGCCGCCGGCAGTTCCAGCGTCCGTTCCAGCAGGTAGCGCAGATGGTCCTCGCGCGGGTCAGCCATGGCCGCCCCCGATTGGACCAGACCCGCCGCCCCCGGCGGGAGCACCGCCGCCGAACTTCCTTGCGCCGGCCAGCCCGGCCGGCCCAACCGCCACCGTCCCAACCGCCCCGTCGCACCAACTGCCCCGTCGCCCCCTCCGAACTCTCCCGCTCGACCTCCTGCCCCACCCGTCCCTTGCTCCCGTCCCGCGCTTGACGCCCGCCACCCCATCGCTAGCGTGTCCCCCGTTCGCTGCGACTGCGATCTGCGCGGGTGTAGTTCAGCGGTAGAACGTCAGCTTCCCAAGCTGAATGTCGTGGGTTCGATCCCCATCACCCGCTCCATTCCTTAGGTAGGCCTTCCCCAGGACTTGGGCACTTCGCCGAGTGCGGCGAACGCGGCCGATTCATCCCTGGCTGATGTGAAAACCACATCAGCTCACATCAGGAGCTGAGTCGTGCAACAACCCAAGTTCCCCTCGATCGTCCACCACAAGGCGCGCGGCGCCGACGTGATCTTCCTGCGCGGCCCGGACGGCAAGCGCCGCCAGATCTACCTTGGCACCCACGGCAGCCCGGAGGTGCAGCAGCGCTACCGGGAGGTGCTGGCCGCCCACCTCGCCGGCGAGGACCCCGAGCCGCGGGCACCCCGGCGCGGGCCGCGGCCGGCGGCGAGCGCCTGGCCGACCGTGGCGCAGCTCGCGGCCGAGTTCACGGTCTGGGCCGAGCGCGAGTTCCTCGACGCCAGCATCGGCAAGATCAGTCGGGAGGTGGTGAACTTCGACCACGCCATCGACCACCTGCTGGAGCAGCACCGGGACTTGCCGACCGACCAGTTCACCCTGCGCGACCTGCAGCAGGTCCGCGACGCCATGCTGGATGGCAGCCGTCTGTGCCGGAACGTGATCAACGCCAGGGTGCGCCGGATCAAGGCGGTGTTCCGCTGGGGCGCCGGGCAGGGGTTCGTGCCGGCCGAGGTCTGGCACCAGCTCGCGGTCCTGACGGGCCTGCGCCGGGGCCGGGCGGGGGCGCGGGAGACCGAGCCGGTCACCGCGGTGACCAGGGAGGATGTCGACGCCGTGCTCCCCCACCTGCCCAAGCCCCTGCGGGCCTGCGTCGAGCTGCAGTGGTGCACCGGCATGCGGCCGACGGAGGCGCTGCAGATCCGCATGGCCGACATCGATCGCAAGGGGGACATCTGGCTCTACACCGTGCCGCAGCACAAGAACCGCTGGCGCGGCCAGGGGCGCGTCGTGGCGTTGGGCCCCGAGGCGCAGAGAATCCTGCGGCCCCTGCTGCGGCTCGACGGCGGCTACCTGTTCTCACCGCGCGACGGGATGGCCGAGATCAAGAAGAACAAGCGGGCGGCCCGGAAGACGCCGATGACCCCGAGCCAGCGTGCCCGGGACGCGCGCAACGCCAAGAAGGCGCCGAGCGTCGGCGACCACTACGGCATCGACGCCTACCGGAAGGCGCTCCACCGGGCGTGCGACACCGCGGAGATCGAACGGTGGTCGCCGCACCGGCTCCGGCACGCGCGCGGAACCGAGCTGGCGCGCAAGGAGGGCATCGAGGTGGCCCGGATCGCCTTGGGCCACAAGGACGACCGGGTGACGAGGCGCTACGCCGTCGGCGCCGAGCTGGATCTGGCGATCGCCGTCGCCAGGAGGCATGGATGAGCGCCTTGCCCGCCGTCGTTGCCGCCGATCGGTCCATGCCGATGCTCAGCCTCCCGGCGCAGAAGGCGTGCGCGGTGGCGCCTACCGAGATCCTGCACCGGTGGCTCAGCCGGCTGTCGCCGTCGGCCGTCGCCAAGTATCGGCGCGCCCTGCAGGGCTTCGCGACCTGGGCGCTCGCTGTCGCCGACGCGGGGCCCGAGGAGGCGATGCGACTCCTGGTCGACGCCGGCCCTGGCCGGGCGCACAGCATGGTCGAGAGCTGGCGCGACGAGCTGCTGGCCGCCGGCAGGGCGCCGGGGACCGTCGCCGGCAACGTGTCGGCGCTCGGGTCGCTCGTGAAGGCCCTCCGCCGTGCCGGCGTCGTCTCCTGGTCACTCGAAGGGCTGTTGCCCAGGCCGGAGAAGCGGCT
>CAZMGG010000144.1:865-13641 GCA_964565715.1 uncultured candidatus Brocadiaceae bacterium | reverse complement strand
TGCACAAGGGCAACATCATGAAGTTCACCGAGGGCGCGTTCCGCGACTGGGGCTATGCGCTCGCGAAGAGCGAGTACGGGGGCAAGGACCTCGACGGCGGCCCGTGGCAGGTGCTCGAGAAGGGCGGCAGGAAGGTCGTCGTCAAGGACGTGATCGCCGACGCGTTCCTGCAGCAGATCCTGACCCGGCCCGACGAGTACTCGGTGATCGCCACCCTCAACCTGAACGGCGACTACGTGTCGGACGCGCTGGCGGCGCAGGTGGGCGGCATCGGCATCGCGCCGGGCGGCAACATCAACTACCAGACCGGCCACGCCATCTTCGAGGCCACCCATGGCACCGCGCCGAAGTACGCCGGCCAGGACAAGGTCAATCCCGGCTCGGTGATCCTGTCCGGCGAGATGATGTTCCGCCACCTGGGCTGGACCGAGGCCGCCGATCTCATCGTCAAGGGCATGAACGGCGCGATCGGCAAGAAGCAGGTCACCTACGACTTCGCGCGGCTGATGGACGGCGTCAAGCCGATCAAGTGCTCGGAGTTCGGCGCGGCGGTCGCAGCCGCGATGTAGCCGGCCGCGCCGCGGTCACTGGCTGCCGGCCGTGGCCGCCGGCGACTCCGCCTCGGCGCCCGCCGCGCCCGCCGCGCGCGGCGCCGCCACGAACACCACCCTCGCGTCCACCGGCGGCTCGGCATCCGCACCGATGACGTGCAGCCGGTTGCCCTTCACGTAGAACAGGAACAAGCCGTTGGGGTGCTGCTGGCGCAGCCGTTCCCAGGTGAACTCGCCGGTCAGCGTGGTCACCTTGAACGTCTCGTTCTGCCAGTAGCGCTGGGTGAGTTCCGCGTAGGTCAGCCCCTCGCCCCAGGGCACCCGGCCGCGCATGGTGTGCTCGGCGTCCTTGCGGCCCTCGCCCGCGGCCGGCGCCAGCTGCAGCACGTTCTGCCGGCCGAAGGTGCTGGCGAAACGGGTGCAGACCAGCGAGTTGTAGGAGTCGTCGTCGTTGGCGGCGAAGACCATCGACACCCGTTCCAGCGGCAGCTCGAACGCCATCTCTTCCGAGAGCACGTCGCCGAAGTGCACCTCGAGGCCCTCGCGGCGGGCCCGAGACACGCGCCGGTAGGTGGTCTCGGTCATCACCACCTCGGCGCCGGCCTTGCGCAGGGCCAGCGCCAGCGACAGCACCCAGCGGGCGCCGCCCACCAGCAGGATGCCGGCGCCGCCGCCGGCGCTGAGGCCGAGTTTCTTCGCCATCGGCCGGATGGTCAGGCTCTGCAGCACCACCGTGGCCATGATCACGCCGAACACGATCGGCACCAGCAGGTCGGCGTCGGGGTAGCCGGCCTCGCGCAGCCGCGGCTCGAAGGCGCCCGCCACGGCCGCCGCCACCACGCCGCGCGGCGCGATCCAGCCGAGCAGGACGCGCTCGTTCCACGGCAGGCCGGTGCGGAACGCCGCGCAGGCCGCCACCAGGGGCCGCGCCACGAACAGGATGAACGCCACCAGCAGCAGCGGCGGGCCCCACAGCTTCGCCAGGTCCTCCAGCCGCAGCGACGCCGACAACGTCACGAACAGGAAGCCGATCAGCAGCGTGCTGAGGTGCTCCTTGAAGTGGCGGATGTCCTCGACGTGCGGGTTCTCCATGTTGGCCAGCAGCAGGCCCATGGCCGTCACCGCCAGCAGCCCGGTCTCGTGCCCCACCATCTCGGCCAGCGTGTAGACCGCCACCACCGCGCCCAGCATCACCGGGCTCTTCAGGTGCTCGGCGAGCCATCCCTTGTCGAGCGCCTTGTCGAGCAGCCAGCCGGCGGCGAGGCCCAGCGCCGTGCTCGCCACCATGCCCACCGCGAAGTGGCCGGCGATGGTCATGGCGCTGTTGCCCTGGGCGGTCTCGGCGGCCAGCTGGAACACCAGGATCGCCAGCAACGCGCCCAGCGGATCGTTGACAATGCCTTCCCACTTCAGCAGGGTCGCCGGCCGCCGCGCGATCCGCGCCGTCCGCAGCATCGGGATGATCACCGTCGGCCCGGTCACCACCAGGATGCCGCCGAGCACCGCGGCGGTGCCGAGCGTGAGCCCGCCGACGTAGACGCCGGCCACGGTCACCACCGCGAAGCCGACGATCAGGCCCGACAGCAGCAGGTGCCAGAGCGTGCGGCCGGCCGCCTTGGCCTCGTGCATGTTCAGCGACAGGCCGCCCTCGAACAGGATCACCGCGACGGCGAGCCCGATGCCGGGCTTCAACAGATCGCCGAACAGCGCCTTCGGATCCAGCACGCCGGCGACGGGCCCGAGCACGATGCCGGCGGCCAGCAGCAGGATGATCGCCGGGATCTGCAGGCGGTTGGCGACCCACTGGCAGGTCACCGCGGTGGCGATCAGCAGGGTGAGGAGGTGGAGATGCTCGGGCATGGGGGGCGAACACTGTCCGGGGCAGGGCCGGCCTTGTCCAGGAATGCCGGTCCGGCCGGGGTTCGCCTACGGCCGCACGACCTGCAGCCGCAGCGGCCCGTCGCGCCACAGCACCTCGGCCTGCAGCTCAGCCGCCGCCGCGGCCGGGCCGGCCAGCGGCAGCGGTGCGGGCCAACCGGCGATGCGGAAGCCCGGCGTGTCGTCGGGCAGCGCCGTCGTCGCGCCCTCGGCCCGCAGCCACATGCGGCCCGGCCGGAAACCCGCGTCCCGCACCGCCGCCGGGATCGCCGCCAGGTCCGGCGCGATCCGCGCCGACGGCACGATCGTCACGACGTTGTCCTGCACGTCCACCAGCACGCGATCGACGCCATCCAGGCGCCGCAGGCCGTTCTCCACGGCCCGTGCTCAAGGCAGTCACTCGATGCCGAGCGCCTCGATCCGCACCTCGCGCAGGCCATTGTCGGCGTCCAGCGCGATGCCCGGCACTCGCGGCGGCGCCGCACAGGCGGCCAGCAGCAGGAACGGGACGGGCAACGTGCGGCGCAGGGTCATGATCGTTCTCGGTCAGAAGTAGAAGGTGAGGGCGAACAGCACGCCGAGCCCGGCGCGCCCCTGCGGGCCCGGCGCATCCTCCTGCAGCGGCACGATCGCCGCCACCTCGACCCGGCGGGCCTGGTCGTTCGAGTTGACCTGCAGGCCCAACAGGCCGTCGAGCCGCAGGCCATCGCCGCCGCGGACGCCGTTCTCGCGGTCGGCGAAGTGATGCCCGGCGTTCAGTTCGGCGACGAAGCGCACCTCCGAGCGCTCGTCGTCGGGCGCGAACGCCACCGGCGCCAGCCGATACCACCAGGCCACGTCGACGCGCACCTCGTCGCCCGGCGTGAAGCCCTCGTGCGCGCCGAAGTGGACCCATTGGCCCACCAGCGAGGCCCGATGCCGGTCGCGGACGATCGTGCCGGCGGCGCCGAGCCCGACGCCGGGCGCGCCGAGCCCGGCCTGCAGGCGGCGGGGCATGCGCACGCCGTTCACGCGGTGATCGTCGTCGCCGGTCGGCGCGTAGGCCGTGACCAGCAGGGCGATCCGGTCCGACACCATCACGTCGTCGTCGCGCAGGAGCGCCAGTTTGCCCTGCAACGAAACGTCGCCGAAGCCGAACGTCATGTCGTCGAGCCCCGGCAGGTCCTGGTCGCGGCCGAGGAACGGCACCTGCAGCCGCGTCTCGAAGCGCCGGTGCGGGCTGTAGACCAGTTCGGTGGTGGCGCGGGCCTCGGTGGCGTGCTCGTACTCCCGCATCTCGCCCAGTTCGCGGAGCGACGGCAGGTCCGGTGACCGCACGCCGGCGTCGCCGGTGCGGATCTGCGCCGGCAAGGCCGTTGTGAGCAGGAGGCAGAGAACGGCGCAGGGCCACCGCATGGGCGCAGCCTACGGCAGGCAGCGGAACCATCCAACACCGCGCCGGGGGGCGCCGTAGTCAGCCCGCCCGCGGGCGTTCCGCCGGGCTTCCCCAATCCCTGCAACCGAGGTTCCGACATGCGAGTGCTTCCACTGATGGCCACCGTCCTCACCCTGGCCACGTTCGTCCCCGCCCAGGTCGGTCGCAACGAATGGATCGCGTCGACCTTCACCGACTACATCAGCAGCCAGGCCGTGGGCGGCCTCTGGCACGTCGATGCCGCCCGCACCACGGCGACGTTCCTCAGCAACCAGTCGGCCAATGCCGCCGCCGCCAACTGCGTGGTGGTGGACGAACTGGGACTCGTCTTCTACGGCACCCTGCGCAGCAGCTCGGTGTCGGTGCCCAATCCCGGCGAGATCATGCGGGTGGTGGTCAGCGGCACGACCGTTGTCTCCGAGACGGTGCTCACCGCCGGCGCCATCGACACCGGCTCGATCAGTGGCATCACCTTGCGACGCGACCAGATCTGGTTCGTGACCGATGCCGGCAACGTCGGCTGGATCCCGAAGGCGGGCGGGCCGGCCACCATCGTGCTGAGCCTGTCGGCGTCGGGCGTGCGCGGCCTCGGCCAGTCGATCACGACGAACGGCCGGGAGATCTTCGTCGGCACGTCACACACGGCCTCGACGCCGGACGTGGCCAACGTCTGGATGCTCGATGCCGAGAACCCGACCCCCACCCTCAATCCCGTCTTCTTCCTGGGTGGCAGCGCATTCGCGCTCAGCATGGGCCGCGACAACATGCCGCTCGCCGGCCGCAGCTCGGGCCAGCTCTGGAGCATCGATCCGCTGGCGCTGAGCGGGGTCCGCATCAACATCGGCGCCACCGCGCCAGGCAGCAACAGCAACGGCACCTACGTCAATCCCTGGCTCAACATCGTCGGCAACGTGCCGGGCTACGGTTCGACGCCGCGGCAGTTCGGCTTCTATGACGTGGCCACCAACACCTGGGAGCCCAATCCGATCTACCTCGGCACGGCGATCCCCAGCGGCGTCGGCTCGTCGCACGAGGAGCCGTTCTTCCTGTTCGGTCGCGGTTGTCCCGGAGTGAACGGGCTGGAGCCGCGCATGGGTTGGAACGGCATGCCGATGCAGGGCCAGGGCTTCAACCTGACGCTGCGCAACGCCGACCCCGGCGCCGCCCTGCTGTTCCTGGGTCTGTCCGACACGGTCGGGCCCCTCGGCGCGCTGCCGTTCGACCTCGGCGTGCTCGGTGCGCCGGGCTGCATCGAGTACACGTCGACGGAATCGGTGTCGGTGGCCTTCGTCGATCCCAACGGCAATGCCAGCCACGGCCTGGCGGTGCCGGCCAATCCGGCGCTGACGGGGCTCCGTCTGCACGCGCAATGGGCGGTGATCAGCGGCGCCAACAACTTCGGCATGGTGGCCAGCGACGCGGTCACCCTCAACATCCGCTGACCGCTACGCGGGCCCGCCGTCGTCGCCGTCTTCCCGCACCTGGAAGCCGTCGCCGCGGCGGGCCCGGCCATCCTCGAGGCCGAGCCCGAGGTCCTGCAGGAAGGCGCTCGGGCCGTCGTGATACGGGCTGCCGGCGCGCTGCCGATGCCCCGTCAGCAGCAGGCTCTGCCGCGCCCGGGTGATCGCCACGTAGAACAGGCGGCGTTCCTCCTCGGCTTCGCCCGCCTTCTCGACCTTGCGGTAGATCGGGAACTCGCCCTTGCGCAGCCCCGCCACCACCACGTGGTCGAACTCCAGGCCCTTGGCCTGGTGCACCGTGATCACCGGGATCGCGTCCTCGCTGGCGTCGGCGAACCAGGCGCTCTTGGCCAGCGTCGCGTCGCGCACGAACGCGTCGAGCCGGTGCCACGGGTGCTGGTACGGATGCGCCGCCTGGAACCGCGCCGCCATGCGCTCGAACTCGGCGAGGTGCGCGAGCCGCCGCGGCTCTCGCCCCGCCAGTTCCTCGTAGAAGGCGCGCAGCCCCGACTCCTCCAGGATCTGCGCCAGCAGTTCGGGCAGCGGCAGCCGCTCCGCCTGGTGGCGCCAGAACCGCAGATGGTCGGCCAGCCGCTTCAGCTTCGGACCGATCCTCTGGCACAGGGCGAGCCGCACGCCGGTCCGCGCCTGCAGATCGTCGATCAGCGCCGCCAGCACCGCCGCCGTCGCCGCGACGTCGTCCGTGGCCCGGTGGCTCGGCGCCTGCGGCACCTGGAAGCGTTCCGCCAGCGTCGCCAGCCGGTAGTTGTCGAGGCCGGGCAGCAGCCCGCGGGCCAGCAGCAGCGTGTCGTCGTGCGGCGGCTCGCCGAACGGTACGCCGTGCCGCGCCGCATCGGCGCGCAGCATCAGCAGGTCGAAGCGCACGTTGTGGCCCACCACGTGGGCATCGCCGACGAAGGCCCGCAGCTCGCGCAGGGCCTGCGCCGGCCCGCTGCCGTCGCGGGCCAGCACCGCGTCGGTGATGCCGTGCACCTGCACCGACTCGCCCACCGGCCGGTCGACCCGCAGCAGGCGATGGAACGTCTCGGCGCGGCGTCCCTGCCGCAGTCGCATCGCGGCGATCTCGATCACCGCGTCGACGCCGGCCTCCAGACCGGTGGTCTCGACGTCGAGCACCACCACCTCGCCGCTGCGCCACGCAGCCAGCAGCGGCGCATGCGGATCGCCGTCGGCGGCGCCCGGCCGCAGCAGTTCCGCGGCGGTCACGCCAGCCGCGGCGCCATGGTCGCGCAGCACCTGCAGCACCTGCTCGCCGACGCCGTGCTTCGGCCGCAGGAGGCAGCGGCGCAGGGCGCCGGTGTCGGCGGGGTGCAGCACGAGCCGGAGCCGGGCCAGCACGTCCTTGATCTCCTGCCGGCGGAAGAACTCGAACTGCTCGACGGTGAGGTGACGCACGCCGGCCGCGCTCAGCGCCGCAGAGATGGCCTCGGCGCGCCTGTGGGTGCGCACCAGCACCGCCGTGCGCGGCTTTGCCCGCCGCAGTTCCCGCGCCACCGCCGCGGCCTCGTCGAGGTCGGTCTCGGTCACCAGCCGTCGCAGCGGCTCGCCTTCCGCCAGATCGGGCGCCGGCGAGATCGCCGTGCGGCGTTCCGCCAGCGTCGCCGCGAAGCGGTCGGCGGCGGCCAGCAGGGCCCGCGTCGCGCGGTAGTTGAAACGGAGCTGCAGCCTGGTCACCGGCGCGAAATCACGCTCGAAGTCCGCCAGCAGCCTGCCCGGCGCCGAGCCGCGCCAGGTGTAGATGGTCTGGTCGAGGTCGCCGAACACCGCGAGGTTGCCGGTCCGCCGCGCCAGCGTGCCGAGCACGTCGAACTCGCTCTGGTGGGTGTCCTGCACCTCGTCGACCTGCACCCAGTCATAGCGGTGCGCCCACCGGGCCCGGCTCGACGGCAGGTGCCGCAGCGCGATGCGGGTCTGGTGGACGAGGTCGTCATAGTCCAGCGCCTGGCGGGCGGCGAGTTCGACCTGATAGCGGAAGGCGAGGTCGGCGAGGGCTGGGTCCTTGGCGAAGGCGCGTTCGATCCAGGCGCGCCCGGGCCGCGGGTCGGGGTCCTGGGCCTTGGCCCGGCCGATGCGTTCGAGCACGTCGCGGAGGGCCTGCGGGTCGGTGCAGCCGAGCTGCCGGAGGATCTCCTGGCAGTCCTCCTCGTCGTAGATGCAGAAGTCGCGGGCGAGGCCCAGCGCGTCGGCCTCGATCCGCAGGATGCGCGCGCACAGACCGTGGAAGGTGCGGACCTCGATGCCGCGCGCCGCCGGGCCGAGGGTCTGCTGGACCTGCTCGCGCATCTGCGCCGCGGCGCGATTGGTGAAGGTGAGGCAGAGGGTGCGTCCGGCGGCGATGGTGCCGTCGGCAATGACGGCGCGCAGCCGTTCGGCCATGACCCGGGTCTTGCCGGTGCCGGCGGGCGCCAGCACGAGGAGGGCACCGGTGGGGTGGGCGAGGACCCGACGCTGCTCGGCGTTGGGGAAGGTGGCGTTGGGCACGGAAGGCGGATTGTCGGGTGCGGGGTGCCGGCGGGGGAAGGGTGGTGTTGCTGCGGTCCGAGGTCGGCCGTTGCGGCGCGGGGTGGGCGGTGCTGCGGGAAGGGCCTTCCATCCTGCGACGCACGGGTCTGGTTGCGGACTGCTGCGGGCGTCGCTAGGATGTGGCCCGGTCGATGGAGGGCCTCCGGCCATGGACTTCCAACTTCTTCGGGTTCGCGTGTGGGACGCAGCCATGCGGGCGGCGACCGCGGTCACCTACCGGCGCGATATCGCCGGCAGGGTTGCGTGTCCACCCGCCTCATCGGTTCTTCGGCTCGTTGCCTTGCTCGCCTCGCTGCCATGCCTGGCCAGGTCCCAGCAATCCATGCCGGATCTGCTCACCGAGGTTGTGGCCGAATTGGAAGCCGTCAACCGCGTGAGCTACCACGCAGAGTTCACTCTGCAGACGGCACAGTCTCCCATCACGGCAGCGGCCGAGATTCCCGAGCCCATTCGGTATCTCGCCCCCTTCATCCTGCAGGGGCGGCAGCCACTCGTGCAAGCGAGGTGCAGCTACGCCGCGGGCCGTTTCGCGGTCGAGGCAATCGACCATCGTCTTTCAGACGAAGATGGCAGCCCCAGGCGCGTTCTCATATGCCACGACGGGACACGGACTTTCGAGGCAGTCTTCCCTCAGGCCACCGCGGCCATTTACGAGAAGCCGACCAACGGTGGTCTGCTGCTGCTTCCTTGGGCCCTGCACGGAATGCTGGGTGCAATCCCGTATTCCGCTCTCATCCGGCATGCCTTCACGGTCGATCCGAGGTCTGTCGACTGCACTGGTTCGGTCGACTGTTGCACCGTGACGTTTCCCGCCTCGTTGCGGGCAGGTTCGCGTCAGCAGCTGCGCATCACCATGGTGCGGCGTGAGGGCTCGTTGGCCATGGCGAAGTCCGAGTTCACATCTGCGTCAGGGCAGGTCCACACCAAGTTGATATCACGCTGGAGTCGCGCAGGTCGGTCTTGGCTGCCTGCCGCCTTCTCCTATGTCGCTGATCTTTCTGGCGGCACCGTGCCTCTCGAGTTTCGTGGTCACATCGTCTACGAGGCTCATGCTGGCTTGGACGGGGATCGTGTGCTGTCCGTCCTCGATCGGGTGTCACAGATCAGTACGACAGAGGGCACGTTCACCCATCCCAACGCTTTCCAGATTGCATTGAACCAAGCTGCGGATCTCGTCGCGAAGGTCAACGCACAGGATGAGTCCCCCGCAGGCATCAATGGGGCCGGAGCGTCGGCGACTTCCTGGCTGCTGCATCCGGGGGGAGGCGCAAACTGGCCGGCGATCGATGGTGTGAAGAGAGATTGGCGTGCTAGAGCCGGCACGTTCCATGTGCAAGCGCTTGCCGGCGGACGCAGCGCACAGGCGTCTCTCGCGGCGCTCCTGGCCGCCGAACGCCGGACGACCAGCCTGTCGGACCTCGTTCACGACAATCCTGGGTTCCAACTCTCCGTCGAGGAGATTGTGACCCTGTCGACGAAAGCGGGCATGCCCCTGCGGGCCTACCAGGTGGAGCGCAGCGCGCTCCTACGGCTGACGAGGCCATTTCTTTTGCTCGAACGACCAAGTGAGTCTGCCCACCATGCGTCGGTTGCGGTCGTGAAGCTCGGATCCCTGTTGATATGGACGCCGCCGACGCAGACTCGTCGGGGGTCCGCCTGCGACGATGTTGCTGTCAAAGAGCGGGCCATCGTCATGGTCCAGGAGGAGGATTGGGAGATCATGCAGTCGATCGCCGGTAGCCGGCCTTACAAGGATGGGCTGTTCTGGCTCGCGGCCGGGCTCCTGCTTCTGGGCGGATTGATCCTGGTGAGGCGGAGACAGGCATACGAGATCGCACCTGCGGCAAATGTCCTGCAACTGGCACCTCGATGATGCTCTCATGTGCTCTCATGGGTGGCTGCGATAGGGCTATGGTCCTGGGGTGCAAGCCTGTCGTGTATGGGACCAGCCAGGCCAGCGTTGGCCTGTTCACTCGACCATCGCAGTTGAGTGTGACCGCATCGGGGTCGGCGCCGGTTCGTATCGAGCGGCATCTCCTGATTCGGCCGACCACGGAGTGAGCGCACGAGTGGCCAATCGCGACAGACAGATCCTGTTGATGCTGCTCGCGGTAGCGGGAGCATTGGTGGCATTGTGGCTGAGCATTGGGTGGCGGTGGTTCCCGTTGCCGCAACAGGTCGCATTGCACGACGGGACATCGCAGTCCGACGTGGCCGCGAAGAGCCCGGACGCACGGCCCGAGGAGGTGGGCCGAGAGCAATGGGTGGGTGAGAAGGCGAACGACAACGAGGCCGCGGGCGGACGGATTCTGGGGATCCGTGTCGTAGATTCGATCAAGCTCGATCCGGTTGCGGCGGTTGAGGTGGTCTGCCACATCCGGTGGATCGGGGCGGAGGCTGTGGACACCGTGATTGCGGGAGTGACCGGCAGCGATGGCGTCTTCGGTGCGCGGCTGCCGGACACGCCAGTCGTATGCCGCATCAGGTATCGAGCGCACGGTAGCCCCTGGATTGGCGGCGCAGATCGGAGGGTAGAACCCACATGCTCGCAGGTGACACTGGTCATGCCTCCGCTTGGTCAGATCCACGGCACGATCATGGATGGTCAGACGCGATCACCGCTGGTGGGCGTTCGGGTGGCAGTATCTGATGGAGCACAGGTGACGGCCTCGGATGCTGGTGGTCGCTACTCCCTGTCCGCACCGGCGGGGGAGATGGTGGAGCTGACGCATTCGACCGAAGGTTACGGCACCCAGTCGGCATTCGTCATGGGGCAGGACTGGGATGGTGCGGTGGCGAGGCCTCGGGTGGTGATGCAGCCGGAGGTAGCGCTTCGCGGGCGGGTGGTCGGAGCTCCACTGGCGCCGCTGCGCATCGTGGCCTCCAGTTGGGGTAGTGCAGGGATCGCGCCCACCTGGCAGCGCGATGCGGGTTGTGCAGCCGACGGCACGTTCCTGGTGCGTGGGCTGCCCGCCCTGGAGCTTCTGCGCGTGTCGGTATGGGAAGGGGCGGACTGCAGGATGGCGCTGAGCGTCGCGCCCCGTGGTCAGTCGTTGATAGACCTTGGGGACTTGCGCCTTCCGGAGTTCGCCATGGTGCGGCTGGTGCGCGGAGGCTCCTGTATCGGGGACGACTTGAGGGTGGGTTGTGAGGTGCGTTGCGAGTCGCCGGCCTTGGGCGGATTCGTGAGGGCCCACCCCATGACCCACGAGGTGATCTTGCGTAAGGCGGAGAGTTCGCGTGACGTGAGGCTTGCCATGGGAGAGATTGTCGTGGGTGGGTCCGGACCTGCCCGCAGGCTGCGGCGGGTGAAGCTTCCAGGCGAGTCGTTGTCGCGGGAGATCCGGCTGGAGTACGAGGAGATGGAGTCCGCGTCGTGTCTGGTGCGCGACGGACGCGGGCAACCGAGCAGCGATATCGAGGTGTGTGTTGGAAGGCGCCCGCACGTCGCCTTGGCCAGTGGAAGGACGGGCAGGGATGGCAGGGTGACGCTAGGAGTGGGCAAGGATGCGAACGACGCTGGCGCCTTGCTCTTCTGGGTCTCACGGCGGTGGCAGCGGGGTGCGATCACGACCTTCCGACGAGCGGATCCCGCGCGGGATACCACCCTGGATATCACGGATCCGGACGTGCAATGGACCGGAACCTGCGTCGGCGTGCGCCCCGAGGCTCTGTATGTGCGTGCCGCAGGCGACCCAGCATCGAGCAGTCAGTGGAATGAGATCTATACTCGTGGAGTCGACGCGGAGGGGAACTGGGCGCTCGGGTTGTGGACCGGGGAGGACTACCTTCTGAGTTGGGGAGAAGTCAGCAGCATGGAATGGCCACCGAAGCGCGGGGGCGGTGGGAGCCTTCGGAGTGACAGGGTGACCGGGCCCCGGCACATACGCCTCCAGTGATGATGCAGAGTCGCAACTGGCTGACCGGCAGGCAGCCGTTGGGCGCGCGCATGGGCCCAATGCGGCGCAGATGGCTGCCCGCAGGTCTCCTGCTGGCGCGCTTGCTGGGCATTCTCGTGTCTCTGGTGGCCTCTGCTGACCCGCCGAGCCATGAGATTGCTGTGCCGCCTGATGGTCCGCAGGGCAGCCACGCGAGTCTGCAGTCGGGGGAAGGCACCGGACAGCAGGAGCTGGCGCGTGAGGGCGTCGACCCCGACGCATCCGATGGCCGTCTTCAGGTCAGCAAGTCGGACAGCAGCGGTGTGGCGGTGTTCCGCGCCCCGCTTCACACGGCCGGACGCGCCACCACCCCGACCGCCGCCGTCGACGCCCGCCAGTAGTCCTCGCGGCCGGCGCGGCGGGCCAGGTCCACGATCGCCTCGCGCAGCGCAGACCGGGCCACCTCGACGATCGGCCGCTCGTGCGGCTGCGGGATGCGGCGCTCCAGATCGCGCAGGCGGGTCTGCAGGGTGGCGAGACGGGCGGCATCGAAGGGGTTCATGGGCGGGACCGGGGAAGGGTGTTCAGGTCATGGTCGGGAACAGGAACGGGCCAGGGTCGCCGTCGTCGGCGCCCATCGGGATCAACGGGAAAGCACCAGCGCACCGGAGGCCGTGATGGACTTTCTGGAGAAAAAACCCGCCCGCGGGCCGGGTAAGGTCTGCCGCCGATGGCCGCGTCCTCTCCTCCGTTCCGCACCGTGCTGGTCGCCAACCGCGGCGAGATCGCCGTCCGGGTCTGCCGGGCGCTGCGCGAGCTGGGCATCACCGCCGTGGCGGTGCACAGCGACCCCGACGCCCGGGCCGCCCACGTGCTGGCGGCCGACGTGGCGGTGGCGCTGGGCGGCAGCACCGCCGCCGAGTCCTACCTGGACATCGGCAAGATCCTGCAGGCGGCGCGGCAGACCGGCGCCGATGCCATCCATCCGGGCTACGGCTTCCTCAGCGAGAACGCCGACTTCGCCCGGGCCGTGCGCGCGGCGGGGCTGGTC
>CAZMGG010000144.1:0-855 GCA_964565715.1 uncultured candidatus Brocadiaceae bacterium | reverse complement strand
CGCGGCCCGAGGCGATGGAGCAGCTCGGCAGCAAGAAGGCGGCGCGGGAGGTGGCGCAGCGGCTCGGCGTGCCGGTGGTGCCGGGCACCGAGCAGGACGAGGGCGACGAGGCGCTGATCGCTGCGGCGGGCCGGATCGGCTTCCCGCTGATGGTGAAGGCCAGCGCCGGCGGCGGCGGCCGCGGGATGCGACGGGTGGAGAGGGCGGCGGACCTGGCCGAGGCCCTGGCGGCGGGCCGGCGCGAGGCGAAGGCGAGCTTCGGCGACGACCGCATGATCCTGGAGCGGGCGGTGTTCCCCGCCCGTCACGTCGAGATCCAGTTCGTCGGCGACAGCCATGGCGACGCCGTGTCGTTCCACGAGCGCGAGTGCTCGGTGCAGCGCCGGCACCAGAAGGTGCTGGAGGAGGCGCCGTCGCCGGCGGTGGACAAGGCCTTGCGGGGCAAGATGGGCGAGGCGGCGGTGACGCTGGCCAAAGCGGTGGGCTACGACAATGCCGGCACCTGCGAGTTCCTGCTCGACGATCAGGGCCGCTTCTACTTCCTCGAGGTGAACGCGCGGCTGCAGGTGGAGCATCCGGTGACCGAACTGGTGACCGGCGTCGACCTGGTGCACCTGCAGGTCATGGTGGCGGCCGGGGCCAGGCTGGCCGATCTGCTGGCCGGCCGCGACCTGACGCCGCGGGGGCACGCCATCGAGGCGCGCATCTGCGCCGAGGCGCCCGAGCAGGGCTTCCTGCCCGCGGCGGGCCTGCTGGAGCTGGTGCGCGAGCCCGAAGGGCCGGGCGTGCGGGTCGATTCGGGCGTGTATTCGGGCTTCACCGTGCCGGTGCACTACGACTCGCTGCTGGCCAAGC
>CAZMGG010000143.1:0-13794 GCA_964565715.1 uncultured candidatus Brocadiaceae bacterium | reverse complement strand
TGGTGGGCGTTGCAGGAGTCGAACCTGCGACACCCAGCTTGTCGAGCTGGTGCTCTACCAACTGAGCTAAACGCCCGCAGGAGGCGAGCATTCTGGCGACGACCCTGCCGCACGCAAGCGAAAAACCAGCCCTTCGCCACTCCCGCACGACCCCTAGAATCCCCCCGCGATGCAGCACCCGGGCCGCGACCACCTGGACACGCCGATGCCGGTTCCCACCGCCGGCCGCAGCACCCGGCTGCGCCTCGGCAACGCCGAACTCGTGCTCGAACGCGTGCGCGGCGGCCTCACGCTGCTGGCCCACGACGGCACCGCCGCGCGGCGCTTCACCCTCGGCGTCGGCCGCGGCGAACTGCATCTGCGGTTGCTGCCGCCGGCCCATCCGGTGCTGGTCACGCCGCGCGACGGCATCGCGCTGCCGCCGGGCGGCCGCCTGCGCGGCTACGTGCTGGTGCCGCTGGTGCCGACCCTGATCTTCCTCGGCAACGGCCGCGAGGGGCGCCTGCTGGAACTGCCGCCCGCGGAGCTGACCACCGAGTGGGACGAGGCGCTCGGCGCCGCGCAGCGCTGCAGTTCGCCGTTCCTGCACCGGCTGGTGCCGGGCGGCGGCACGGTCTGCGCCGTCGTGCCGGTGGTGCTGCACAACCGTTCGCGCGAGGTGCAGCGGCCCGCGCACCTCGTCGTGCACCTGCAGCCGGTGGAGCTGCGCGAGCTGCGCGGGCGGATCCTGGCGGCGCCGCGGCGGCTGGTGCTGACCGGCGGCGGCGACGCGGCGACGCTGGTGCGGGCGTTCCCGCGGCAGGATCTTGGCTGGCGCGCGGCGGCGGAGGCGGGACGATGAGGCGGCCTTGGCTGGCGCTGCCGTTGGTGCTGGCTGCCTGCGGGCCCGCCGACCAGCCGGACGCCGGCGCCGAGGCCGAACTGCTGCGCGAGCTGCGGGCGCTGCGCGGCAGCATCGAACGGCAGCAGGCGGCGCCCGACCGGCGGCAGCTCGACGCGGCGTTGCTGCCGCTGCGCGAACTGCTGCAGGGCCTGGTCGCCGAGCAGGGCACGTTGCGCGAGCGGCAGCAGGCGCTGGCGGGCGAGCTTGTGCGGTGGTCGGGCCTGGTGGCGCAGACGGCGTCGGCCGAGTCGAAGGGCGAACTGGCGGCGCTGCAGGAGCGGCTCGGGCGGCTGGAGACCGAGCTGGGCCAGCAGGACGCGCGGCACCGCGAGGTGCAGGAGCTGATGCGCAAGGCGCTGGACGCCACGGCGGACCGGCTGGAGGCGTTCCTCGGCCGGCTGGCGGAGCTGCCGGCGACCGGCGGGGCGCCGCCGGTGGATGCCGGCAAGGCGCCGGTCACCGAGCCGGGGCCGCCGCCGGCCACCGGCCCACCGGGTCCGCCGGGGGGGCAACCCGATCCGGCGGGCGAGACGGTGCGGCGCGGCGGGATGGAATGGCTGCGGCCGGGGCACGCGGCCGAGCCGGGACGCCGCGATCTGCTGACGCCGCTGCTGCTGGTGATCGGCATCGCCACCGTGGGATTGCTCGGCTGGCGGCTCTACCGCGAGGGCAAGGCGGCGCGGCAGCCCGCACCGCCGGAGCCGATGCCCGACGCGAGCTGGTTCAGCGAGGAACAGGCGACGCCGGCGCTGCCGCGGGCGCCGGCGACGGAAGGCGCGCCGCTGCAGGGCTGGCAGGCCGTCGAACACCTCGCCGCGGTGCTGTCGGACCAGGTGCAGCGGGTCGAGGAAGCGCGCGCGCGGGTGACCGTCGATGCGGAAGCTGCCGAGCCCGCGCCAGGACCCACCGCTCCGCCTGCCGGCGAAACGGACGATGAGTGGATCCTGATCGAGGACGAGGCGCCCGTTCCGGCGCCCCCGACGACCCCGCCGCCGCCGGTGTCCGCCGGCGGGGCGGGCCCCTGCTGGCTCGAACTGGATCTGCCGGCGGGGGACCCTGAGCAGGCCGAGCAGGCCCTGCAGGCCGAACGCCAGGTCCTGCGGCGGCCAGGCCCCTCGGTGCAGCGCGACGACCGCGGCCTGCATCTCCGTTTCGCCGTGCTGCCGGACCTGCCGCCGGGCGAGCGCCAGGGCCTGGTGCAGCGGCTGCGGGCGGGCCTTCCGGGAAACCACGGGAGCCGGAACGGCCCCTCGCTATAGTGCTCGCCCTTTCCCCGACCCCAGCGCGCGCGCCCGCCCCCCTCCGGCGCAGAGAACCACGATGATCATCGGCGTCCCCAAGGAGATCAAAGCCCAGGAGAACCGCGTCGGCGCCGTGCCGGCGATGGTCCTCGACCTCGTCACGGCCGGCCACAAGGTGCTGGTGCAATCGGGCGCCGGCCTCGGCGCCATCATCCCGGACGAGGCCTACACCGCGGTGGGCGCGCGGATCGTGCAGAAGGCCGAGGAGGTCTACGGCGAGGCCGACATGATCGTGAAGGTGAAGGAGCCGCTGGCCGCGGAGTACAAGCTGATCAAGCCCGGCCAGCTGCTGTTCACCTACTTCCACTTCGCGGCGAGCAAGGAGCTGACCGACGCGATGATCGCGTCGAAGGCGCACTGCTTCGCCTACGAGACCCTGCAGGTGGGCAGGACCCTGCCGCTGCTGACGCCGATGAGCGAGGTGGCGGGCCGGATGGCCGTTCAGGTGGGCGCCGTGTGCCTGGAGAAGCACATGGGCGGGCTCGGCATCCTGCTCGGCGGGATCCCGGGCACCGAGCCGGCGACGACCCTGGTGCTGGGCGGCGGCGTGGTCGGCACCAACGCCGCCAAGATGGCCGCCGGCCTCGGCAGCCGGGTGGTGCTGATGGACATCGACCTGGAGCGGCTGCGCTACCTGTCGGACGTGATGCCGGCCAACGTGACGCTGCTGCACAGCTCGCCGATCGCCATCCGTGAGCAGATCGTGCACGCCGACCTGGTGGTGGGCGCGGTGCTGGTGCAGGGCGCCCGGGCGCCGCGGCTGATCCGCCGCGAGGACCTGAAGACGATGAAGAACGGCGCGGTGATCGTCGACGTCGCCGTCGACCAGGGCGGCTGCATCGAGACCTGCAAGCCGACCACGCACGCCGAGCCGACTTTCGTGGTGGACGGCGTCGTGCACTACTGCGTCGCCAACATGCCCGGCGCGGTGCCGCGCACGTCGACCTTCGGCCTGACCAACGCCACCGGCCCGTGGGCGCGGCGGATCGCCGGGATGGGGGCGCAGAAGGCCGCCCGCGACCCGGTGATCGCGACCGCCGCCAACGTGCTGGGCGGCAAGGTGACGCACCGCGGCGTCGCCGAGGCGTTCAACCTCGAGTACGTGGCGCCCGAGCAGGCCATCTGACGTGGCCGGGCCGGAGCCGCTGCCGGAAGGCGTCGAGCACGCCCTGCTGGCGGCCATGGTGCTGGGGCTGGTGGAGGGGCTCACCGAGTTCCTGCCGGTCAGCAGCACCGGGCACCTGATCGTCGCCGGCCATCTGGTGGGCATGCACGACACCACGATGGAGATCGGCATGCAGATCGGCGCGATCACCGCGATCGTGCTGCTCTACTGGCGGCAGCTGGTTGCTGCGCTGCGCGGGCTGCGGCGGCCGACGGCGGGCCGGCCGAACCTGCTGCTGCTGCTCGTGGTCGGCGCCCTGCCGGCGGCGGTGCTGGGCAAGCTGCTCGACGACTGGCTCGACGCGCACCTGATGCGGCCGGCGGTGGTGGCGGGTGCGCTGGTGATCGGCGGGCTCCTGCTGTGGTGGCTGGAGAGCTGGCTGCGGCGGCGGCCACCGGTGACCGGCGAGGTGGCCGGCATGGGCTACCGCACGGCGCTCGGCATCGGCTGCTGGCAGTGTCTGGCGCTGATCCCCGGCACCAGCCGGTCGGGCGCGACGATCGCCGGCGGCATGCTGCTCGGCCTGTCGCGCACGGCGGCCGCCGAGTTCAGCTTCCTGGTGGGCATCCCGATCCTGTACGGGGCGTGCGGGCTGAAGGTGGCGAAGGACCCGTCGGTGTTGACCGGCGACCGGCTGCTGCCGTTCGTGGTGGCGACGCTGGTGTCGTTCCTGTCGGCGCTGGTGGTGGTGCGGCCGTTCCTGCGCTTCCTGCGCGGGCACACCTTCGTGCCGTTCGCCATCTACCGCATCGCGGCGGGGGTGGTGTTGGCCATCCTGTGCCTGCGCGGCGTGCTGTGAAGCCGTCGCCGCGCCGCCGCCGCGCCGCAGGCGCGCCGGCGGCGTCCTGGCCGAGGCAAACCACCGCAAACACAAACCACTGCGCGCAAACATCTTACAATTAGTGCGCAATCAAGAGAGCCAGACCGGGCACCGCCATGCGTGCCCAAGGCGCCCCGCGGTGCATCCGCGCCTGCGTTCAAGCCGACGCAGACGGCTTCCACAAGCCTCCGTCACACCGCCACTTACAATTAGTGCGCAATCAAGAGAGCCAGACCGGGCACCGCCATGCGTGCCCAAGGCGCCCCGCGGTGCATCCGCGCCTGCGTTCAAGCCGACGCAGACGGCTTCCACAAGCTTCCGTCCCACCGCCACTTACAATTAGTGCGCAATCAAGATTCCTGGGTCTGGGCGTGGCCGTGGGCGTGGTTCGTCGCCGTGGGCGTGGTTCGCCGCCGTGGGCTCAGTTCGCCTTGCGGTAGCCGAGGCTGCGCAAGACGTGCAGGACCTCGCTCCAGCTCGGGAACGGGCGCGCCTGCTCCTGGCGGTAGCGCTGGATCGCCTCGATGAACTCCAGCGCGTCGGCGTCGAGTTCGACCTCGGCGGGCGGCGCGCTGCGGGGCGGCCGGGCGGTGGCCTTGGCGGCCGCCGCCGGCTTCGCCGGCTTGGCCGTCGGGCGGGTGCTCACCTTGCGGGTCTTGCTCTTCGGGCCGGCGGCCATGCCCTTCTCATCGACCACCGCGGAGCGTCGCCTTGATGGCTTCCGCGGTGACCGGCCGGATCAGGCCCCGGTCGGTGATCAGGCCGGCCAGCAACCGGGCCGGGGTGACGTCGAAGGCCGGGTTGCGGGCCGACACCCCGTCAGGCGCGATGCGCTGCCCGTTCAGGCACAACACCTCGTCCGGCGCCCTCTCCTCGATGGGAATGGCGCTTCCGTCGCGCAGTTCGAGGTCGAAGGTGCTGGCCGGGGCGGCGATGTACATCGGCACCGCATGGGCCTGGGCGGCCAGCGCGAGGCCGTAGGTGCCGACCTTGTTGGCGGCGTCACCGTTGCGGGCGATGCGGTCGGCGCCGGTGACGATCAGGTCGACCTCGCCGCGGGCGATCAGGCCTGGGGCGGCGCCGTCGGCCAGGATCTGGGCCGGGATGCCCTCCCGGTGCAGCTCGAGGGCGGTGAGCCGGGCGCCCTGCAGCAGCGGCCGGGTCTCGTCGCACAGCACGCGGAAGCGGCGGCCGCGGGCGAAGGCGGCGAACAGCACCGCCAGCGCGGTGCCGTCGCCGGCGGTGGCCAGCCGGCCGGCGTTGCAGTGGGTGAGCACGGTGCCGCCCTCGGGCACCAGGTCGGCGCCGTGCTCGCCGATGCGGGCGCACTGCTGCTGGTCCTCGTACTGGATCGCCCGGGCCTCGGCGAGCAGGGCCGGCAGCCGCGGGTCGGCGTGGGCGCGCAGGTTCATCCGTTCCAGGGCCCAGGCCAGGTTGACCGCGGTGGGCCGGGTGGCGCCGAGATCGGTGACGGCGCGATCGACCGCGGCGAGGAAGGCTGTGCGGCCAGCGCCGCCCCCGGGCACCGCCGCCCGCACCGCCAGGACCAGGCCGTAGGCCGCCGCCACGCCGATCGCCGGCGCGCCGCGCACGGCGAGGCGGCGGATCGCGTCGGCGACGCCGTGCCAGTCGGCGAGTTCGAGGACGGTGACCTCGCGCGGCAGGCGGGTCTGGTCCAGCAGCAGCAGCACGCCGTCGACATCGCCGCGCCAGGCGATCGCCGGCGGCAGTCTGTCCGGTCGCCCCGGCGCGGTCATGCGGTGAGACGCCGCTGGATCTCGGCGTAGGTGGCGGCGGTCTGCGCGACGATGGCCGCGGGCAACGGCGGCGGCGGCGGTTGCTGGTTCCAGCCGCTCTGCAGCAGCCAGTTGCGCAGCACCTGCTTGTCGAACGAGGTGGGGGTGGCGCCGGGCCGGACCTCGTCGGCGGGCCAGAAGCGGCTGCTGTCCGGCGTCAGGCACTCGTCGATCAGGAGCAGGCGGCCCTGCTGCAGCCCGAACTCGAACTTGGTGTCGGCGATCACCACGCCGCGTTCGCGGGCGTAGGCCCGGGCGCGGCGGTAGAGCTCGAGGGCGGCGTCACGGGCCTGGGCGGCCACCGCCGGGCCCACCAGCTCGCCGGTGCGTTGGAACGAGATGGGCTCGTCGTGGCCCGACGCGGCCTTGGTGCTGGGGGTGAGGATCGGCGGGTCCAGTTCGGCGGCGTGCAGCAGGCCCGGCGGCAGGCGGACGCCGCTCACCGCGGCATCGCGCTGGTAGTCCTTCCAGCCGCTGCCGGTGAGGAAGCCGCGCACGACCCACTCGACCGGCAGCGGCTCGGCGGTCTGGCAGCGCATGGCGCGGCCGCGCAGCAGGTCGCGCTCCTTCGGGGTCAGCTCGGGCCAGGCGTCGACGTCGGTGGAGAGCAGGTGGTTCGGCACCACGTCGCGGAGCCGCTGCAGCCAGAACGTCGACAGGGCGGTGAGCACCCTGCCCTTGCCCGGGATGCCCTCCTGCATCACCACGTCGAAGGCCGACACGCGGTCGGTGGCCACCAGGAGCAGGTCCCTGCCGATCTGGAACAGCTCGCGCACCTTGCCGCGACCCAGCCGGCGCAGGGACGGGAGCTCGACGGTGAGGAGGGGCTCGGACACGAGCCGCATCATTGCTGGTCGCCGGGAACGGATCCACCGCGCTTGGCCGGATCGCGTCCGCTGCGTATCCATGGCGGCGTGAACGCACAGGTCAACGCGATGCTGGTGCGGCCGCGGCCCGACGGAGTGCCGGCGGACCTGGGCCGGCCGGCGCTGCCCGGCAGCAAGAGCCACACCCAGCGGGCGATGGTGCTGGCGGCGTTCGGCGGTGGCCGCTGGGAGCTGGAGGGCGCCCTGCGCGCGGCGGACACCGAGGTGCTGGCCGCGGCGCTGGTGGCCTGCGGCGCGTGCGTCGACTGGCATGCATCGGGCTGCACGGTCACCGGCCGCGGCGGCGGCGAGCTCGACGTCGACGTGGCGGTGGGCGAGAACGGCACCGCGCTGCGGGTGCTGCTGCTGGTGGTGCCGCTGCTCGGCGGCCGCCTGCGCATCGACGGCGGCCCGGGCCTGCGGCGGCGGCCGCTGCAACCGGCGCTGCTGCCCCTGCAGGCCGCCGGGGTGGCGGTGGCAGGCACGGCGTTGCCGGTGGTGGCCGACGGCCGGGGTCGCCGGGTGGCGCTGCCGCCGCTGCTGGCGACGACGACGACCCAGGCGGCCACCGGCGCGCTGCTCGGGCTCGCCCTGCGGGCCGGCCGGGACGGCGGCGGCGCCGAACTGCGGGTGCAGCGGCCGCGGGCCCGGGGCTACCTGGAGCTGACCGCGGCGATGCTGCGGACGTTCGGCTGGCAGGTGGCGGTGGCGGTCGTCGGCGACGAGGTCCGCTACACGGTGGCCGGGGCGGCGGCGGCCGGCGGCACGGTGGCGATCCCCGGCGATCCGTCGGCGCGGGCGTTCCCGCTGGCGCTGGCTGCGCTGCACGGGCTCGATGGCGCGTCGGTGCTGCCGGCGCCGGCCGGCGATCCGCATCCCGACCTGGGCATCGACGCCGACCTGCGGGCCCTGGGCGCGGCCGGCGGCGGGCCGCTGCGGCTGGAAACGCTCGGCGAGCGGCCCGACTGCGTGCCGGCGGTGGCGACGGTGGCAGCAACAAGGACCGGCGCCACGACCCTGGCGGCGCTGCCGGCTCTGCGCCACAAAGAAAGTGACCGGCTGGCGGCGATGGCGGCGGGCCTGCGCGCGGCCGGCGCCCTGTGCCGGGATCAGGGCGACGACCTGCTGGTGGCAGGGCCGTTGCCGCGCCTGCCGGCGGTGCCGCGCGAGCTGCCGACGGTGCCCGACCACCGCATCGTCATGGCGCTGTCGCTGCTGGGCACCGTGCTGCCGGCCGGCGTCCGCGTCGGTCACGCGGACGCCGTCGGCAAGAGCTGGCCGGGCTTCTGGGACTGGCTCGGCCGGGTCGCCGAGGTCGCGCCGGCCGGCTAGTTGCCGACCAGCACGCGCATGCCGCGCGAGGTGCCGATCGGCGTGTTGACCGGCATGGCGAAGTCGAAGTCGACGATCTGGCAGGCCACCGGCAGGCCGACCAGGTCGTTGGCGCACGGCACGCCGAGCGGGAAGGTGACGTTGCCCGAGCCGTCGGGCATCACCAGGCTGGTGGCCAGGATCGGCTGGACGTGGAGCAGCGCCGTGGCCGGGGCGCCGGCCACCGGCGTGCCCGGATCCAGGGCGCCCAGCCCGAAGATCACCGCCGCGGTGCCGTTCGGGATCAGGCCGCTGCCGGTCACCGCGAACGCGGAGTTGCCGATCACCGGGTCGCCGCCGGTGGTGCCGATGTCCGGGGTGGCCGAGGTGGTCGGGCTCGAGGCGCCGGCGAAGGTCACGCCGAACGGCTGGATGGCGTAGACCTCGAGCCGGTCGGTGATGAGACCGGTCATGTAGGTGTCGTCGGCGATGCACTCGCGATAGGCGAAGCAGGCCTGGCCGCCGCAGCGCTGCGGCACGGTGCCGGCGTAGCGGATGCCGTCATCGCAGCCGAAGGTGCCGCCGAAGTTGGCGACGTAGCTGTTGCCCGACACCCGCAGGCGCAGGCGCTGCCAGCCGTCGTTGACGCCGGTGGTGGCGGTGACGGTGCCCAGCACGGTGAAGCCGGCGCTGCCGTTGTTCATGTCGGCCAGCACGATCTGGGTCTGGCCCTGGTGCACGTAGGCGAACCAGCCGATGCCGGTGGAGCCGAACGAACGGCTGGCGGTGGTGGTGGCGCAGGTGATGGTCGCGTAGTAGGTGCCGGTCAGGTCCGGCGGGTTGCCGAAGCTGTCGGTGGTGCCGATGCCGATGCTCCAGAACTCGCCGTCGGCCGGGACGAAGCCGGGATTGCCGCCGCGCACCCAGACGTAGCACTCCAGCAGGAGGTCGTCGGCGGGCAGGTGGCGCAGCGCGTTCATGTTGCCGCCGCCCGACGGGTCGTGCATCACCAGCACGTTGCCGCCCTGCGGCGACGGGCCGACGTTGAGGGTGGTGGCGGGGCTGGAGCTGTTGACGACGGCGGCGGGGTTCTGGACGTTGGGCGCGACGAAGGAGGTGGCGAACGACTGGACCGTGCCCGGGCTGCCGTCGGCGTTCTCGATGGCCGGCAGGGCGACGGAGTTGCCGGTGGCGTTGCTGGCGCCGGGACTCCAGGCCATCACCAGGAAGTCGCAGCCGTTGTCGTTGGTGTCGTGGCCGTCGCTGCGGCGGGACGCCGAGGTCAGGAACGGCGGCGCCGAGGTGGTGCTGTCGTTGAGGAGGGTGTCGCCGTGCATGCCGTTGCCCTCGAACCAGGCCGGGATCGGCACCAGGATGCTGGCGGTCTCCCAGGCCACGCCGTCGATGACGTTGAGCGAGGGGTCGCGCAGGGTCATCCCGTCGCAGCCGTTCTCCATCCAGCTGGTGCTGTTGAACACCAGGTTGACGTTGGGCACGTTGGCCTGGCCGACCACCAGGAACTGGCCGGGGTTCAGGATCGTGCCGTTGGGGATGGTGAAGGCGGCGTTGGCCGAGGCCGTCGACGTGGTGCCCAGTTCCTCGCCCTGCAGGATCCAGCCGGACAGGTCGACCGGCGATGCCGAGCGGTTGTAGAGCTCGACGAACTCCTTGTCGTCGGTGCCGCTGTCGTCGTAGCTGAACTCGTTGATGACGACGGGGGGATTGCCGAGGGGGCCCTGGGGGGCGAAGACGGCCAGCGTGGTGAGGAGTGCGAGCATGCGGGGGAACGGGGGTGTGGGGCCTGTGGTGTCGGGAATGCGGGCCGCCCCTGCGGCCGCGGCGCGAGACGATAGACAGAGGGCCCGGCACCGCGCCAGCGGCAGCCCCGCTTCCCGGCCGGCGACCGATACGGCTCGCCGTCGATGTCGCCCGCGCGCCGCCGACCCGTATGGTGACCGTGATGACCGAACCATCCACGGTGCGCATCGCGGTCCGTTGCTTCGGCCCGGTGCGCGAGGCGCTCGGCGCCGAGACGCTGGCGATCGACGTGCCGGCGGGCTGCACGGTGGCCGGCCTCCGCGAGGTGCTGGCTTTGCGGGCGCCGGCGCTGGCGACGCTGCCGCTGGCGTATGCCGTCAACCGCGATTACGTGCGCCAGGACCGGGTGCTGCGGGCCGGCGACGAGGTGGCGCTGATCCCGCCGATCAGCGGCGGCTCGGGCGCCCACGACCTCTACCGCTTCGACCTCTCCCACGAGCCGCTCGATGCGCGCGCCCTCGAACTGGAGTGCCGCACCGACCAGGACGGCGCGGTGGTGACGTTCGCCGGGGTGACGCGGGACCACAACGACGGCCAGCCGGTGGCGACGCTGCGCTACGAGTGCTACCCGGAGATGGCGCAGAAGGTGATGGTGGAGCTGTTCGAGCAGGCCGTGCGCAGTTTCCCGTTCACGCGGGCCCGGGTGGCGCACCGGCTCGGCGAGGTGCCGATCGGCGAGGCCTCGGTGGTGGTGGTGGTGGCGGCCCCGCACCGCGGTGCGGCGTTCGATGCCTGCCGCTGGCTGATGGACCGGCTGAAGGCGCAGGTGCCGATCTTCAAGCAGGAGGAACTGGCCGACGCGCAGGGCACGCGCTGGGTCGGCGACCTGCCCGCCGGGCCGGCCTGAGGCCGGGCCGCCGCCGATGAATGCCCCGCGCACGGTGGAGCGCGGCCCCGAAGCCGGCTAAACAGGGCCGCCTATGAAGATCCGCAGCGTGGGAACGGCCGCGTCGGGCCGCGTGGAACTGGTGCTGGTGCTGGCGGCGGAGGGGGGCGTGCCCGAGGCCCCGGCGGGCCTGGGCAAGGCCATCGCCGAGTGCCAGGACTCCGGCGACCTGAAGACCGGTTTCCGCAAGGTCAGCCTGTTCCGGCCGCGGCAGAAGGGGGCGCCGGCGCGGCTCGGCTTCGTCGGCCTCGGCAAGACGGCCGAAGTCACCGCCGAGCGCCTGCGGCGGGCGGCGGCGGTGGCGCAGCAGGCCGCCGAGGACGCCGGCTGCAAGCGCTACCGGCTGGTGGTGGGCGCCAAGGCGCTCGGCGAGGTGACCGCCGCCGCCGCCGGCACGGCGCTGGCCGAGGGCACGATCCTCGGCGCCTACACGTACCAGCCGCCGCAGAAGGAGAAGCCGAAGGCGCGTGCGGCGCAGGACGCCGAGGTGCAATTCGTCGGCCCGGCGGCCGCCGGCCGCGCCTTCGCCCAGGGCCTCGAACTCGGCCGGATCGGCGCCGACGCCACGGTGTTCGCCCGCGACCTGGAGAACCTGCCGGGCAACCTGTGCACGCCGGGCCGGATGGCCGCCGAGGCGAAGAAGCTGGCCCGCGGCCGCCTGAAGGTGAAGGTGCTCGATCGGGCGGCGATGCAGCGCCTGCAGATGAACGCCCTGCTCGGCGTGGCGCGGGGCAGCGACGAGCCGCCGAAGCTGATCCTGCTGGACTACCACCCGCCGGGGGCCAAGACCACGGTCTGCGTGGTCGGCAAGGGGCTGACCTTCGACACCGGCGGCATCTCGATCAAGCCGGCCGCCAAGATGGACGAGATGCGCTACGACATGTGCGGCGGCGGCGCCGTGCTGGGCCTGTTCCACGCCATCGCCCACGGCGGCCTGCAGGGCGGCGGCCGGACCCGCATCGTCGGCGTGATCCCGGCCACCGAGAACATGCCGGGCAGTTCGGCGCAGAAGCCCGGCGACGTGGTGCGGGCGATGGACGGCCACACCATCGAGGTGCTCAACACCGACGCCGAGGGCCGGTTGATCCTGGCCGACGCGATCGCCTACGCCCGTCGCTTCTACAAGCCCGACCAACTGGTCGACCTGGCGACGCTGACCGGCGCGGTGGTGGTGGCGCTGGGCCACGAGGTGGCCGGCATCCTCGGCAACGACCAGGCCCTGATCGATTCCCTGATCGCGGCCGGCAAGGCCGCCGACGAGCCGCTCTGGCAGCTGCCGCTGTGGGATTGCCACAAGGAGCAGGTGAAGAGCAAGTTCGCCGACGTCGCCAACCTCAACGGGGCGCAGCACGGGGCGGGCACCATCGCCGGCGCGGCGTTCCTCGCCCTGTTCGCCGGCGACGTGCCCTGGGCCCACCTCGACATCGCCGGCGCCGCCTGGGGCGGCACCGCCAAGGACTACTACAAGGGCGGCGCCGCCGGCACCGCCGTGCGCACCCTGCTGCAGTGGGTCCGCAGCCTGTGACCAGCGAGGCACCATGACCGAGCGCATCGTCCAGCCCAAGGAACGGATCGCCGCCCGCGCCCACGTCGGTTCGTGGGAGCAGTACGAGCGGCTCTATCGCGAGTCGCTGGAGGACCCGTCGGGCTTCTGGCGGCGGCAGGCCGCCCGGCTGCACTGGTTCCATCCGTTCGAGCGCACCCTGCACCAGGACTTCGCCAAGGCCGAGTTCGCCTGGTTCCTCGGCGGCCGGCTCAACGCCGCCTACAACTGCATCGACCGGCACCTGCTCGACCGCCCCGACCAGACCGCGATCCTGTGGGCCGGCGACGAGCCGGGCCAGTACCGCCGCATCACCTATCGCGAGCTGCACGAGCACGTCGGCCGCCTGGCCAACGTGCTGCGGGCGCACGGCGTGCGCAAGGGCGACCGCGTCTGCCTCTACCTGCCGATGATCCCGGAGATCGCCTACGCCATGCTGGCCTGCGCCCGCATCGGCGCGGTGCACTCCGTGGTGTTCGCCGGCTTCTCGGCCGAGTCGCTGCGCGACCGCATCGTCGACGCCGACTGCCGCGTCGTGCTGACCGCCAACGAGGGCCTCCGCGGCGGCAAGGTCATCCCGCTCAAGCAGACCGTCGACCAGGCGATCCAGGGCCTGCCGGTGCACACCGTGCTGGTGGCGCGCCGCACCGACGCCCAGGTGCCGATGCAGGCGGGCCGCGACCTCGACCTGCACGCCGAGATGGCGCGGCAGCGGGCCTTCTGCCCCGCGGAATGGATGGACAGCGAGGATCCGCTGTTCGTCCTCTACACGTCGGGCAGCACCGGCAAGCCGAAGGGCCAGCTCCACACCACCGGCGGCTACCTGCTGTACGCCGCCTACACCCACCAGCTGGTGTTCGACTGGCATCCGGGCGACGTCCACTTCTGCGCCGCCGACGCCGGCTGGATCACCGGCCACAGCTACATCGTCTACGGCCCGCTCTGCAACGGCGCCACCACGGTGATGTTCGAGTCGACGCCGGTCCACCCGGACGCCGGCCGCTACTGGCAGGTGATCGACGACCTGCAGGTGACGATCTTCTACACCGCACCGACGGCGCTCCGGGCGATCCACCGCTTCGGCGACGAGTTCGTCAGGCGCTCCTCGCGGCAGTCCCTGCGCGTGCTCGGCTCGGTGGGCGAGCCGATCAACCCGGAGGTCTGGGAGTGGTATCACGACGTGGTCGGCGACGGCCGCTGCGCCGTGGTCGACACCTGGTGGCAGACCGAGACCGGCGGCATCCTGATCTCGGCCCTGCCCGGCGCCACGCCCTGCAAGCCCGGCTCCGCCACCTTCCCGCTGCCCGGCGTCCGACCCCTGCTGGTCGACGACCAGGGCCAGGAGCTGAAGGGCAACGGCGTGCAGGGCAACCTCTGCCTCGCCGGCACCTGGCCCGGCCAGGCC
>CAZMGG010000142.1:9188-13966 GCA_964565715.1 uncultured candidatus Brocadiaceae bacterium | reverse complement strand
TGGAGGTGCAGGAGTACGATCCCTACGGCAGCACGCGGTTCTACAGCGGCGGGGTTTTCACCGGCTACACGTCATTGTCGGGCAACCCGTTCCACTGGAAGGGGCACCGGTTCGACCCGGAGACGGGGCTGGTGTACATGCGGCATCGCCATTACAGCCCGTGGCTGGGGCGCTTCGTGAGCCAGGATCCGCTGGGGGTGTGGTCTGATGATTCGGGACTTGGCAATGACTACGTCTATGTAGGGAACATGCCCGGCATTGCGATTGACCCATACGGACTGCAGACGATTGTGTACATGACACGAGACAACGGCCTTGAGGATGAGCAAATGCGGCAGCATGCCGAGTGGATTGTCAAGGGAGACCCACGCGGCGGCATGGTTGTGACCGTCGATCCAAGCGGGGAGATGTCGAGAAGCTTCCTGAATCCAGAGCATGGGGATGTGCTACACCATCCCGCGCATGGCTTTGTCCGTATCATAATTACGGGTCACGGGGTCTCGCCGGGAGCAGATGGCCCGGGCCCGGGCGTCGGACATCTGTTCCCTTGGGATACTCCTGAGCAGCCGGGTTCTGTAAATGCCGGAGAGAGCTCAATCTTGACAGAAGTGGCGCTGTTGGCTGGTCTGAGGATCTTGGATCCGAGGGTGCCCATCATCGTGGCCGTGTGCTACTCGAGTTATGAGCCGGAGGGTGATGCGAGGTTCTGCGCTTCGGTCGGCCTTGCGGCGCGGGGCCACCCAGTTTGGGGGCATGCGCGAGTTGGACACCTACACGGGGAGCGGATGCACCGCGGCGCTCCGGAAGATTGCGAGCAGACCTATGAGTCCGGTCCAGACACCTTCTCTAAGTCACCCAGCGGAGTCCGATCTCGGATGTTCGAGTACGATCCCGAGGCTCCGCTGCCTCCGTTCCCAGGACCTGCGGCGACACCGGTATCTACGGCGCTATTGGGAATGGGTTATGGGTATTAGCATCAGGAACAGTGGATTGGGAGTCGTGTACGGCGCCATAGTGGGAGGGCTCGCCGTCGCGTCAATCTCGGCCCAAGCGGGACTTGCGCACCTGGTCCCACGAGCTGTGGCCAGGGTTGATGGGATCAGGATCGGGTACCGAATCGTGTTGGCTGATCATGCTCCCGAGTCCATCGTTATCACTCCGGATGCAGGCGTCGAAGCTGTGCTTAGTGTCCTGATGGAGTTGGCGGAGCGGCTCGACACAGTGCGGTTACGTCGGTTGAGGGAGCTGGTTGCGGGGCAGCCAGCGGCGGTCGGGCAAGCAATTGCTAAGGATGTTCGCCGTGCAGAAGGGGAAGCGGCGAGAAGCGGTGGTTCACGTGCCTCGCCATGGGTCTGGGGCGAGTCTAACATTGCAGTGCCCTTGGAGGCGAGTCTGTTGGCGCTGAAGAGGGAGGGAGGAGCTGCAATGCTCCAGGATCAATGTTACATGGAGTTGTGCGTGATCGGTACGCGGATCTGGGGAGGTGAGCATGCCTCGGAATTGCCGGGTAGCGGTTATGGGCCGACCCTGAGTGTAGAGGAGTGGGCGTTGGGGGGCGCCCGGATGCTGGTGAGTAGCCGTGTGCAGAGTGGAGGGACATCGGTATTTGACGATGTTGTGCGGATGGTTGCGGCGCGTGGGGACGCGGATGTAGCGGATCGGCTGATAGGCATGCTTGTACGTTGGCAGTTGCCCAGACCCCCGAGAGTCTATAGTTACGGAAGGTTGCCGCAGGATCGACGCTGGGTGGTGCGGGGCTGCGCCGATGACTGGCGAATGATTGTTGCCTGTGCCGCGAAGATCGTGGACGTAGCTAGGGCGATGCAGGATTCGAGGTCCGTCGTGCCGGGAATAGGCGGCACTGTGGAAAGGGCAGTCGTCGTGCACTCGGCTTGCGATCACATGCTGGACATCGTGAAGCGAGATGCCGAGGGGGCTGTGCGCAGAGAGGACTTCGTGAGCGTAGAGTCTCTGTTGTTGGGAGGGCCGCGAATCGTCCATGATTCCGATGCTGCACGCCGATGGGCAGGTGTGGTTAGGTGCCTTGTGTTTGCGCAGACCGTAGGGGCTGGTGGGGTACAGTTATGGGTTGCGTATCAGTAGGGATCAGTAGGGGGTGACTTGGCACTGCCTATGAAGGTCCTCCCTGGCCTTGAGTTCCACATGCTGGGTTGATGGATGGATGTGCATGGGTGGGCGTAACCTGTTGACGAAGAGACGAGAATGCTATCGGTCTCCAACAATGCGTGTCTCTGCCTGCTGCTGTGCTTGACTGCTTGCGCGACGGTCAAGATCGATGCCGGCGACGTCGCACTCTTGCCTGGCGGTGATGGAGGGGACTTCATGGCCGGCGCAGGGGACACATCGGACTGCATGGTGTGGCGATTCACCACCGATGCCGACCTCGAAGCCCTGGGTGGCGAAGTATCATGCTCCGTGCGAGGCTCAGTCAGAGCAGGGGGATGGGTCATTCGCGATCCCGACAGCGCCGCATGGCGTTCGAATCTGAACGACATGCGACACAGGCCCAGGCCATACGTGACCATCATCGTCCTGACGCAACAGGAGTGGGATGCCATCTGCCGCATGCCAGACGAGGATCCGTTGTGGCTGACCGTGCACGTGATCCGTGGGCCGCCTGGGTGGGCGAACATCCACAGCAACGAGGTGACGGTGCGGGCCCGGGATGTCCGAGGGCGCGTGGGTGTCCGATAGGCCCTGCTGGTCTGCCGCCGGGACGGCGTGGTCCGGCGGGTGTCGAGAACTCGACTGACACCAACCGACCCGCACCCGCGCCGCGAACCCCCGGCGCCGCCGGCCTAGCCGGCCTTGACCTTCACGTTCTCGCCGACCCAGTCCAGCATCCGGCGCAGCTCGTCGAAGTCCGGGTGCCGCATCCGCACGTAGGCGTTGGCCATGTAGCCCGCCTCCACGCCCTGCGTCGCCGTGCCCGCCGGCGGCAGGTGCCGGTCGATGATCCACTGGCCGTGGCGCTGCTGCAGCTCGTTGACGCCCTCGTACCTCTGGATCGTGCCGTCGCGGTCCGGGCGCAGCGCGATCATGCCGGCGCAGTACTTCCGCGTCGGCCGCTGCCGGATCTCGCCGAACACGATCGCCTCGGCCCAGGCGCGGTAGATGTCGAACTCGTTGGCGGCGCAGTACAGATCCCACACGCCGACGCCCGGCGGGCGGCAGCCGATCTCGGAGAACTTCAGGCCCTTCGGGCCGAAGAACCACTCCATGTGGCTCGGCGAGGTCCAGATGCCCAGCGCCGAGATCACCTTCTGGCCCAGCTCGCGCACCTCGCGGTACCGCGAGTCCTCGACCTGGTTGGTGGTGACGATCTGCGGCGAGATCCAGCGGGTCCGCATCGCCTCCAGCACGTTCGGGTAGTAGTGGGTGACGAAGTCGAGCGCCACCCGGCCGTCGATGGTGATCGTGTCGTAGAAGCCCTCGTGGCCCTCCAGGAACTCCTCGACGCCGATGGTGCGGCCGCGGTCGACGCCGAGTTCCCGGATGCCCTGCTCCAGGGCTGCGTCGTCGGCCACCCGGGTCACGCCGGACGCGCCGGCGGCATCGAGCGGCTTGAGGATCAGCGGATAGCCGTTCGCCTTGGCGAAGGCGCGGACCGCGTCGGCGTCGCTGGCGCGGCAGGAGGCGGCGCAGGGCAGGCCCGCCTTGCGCACCTCGTCCTTCATGGCGGGCTTGTCGCGGCAGAGCCAGGCGGTGCGGGCGGTGGTGCCGTAGATGCCGAGCTTCTCGCGGACGTGGGCCACCGACATCACGTGCGCCTCGACGGTGCACTCGAGCCGGTCGACCCGGTGGCGGGCGTTGGCGCGGACCACGGCGTCGTGGACGGCGCCCTCGTCGACCACCGAGCGGACGCGCTCGAAGCCGTAGAGGCGGCCCTTCAGGTCCGGCGGCAGCAGGTCGGCGCTGCGCTCGGAGATGGCGGTGACCTTGGCGCCGGTGTGGACGAGGCCGCGGAGGAACTCGCGCTGGTTCCTGGGGAAGCAGGGTTCGACGAAGACGACGTGCATGGGAGTGGGTTCAGCCGACGAGCGAGCGGTAGAGGGCGACGTACTCCTGGCCCTGCTTGTCCCAGGAGAAGTCCTGGGCCATGCCGTTGCGCATCAGCAGGCGCCAGCGGTCCTGGTCCTTCCAGCAGCGGAACACGAACTCGACGGTGCCGGCCAGCGCCTTGCTGGAGAACTCGTCGAACAGGAAGCCGGTGCCCTCGCCGCGCTCGGGCGACCACTGCTGGACGGTGTCGGCCAGCCCGCCGGTGCGGCGCACGATCGGCGCGGTGCCGTAGCGCAGGCTGTACATCTGGTTGAGGCCGCAGGGCTCGAAGCGGGACGGCATCAGGAAGGCGTCGCAGCCGGCCTCGATCCAGTGGGCCAGCTCCTCCTGGAAGCCGCGGTAGATGCCGACCTTCTTCGGCCAGGTGTCGCGCAGCCACTGGAAGTACTTCTCGTGCTGCTCCTCGCCCGAGCCGAGCACGCACAGGCGCATGTCCTCGCGCTGCAGGAAGACCGGGATGCTGTCGGCGAAGAGCTCGAAGCCCTTCTGGCTGGTGAGGCGGGAGACCACGCCGAACACCGGCACGCGCGGGTCGTGGGGCAGGCCCATGCGGCCGAGCAGGGCCTGCTTCATCTTCGCCTTGCCTGACAGGTCGTCGGGCGCGAAGTGGTGGGGGATCAGGGGGTCGTTCTGCGGGTCCCAGTCGCCGTAGTCGACGCCGTCGTGGCGAAGGTTGTGGGCGAAGCCCCAGAGGC
>CAZMGG010000142.1:0-9178 GCA_964565715.1 uncultured candidatus Brocadiaceae bacterium | reverse complement strand
GTTGACGATGCCGGTGAGGTCGTGGCTGCGGGAGCGGAGCAGCTCCTGCATGCCCATGCCGTACTCGTCGGTCTGGATCTCGCGGGCATAGGTGCGGGAGACGGTGGTGAGCCGGTGGGCGTGCAGGACGCCGGTCTTCAGGAAGCTGAAGCGGCCCTCGCGCAGGTCGCCGTGGTGCAGGTGGGCGCGCTGGTCGCCGAGCCCGAGCTGGTCGAGCTGCGACTCGGCGAAGTTGCCCTGGTAGCCGATGTTGTGGATGGTCAGCACCGCCCGGGTCGCGGCGAACATGCGGTCCCAGGCGTAGGTGGTCTTCAGGTAGAGGGGCAAGAGCCCGGTGTGCCAGTCGTTGGCGTGCAGGATGTCCGGCGCCCACTGGCTGCGCTGGCAGGTCTCCAGCACCATCCGCGACAGGAAGGCGAAGCGCAGGGCCTCGTCGCCGTCGTCGGTGTAGATGCCGCGGCGGTGGTAGAGCTCGGGACAGTCGACCAGGTAGACCAGGGCCTCGCTCTGCGGCAGCGGCACCGTGGCGATGCTGGCGCGGATCGAGCGGCTCGGGAAGCGCACGTCGATGTCCTGCAGGTGCTTCGGCCGCTCGAGGCCGCGGCCCGAATCGGCGATGCTGCGGTAGAGGGGCAGGAACAGCCGCACGTCGTGACCCTGCTTGTGCAGGAAGCGGCCGAGGCCGGCCGCGACGTCGGCGAGGCCGCCGGTCTTGGCGAACGGGGCCAGCTCGGAGGCGGCGAGGGCGATGCGGAGGGGGCGCATGGTGGGTCGGGCTCGCGGTGGCGGCTCGTGGGGGCAAGGGATACCGTTCGGGCCGCCCGGTACCAAGCACGCCCATGCCCCACGTCGTCTTCGTCGTCCCCTATGCCCGGGAGAACACGCTCCGCTTCGTGCGGGCGGCGGCCAGCCTGCCCGGCGTGCGCCTGTCGGTGGTGTCCCAGGACCCGGCGGAGCGCTTCGATCCGTCGGTGCGCGAGCTGCTGGTGGGCTTCCAGCAGGTGAAGGACGCGCTGGACGCCGATCCGCTCACCGACGGCGTGCGGGCGGCGGCGCGCCAGCTCGGTGGTCTCGACTGCCTGTTGGGCATCCTGGAGCCGCTGCAGGAGGCGCTGGGCACCGTGCGGCAGCGGCTGCAGGTGCGCGGCATGGACCACCAGACCGCCCGCAACTTCCGCGACAAGGCGATCATGAAGGAGGTGCTGCGCGAGCACGGGCTGCCCTGCGCCCGCCACCGCCTGTGCGCCTCGCTGGCCGAGGCCCGCGAGTTCGCGGCGCAGAGCGGCTTCCCGGTGGTGGCCAAGCCGCCCGCCGGGGCCGGTGCCAAGACCACCGCCCGCATCGAGGACGACGCCCAGCTCGCCTCGTTCTTCGCCACCGTCCGGCCGAGTGCGAAGTCGCCGATGCTGCTGGAGGAGTTCGTGCAGGGCCGCGAGTTCTCCTTCGACTCGGTGTCGCTGCGCACCGAGCACGTCTTCCACTCCATCTCCGAGTACCACCCGACGCCGCTGCACGTGATGGAGAATCCGTGGATCCAGTGGGCGGTGGTGCTGCCGCAGCAGATCTCCGGCCCCGAGTTCCACCCGATCCGCCAGGCCGGCCCCGCCGCCCTGCGCGCGCTCGGCATGGTCACCGGCCTCACCCACATGGAGTGGTTCCGTCGCCCGGACGGCAGCATCGCCATCTCCGAGGTGGCCGCCCGGCCGCCCGGCGCGCAGTTCATGACCCTGATGAGCTACGCCCACGACACCGACATGTATCGCGCCTGGGCCGAGCTGATGGTCTTCGACCGCTTCACGCCGCCGGTCCGCCGCTACGCCGCCGGCGCGGCCTACCTGCGCGGCCAGGGCCGCGGCAAGGTCGTGGCGGTGCACGGCCTCGACGAGGTGCGGCAGAAGGTGGCGGCCGTGGTGGTGGAGGCGAAGCTGCCGCAGTCCGGCCAGGCGCCCGCCGGCAGCTACGAGGGCGAGGGCTACGTCGTCGTCCGCCATCCCGAGACCAAGGTGGTCGAGCAGGCGCTCGCCACCATCGTCGCCACCCTGCGCGTCGAGCTGGGCTGAGTTTCCGCCGCACTCCGCACGAACCCCGAGAGCACCCGTGAACGTCGTCTTCCTCTCGCCCGCTTTCCCCGCCGAGATGCCCCTCTTCACCCGCGGCCTCGCCCAGATGGGCGGCAAGGTCTACGGCGTCGGCGACACGCCGCAGTCGGGCCTGCCCGAGGACTGCCGCCGCCACCTCACCGGCTACGTGCAGGTGCGCAGCATGACCGACGAGGGCCACGTCCTCGACCAGGTCCGCCAGCAGCTCCGCGGCAAGACCATCGATCGCGTCGAGTGCCTCTGGGAGCCGGGCATGATCCTCGCCGCCCGCCTGCGCGAGGCCTTCGGCGTGCCCGGCATGACCGTCGAGCAGACCATCCCCTTCCGCGACAAGGAGGTGATGAAGCAGCGCCTCGACGCAGCCGGCCTGCGGGTGCCGCGCCACGCCCGCGCCCGTTCCAGCCAGGAGGCCTGGGCCGCCGTCGAGCGGATCGGCTATCCGGTCATCATCAAGCCGATCGACGGCGCCGGCTCGAAGGACACGTATCGCTGCGGCGACCAGGCCGAGTTCGAGCACGCCCTGCAGCTCACCCGCCACGTGCCCGAGGTGTCGGTGGAGGAGTACATCGAGGGCGAGGAGCTGACCTTCGACACGGTCTGCGCCAACGGCGAGATCCTGTTCCACAACGTCGCCTGGTACCGGCCGAAGCCGATGGTGATGGCGCAGAACCCGTGGATCAGCCCGCAGAACATCTGCCTCAGGGACCCGCTCGCCGACTTCCCGCGCCCCGGCGTCGAGCTGGGCCGGAAGGTGCTGCAGGCGCTCGGCTTCCAGACCGGCTTCACCCACATGGAGTGGTATCGCACCGATCGCGGCGAGGCGGTGTTCGGCGAGATCGGCGGTCGCGCCCCCGGCGCCCGGCTGGTGCACGCGATGAACTACTCCTGCGACATCGACCTGTTCGCCGGCTGGGCCGAGGCGGTGCTGCACGGCCGCTGGAGCCAGGGCCAAGCCAAGAAGTACAACGCCGGGATGGTGTTCAAGCGCGCCCAGGGCGAGGGCCGGGTGCAGCGCTACGACGGATTGCAGTCATTGATGGCCAAGTACGGCCCGCACGTGGCCAACATCGAGCTGACGCCGATCGGCGAGCGGAAACGCGACTCGCGCAAGGTGATCGTCGGCGACGGCTGGATCGTGGTCCGCCACCCGGACCTGCAGTTCACCCTGGAGATGTGCGAGCGCTTCGCGACGGACCTGCGGCTGGTGGCCGGCTAGGCGCGGGGCGCCTACTGGATCACCACCGTCTGCACCGAGGTCAGCCGCGACCGGCCCGGCGCGTCCTCGACCAGCCCCTGCAGGTGCAGCGGCATGCCGGCCAATGCCGGCAGGGCCGGCACCGGGAAGGTGAACACCGCCGGCCCGGACCCGGGCGCGAACATCGCCGGCGCCAACACGATCTCCGCCGAAACGTCGAGCCAGAGCGTGCCGAACGGCGGCAGCCCAAGCCGCTGCGGCAGCCGGGCGACGCCGAACGCCAGCAGGCCGCCCCGCAGGGTCGTGCCGTAGCCCGGCTGGCTCGACAGTTCCACCGTCCAGGGAGCACCGCGCACCGGCTGTGCCGGGCTCCCGACCTGACGATGCCGGTTCCACAGGATCGTCGCGCCGCCCGCACCGCTGACCACCGCATCCAGATCGCCATCGCCGTCCAGGTCGGCGCACTGCCGGATCGTCTCCGTCACGCCGCCCGCCGGCAGCCGCAGCGGTGCTGCCGTGAACCACCCGGTGCCGTCGTTCAGCAGCAGGTGCGTCGTCGCCGTGGCCCCGGTCTCGCCGCGCCACAGGTCCAGATCGCCATCCTCGTCGACGTCGCCAAAGCGCGGGAAGAACGTCGTGCTGCCGTTCGGCGGCAGGGCGCCGGGCACCGCGACGAAGCGGCCGCCGACGTTGCGCAGCAGCAGGTCACCGCCGGCGCCGCTGCCGAGCACCAGGTCCAGATCGCCATCGCCATCGACGTCGCCGAACTCGAACGTGTTGACCGCCGGCAGCCCCGCCGGCAGCCAACCCGCACTGACGTCGGTGAACACCATCCCGCCATCGTTGCGCCACAGCACCGGCGGCCCCCCGGACTGCGCCGGACCCAGCAGCACATCCAGGTCGCCATCGCCATCGACGTCGCCGGCCCGGATCCGCCCGTTCTGGCCGGGGAACGGATCGATCGCCCGGAAGCCGCTGCTGCCGTCGTTCCGCAGCACATGGTTGCGGCCCATGATCAGCACGTTGCCGACGCCGGCCAGGTCGAGGTCGCCATCGCCGTCCAGGTCGCCGACGATCATCTCGTGCCAGGCCGGCGACAACGGCAGCAGCGCCGAGGCGTCGACGAAGCCGTTGCCCACCCGCCGCAGGAGCTGGCCGCGGCCCACCAGGCTCACGAACAGGTCGTCGTCGCCGTCGCCGTCGAAGTCGACAAATGCCGCGGTCTGCTCGCCGATCTGCACCAGCGTGTTGCCGAGATCGGTGAACCGGCCGCTGCCGTCGTTGTGCAGGATCGCCGACCAGCGCAGGCCGGTGCTCCAGAGGCGCAGGTAGAGGTCCTGGTCCGCATCGCCGTCGATGTCGCCGCGGCCGACGTGGAGCACGGTGAGCCACTGCATCGAAGGGGGCCGTTCGGCCACGAACTGCTGCGCCAGGGCGGCGCCGCCGCCGGCGGCGGCCAGCAGGAACGGCACGAACGGGCGCATGGGGGGCAACGTAGCCCTGGCCGGGAATACGGGAAAGCGCCGCGGGCCGCTACTGCCTGCGGCTGACCCAGGGATCGTCGCGGAGCCAGAAGCGGTAGGGCTTCTGTGCCCAGACGCCGGCGTAGTCGACGCCGATACGCGGCCCGCGCGCCACCGCCGAACGGGGCGGCGACGTCCCGGCGCGGAGGAACAGCGGCCCATCGCCGCACAGGTCGAGCCGGTTCTGCGCCTTGGTGATGCCGAGCGCGCGGCACAGTCGACCGGGGCCGTCGGTGCGCGCGGCGTCCGGCAGGCCCGAGCGCGGCGCCAGCGCCCGCAGCAGCACCGCCGAGGCGGCGCCGTCGCGCCCGGTCACCACGTTCATACAGTGGTGCATCCCGTAGATCAGGTAGACGTAGCTGTGGCCGGGCGGGCCGAACATCACCTCGGTGCGCGCCGTCCGGCCGCGGCTGGCGTGCGACGCGAGGTCGCGTTCGCCGAGGTAGGCCTCGGTCTCGACGATGATGCCGGATCGTTCGACGCCGTCGATGCGATGCACCAGCACCTGTCCGAGCAGGGCGCGGGCCACGATGAGTGGTGGCCGGGCGAAGAAGGCGCGGGGCAGGGCGGAGGCGGGCACCGGCCCATGCTGCCGCCGGTTCGGCGTCCGGGCCAGTCCGGCGGCGCGCCGGAACCCGGGTCGCCGTTGCGCGAACGTCTCATCCTGCGCTGGCTGCGGCAGGCCGGGGCGTTGCGCTCCGCACTCCCGGCTCAGGCGCCGTCGGCTTGGACTCGCCCTCGCCGGCGGCGCCGTTTTACCAGCACAACCTCGGCGGTGGCTTGCACGACCTGGCGACATTCCTGTTCCATTGAGGGACCAATGAGCACCAGGCGGCGCGAGGCAGCGGAGGTGCCATCAGGTCATCGAGGAGGCGGAGTGAACTGGCTGGTTCTCGAGTACGACCCTGGGTCTGGAGGTTGGTTTCTCTTCGGTCACCGTGCCCTGGAGGAGCCTTCGTTGTTCGATATCTGGCATCTGACCCGCGATGAGGCTCTTCAAGAGGCAGGCCGCCAGTGGGGCGTCCGACAGGACCAGTGGGATGCTGACAGATCCTAGTTCAGTCTGCTCGCGGTCGATCGACCCTGCCTGCCTGGGGTCCGTCTGAGGTGGCTGAGATGGTATCGCAAGCGACAGTATCACGTCTGCGATGGCATGCTGGCCTCGAGGAGCATGTGACGCAGGACGTCCCTTCGGTCGCTTCCAGTACCTGGCCGAGGGGTCAAGTGCAGGATGGCCTGCAGAAGGCTCTCACTGACTGCCTGAGGACCATGGGATCTCTCAACCATGAATGGAATCAACAGGAGCCGCGCGTGTCGGTGGGCGCAGCGGAGGTGCCGCGTCGCGTTGCCTACGCGGTGACGGAGATCATTCGATGCATTCGCGAGTGCCAGCGCGACGCGCGAGACGAACGCGATGCGGCCGTCCTTGGCCGAGCGGCGTGGCGGATCGAGACGGCTTGGTCCGCGGTTCTGGCCGGAGATGTTGATGACATCGAGAGGCACGTAGAAGGGGAGGAGGCTGCGCGATTCGGGTAGTGCTCTGTTGCGCAATACGCCATGGGAGGTCTGTGGCGGCGCACGCGAGCTGCGGCGGAATCACCGGCGGGGGGCGTTCTCTCGGCGGCTCGTGACCGACGAGCCGCACCGCTGCCGGCGCCAAGCGGCCTAGCAGACCAGCGACCCCGGCCGGCCTCGCCCGCACACCGCGCTTGCCGGACCCTCGCGCCCGCCTAGCATTCCCCGCATGTCGCGCAGCGCGCTCTGGCGCATCGGATCGCTGTGGGTCCTGGTCGGCGCCGCTGCGTGCGGCGGCGAGGCCTCGTCGGGCGGGCGGTCGGCGAGCCCGCCGTCGCCCCGCGACGTCACCCTGACCCCCGTCCGCAGCACCACCGCACCGCGCATCGTCGCCGTGACCGGCGTCCTGCAGGCGCAGGACGAACTGGCGCTGGCGTTCCAGGTGCCGGGGCGCATCGCCGCCCTGGCGGTGGACGTCGGCGCGCCGGTGGCAGCCGGCGACGTGGTGGCGCGGCTCGACCAGCGCGATTTCGCCCTCGAGGCGCAGAAGGCGATGGCGGCGTGGACCCAGGCGCGGGCGCGGCTGGGGCTGCTGGGCGAGGCCGAACCCGGGCAGCCGACGCCGGCGGTGGCGGTGGACGAACTGGCCGGGGTGCGGGAGGCCAGCGCGCTGCTGGCCGATGCCACGCGGCAGCGGGCGCGGCTGCAGGAACTGGTGGACGGGCGGCTGCGGTCGGCGGCCGACCTGGAGGCGGCGGACGCGGCGTGGAAGGTGGCCGAGAGCCGGTTGCAGCGGGCGCGGGACGAGGCGCGGGCGTGGATCGCCGAGGCCGAGGTGGCGCGGACCGAGGTGCTGGTGGCGCGGCAGCGGCTGCAGGACTGCGATCTGCGGGCGCCGTGGGCGGGCCGGGTGCTGCAGCGGAGCGCGGCGGCGGGCCAGTACGTGGCCCAGGGCGCGCCGGTGCTGACGTTGCTGCGGCTGTCGACGCTGCGGCTGCGGCTGCAGGTGCCCGAACGGGCGGCGGCCGAGGTGCGGCCCGGCCAGACGGTGCGCTTCACGGTGGATTCGGTGCCCGGATCGGACGGCGCGGTGGGCGAGCACGAGGGCACGGTGGCGCGGCTGTCGCCGGCGATCGAACGGCAGGCGCGGACGCTGCTGGTGGAGGCGGAGGTGCCGAACGCGGACGGGCGGCTGCTGCCGGGTGGCTTCTGCCGGGCGCGGATCGTGGTCGAGGCGCAGGCGCCGGTGCTGACCGTGGAGCGGAGCGCGGTGCTGTCGTTCGCCGGCGTCGAGCGGGCGTTCGTGGTGGAGGACGGCAAGGCGGTGGAACGGCTGCTGCGGCTCGGCCGGGAGCTGGCGGGCGGCGTCGAGGTGCTGCAGGGTCTGGCCGCGGGCGAGCAGGTGGTGATGGCACCGAAGGGCCTGGTGGCGGGCGCGCCGGTGCGCGTGCAGGGGGACTGACGTGCAACGGCTGGCAGAGATCTGCGTCCGGCGGCCGGTGTTCGCCAGCATGCTGGTGCTGCTGATGGTGGTGGCCGGCACGGTCGGCTTCCTGCATCTGCCGGTGGACCGCTACCCGTCGGTGGACCTGCCGACGGTGTCGGTGCGTACCGAGCTGCCCGGTGCGGCGCCGGAAGAGGTCGAGGTGTCGGTGACGCAGCCGATCGAGGAGGCGGTCAACACCGTGGCCGGGATCACCGAGCTGCGCAGCATCAGCGGGGCGGGCACGTCGCTGGTGATCGCCACCTTCGACCTGTCGCGGGAGATCGACGCGGCGGCGCAGGACGTGCGTGACCGGGTGGCGGTGGCGCAGCGGCGGCTGCCGCGGGACGTCGAGGCGCCGGTGGTGAGCAAGTTCGACAACGACAGCTCGCCGGTGCTGACGGTGGCGCTGTCGGGGCCGCGGCCGCTGCGCGAGCTGACCGAGCTGGCCGAGCGGCGGGTGAAGCTGGTGCTGGAACGGTGCCTGGGGGTGGGCGAGGTGCGGCTGGAGGGCGGCCGCGGCCGGGCGATCAACGTCTGGATCGATGCCGACCGGCTGGCGGCGTTCCAGATGCCGATCACGCGGGTGCGGGAGGCGCTGCAGCGGCAGAACAGCGACGCGCCGGGCGGCAACGTCAGCTCGCCCGACAGCGAGATGGTGCTGCGCACCATGGGGCGGCTGCGCGAGCCCGGCGAGTTCGACCGGCTGGTGGTGGAGACGCGGGGCAGCACGCCGGTGACGGTGGCGGACCTGGGCCGGGCCGAGGACGGCGTCGACGAGGAGCGGACCACAGCGCGGCTGGACGGCCAGCCGACGGTGGTGCTGGAGGTGCGGCGACAGTCCGGACAGAACACGGTGGCGGTGATCGAGGCGGTCAAGGCGGCGCTGCCCGGGGTGCAGGCGGCGCTGCCGGCGGATCTGCGGCTGGAGGTGATCCGCGACCAGTCGCGCTACATCTCGGCGGCGCTGCACGAGATCGAGCTGCACCTGGTGGTGGGCAGCATCCTGGCGTCGCTGGTGGTGCTGCTGTTCCTGCGCAGTCTGGCCGCGACGGTGATCGCGGCGGTGGCGATCCCGGCGTCGGTGGTGACCACGTTCGGCGTGATGTGGGCGCTCGGCTTCACGCTGAACAGCGTGACCATGCTGGCCCTGGTGCTGATGGTCGGCGTGGTGATCGACGACGCCATCGTCGTGCTGGAGAACATCCACCGCTGGGCCAGTCAGAAGGGCGTGCCGCCGATGCAGGCGGCGCTGGGCGCGACCCGCGAGATCGGCCTGGCGGTGCTGGCCACCACCGCCAGCCTGGTGGTGATCTTCGTGCCGGTCTCGTTCATGTCGAGCATCTCCGGCCGCGTCCTCTAC
>CAZMGG010000141.1:0-14095 GCA_964565715.1 uncultured candidatus Brocadiaceae bacterium | reverse complement strand
CGCACCCCCTACGAGGTCATGGGCATGGGGCCGGACGACGAGATCGAGATCAAGGTGCTCAAGAACGACCGGGAGCGGGAGCGCATCGCGCTGGGCCTCAAGCAGCGCATGCCGTCGCCCTGGGAGAACATCCTCGACAAGTACCCGGTGGGCGCCAACGTCCAGGGCGAGGTGGTCAACCTGGTCAACTACGGCGCCTTCGTCAAGCTGGAGGACGGCGTCGAGGGTCTGGTGCACATCTCGGAGATGTCCTGGACCAAGCGCATCAACCATCCGAGCGAGGTCGTCAAGATCGGCGATCACGTCGAGGTGGTGGTGCTCGAGATCGACACCGAGAAGCAGACCGTCAGCCTCGGCATGAAGCAGACCGAGGTGAATCCGTGGGACATGGTGGCGGAGAACTACCCGCCGGGCACGGTCATCCGCGGCAAGGTCCGCAACCTCACCAACTACGGCGCGTTCATCGAGCTGCAGGAGGGCATCGACGGCCTGCTGCACATCAGCGACATGTCGTGGACCCGCAAGATCACGCACCCGTCGGAGGTCGTGAAGAAGAGCGACGAGATCGAGTGCGTGGTGCTGTCGGTGGACCAGGAGAAGAAGCGCATCGCGCTCGGTCTCAAGCAGCTCACCCCCGACCCGTGGTCCGGCGACATCCCGGCCCGCTACCACATCGGCGACAGCGTCCCGGGCACGGTCACGAAGATCACCAACTTCGGCGTGTTCGTGGAGCTGGAGGCCGGTCTGGAAGGCCTGCTGCACATCTCCGAACTGGCCGACCACAAGGTCGACAACCCGGAGGAGATCGTCAAGGTCGGCCAGCGCGTCGAGGTCCGCATCATCAAGATCGACCCCGACGAGCGGAAGATCGGTCTGACGCTGATCCAGGCCCACTTCGACACCGACGAGCAGCAGGAGGCGGCCGAGGAGTCCGTCAGCGAACGGCCGCAGCCGGCCTCGCCGCTCGGTTCCCTGGCCCAGCAGCTCCGCGACATCGGCCAGCGGGTCAGCGAGCGCGAGAAGCGCGAGAACGACGGCGACGGGCAGTCCTAGGCCGGCGCTGTCGTCCCCGGCATGGCTCGGAGTAGAGTGTCGCCCATGGCAACGGCGACACCCTGCTCCTCCCATGCCGGCCTCCGCAGCCTGCTGTGGGCCCCCCTGCTGGCAGGCTGCGTGACCACCGTGGTGGACCAGGACGAGGCCGCCGCCGAGGCGGTCAGCACCTATGCGGTGCCGGTGGTGATGCCGATCGGCGGGCCCGCCGCCGGCGGCGACGAGGCGGTGCTGCAGGCGGTCTACGAGAGCCTGCTGGTGCGCCTGACCGAGGCCTACCGGCACCGTGACCTGCCGGAACTGCGCTCGCTGCTGGCCGGCTACCAGCGCGACACCGCGCCGGCCTGGGCCCGGGAGCGGATGGATGGCTTCGTCGCCCTGGCCGACGGGCTGGCCTTCGAACTGCACTGCCGGGAGCGGGCGACGCTGGCACAGCCGGTGCCGGTGCCGCCGCTGGGCGCCGAGGTGACGTTCGCCCTGCGGCTGCCGCCGCTGCCGGGCGCCACCGTCGTGCTGGGCGGCGAGCGCGACGCCGCGCCGACCTCGATCGGCGTCTGGTTCTGGATCGCGGACGACCACGCGGATGGCAGCGTGCGGCAGCACGAGAGCAACGCCACGCTGCGCCTGCCGGCCCGTACCGCGATCGGCGAGACCGGGCTGGAGCAGCCCCTGGCGCTGACCCTCGCCGGCGACACCGTCGTGCGGCGGCGGGTGGTGGCCGAAGCCTGGCTGCTGCCCGGCTACGTCACGGTCGCCGATCGGCGGGCGCCGGTGCGGCGCAGCCTGCTCGGGCGCGCCGAGATCGACCAGTACCCGGCGGGCCACGAGGCGATCCGCGCCCGGCCGCTGCTGACCCTGCGCGAGGCGATGCGGCTCGGCGATCCCGACCACTTCGCGCACGTCTGGCTCGGCGCCGCGTTCGCGCCCGCCGAGGATCGCGAGGCCGTGCTGCAGGCGTTGATCGACTGGGTGCGGCTGGGCCGGCCGGACCAGCAGCGGGTGGCGATGGCGGCCCTGAAGAACGTCACCGGCGCGCGGCCGGTGGTCGGCGACCGCGAGGGCTGGCTTGCCTGGTGGCAGGCGCGCCGGTAGGACATCGCGCGTGCCCTTCCCGAGCATCGACGAGCAGATGGCGGTGATCCGCCGCGGCGTGGTGGACCTGGTCGACGAGGCGGACCTGCGGCAGCGGCTGGCGGCGAGCCGCGACGCCGACCGCCCGCTGCGCGTGAAGCTCGGCATCGACCCCAGCTCGCCGGACATCCACCTCGGCCACACGGTGGTGCTGCGCAAGCTGCGCGACTTCCAGCGGCTGGGTCACACCGCGATCCTGCTGTGGGGCACCAGCACGGCGATGGTGGGGGATCCGACCGGTCGCAACAAGACGCGGCCGTCGCTCAGCCGCGAACAGGTCGAACGCAACAAGGCCACTTATCGCGATCAGGTGGGCGCGGTGCTCGACGTCGCCGCCGCCGAGGAGCGCGAGAACGCCGAGTGGTTCGACCGGATGTCGTTCATGGACTGCATCCAGCTCGCCGGTCGCTACACCCTGGCGCGGATCCTCGAGCGCAACGACTTCCAGCAGCGGTTCCAGCAGAACCAGCCGATCTCGGTGCATGAGTTCCTGTATCCGCTGCTGCAGGGCTGGGACAGCGTCGAGCTGCGCGCCGACGTCGAACTCGGCGGCACCGACCAGCTCTTCAACCTGATGGTCGGCCGCACCCTGCAGGAGCAGCAGGGCCAGCGCCCGCAGGTCTGCATCACCACGCCGCTGCTGGAAGGGCTCGACGGCAGCCAGAAGATGTCCAAGTCGCTGGACAACTACATCGGCGTGCGCGAGGCCCCGGGCGAGATGTTCGGCAAGCTGATGCGCCTGCCGAACCACCTGCTGGAGAAGTACTACACCCTGCTCACCGACCTGCCGGAGCCGCGGATCCGGGAGCTGCTGGCCGGCCATCCCCTGGAGGCCAAGTTCGCCCTGGGTGCGGCGGTCACCGCCGGCTTCCACGGCGAGCCGGCCGCCGTCCAGGCCCGCGCCGAGTTCGACCGCATGCATCAGCAGGGCGGCCTGCCGGACGAGGTGCCCGAGGTGGCGGTGCCACCGGCGGCGCTGCGCGACGGCGCGGTGCTGCTGGCCGCGGCGATGGCGCTGGCCGCACTCACCGCCTCGAACGGCGAGGCGCGGCGCCTGATCCAGGGCGGCGGCGTGCGGCTGGACGGCGAGGTGGTGCGCGATCCTTCGGCCGTGCTGGCGGCGGGCACCTGGCTGGTCCAGGCCGGCAAGCGCAAGGCCGCCCGCATCGTCGTGCCGGGCTGAGCCGGGCGCGGCCTCAGGCCTCCGGCTGCAGGCCCGGCGCCGTGGCCGGCGCGGGCCGGTGCAGTTCGTCGAGCCCGACGAAGCGGAAGCCCTGCCTCTGCAGCGCCAGGATCGCGTCGAGGCGGGCCAGCACGTCGGCATGGATGCGCCGCTCGTCGCGGTCGAAGTCGTGCAGCAGGACGACGCCGCCGCCCTGGGCGCGGATCCGTCCGGCCAGGTCCGCCGGCGAATCGGCGAGGTCCGGACGGGTGTCCATCGCGTCCTGGGTCCAGGTCACCACCGGCGTGCCGCGCAGGCGGAGGTAGAGCCACTGCGGCAGGGTCAGCTTGCCGAACGGCGGCCGGAACGGCAGCGCCGTCACCGGACCTCGCACCAGCGGCGCCAGCGTGCGCCAGGCCCGATGCAGGTCGAGCAGGCCGCGGCCAGGCCACTGGAACACGTAGTGCACGTGGTCCTGGCCGTGGCAGCCGAGCTGGTGCCCCTCGGCGACGATCCGGCGCAGGATGGCCTCGCGGCCCGGGACGTTGCGGCCCAGCGCGAAGAAGGTCGCCGGCGCCCGCGCCGCCGCCAGCCGGTCGAGGATCGCCGGGGTGAGCGCCGTGCCGGGGCCGTCGTCGAAGGTCAGCGCGATCACCCGCTCACGCCGGCACGCGGCCACCGCCCGCTGGCGCTGCGCCGCGAACGTGATGCGCGGCACCATCACATGGCACAGGCCCAGCAGCAGCAGCAGGCAGACGAGATAGGGCATGGGGCGCAACGAAGCCTACCGCTGCTGGCGACGGTGGCAGCGGCGAGTCCCAGGATGGGACCGGCCGTCGCCGTCAGGCGCGCCGAGGCCTCACTTGCGACCGTGTTCGATCGTCCGCCAGCGAGTGCCGTAGTCGAAATCCGGCGACTGCTCGAAGTCGTGGCAGCGGGTGCAGGTGGTGGCGGCGATGCCGTTGCCGACGGGCCCCAGCCGGTTCTTCATCGGCGCCTTGACGTGGGCGCTGCCGGCGCCATGGCATTCCTCGCAGCCGACGTCGGTCAGCTCCGGCGTGGTGGCGGCGTCGACGAAGCCCGTCTGCTGGCGGTAGCCCACGGTGTGGCAGCCGACGCAGTCCGGATAGGCCGTCACCGGCCAGCCGTAGCGGTCCGGGTTCCGCTCGGCGTCCACCAGGGTCCTCCAGGCATGGCCGTGCTTGCTGCGCTCCCAGATGGCGAAGGCCTCGGGATGGCAGTCCTTGCACTTCGCCGAGCCGACGAACGAAGCGCCGTTGGCGGTGGGGAGCTGGCCGGCCAGGGCCTGCAGCACCCGGTCCTCCTTCACCTGGTGCCGGTGCTGCAGGATCGCGGCCTTGACGTCCTTGTCCTCCATCATGCCGGGCCGGGTCTTGCTGCCCTCCAGCGGCACGATGCGGTAGCCGACGCGCGGGCCTTCGGCCAGCCGCGCCAGCGACACGTCCACCAGCATGCGGCCGCGGATGCCGGAGTAGACCACCGGCACGCCGCCCAGCTGCTGCGGCCGGGCCACCGGCTCGCCGTGGGCGTCGGTGACACCGATCACCAGATCGGGGGGCGGCTGCAGGGTCGGCACCACCGCGGCGATCCGCTCGGGGCCGGTGTGGAGCAGCAGCACGCGCAGGGTGCTCTCGGCGGCCCCCTGCAGCGCCGCCTGCCAGGCCACCGCCGGCTCCAGCAGCCGCAACCGTGGCGGCTGCAGGTCCGCCACCGCCGCGGGCAGGGCCATGGTCAGGCTGGCGACACGCACGGTCTGCGTCCGCACGACCTGTTCGACGAACGGCCGCGCCGGCCACGGCAGGCCCGCATCGACGCACTCGAGGTCGGAGGCGACCACCGGCACGCCCATGCCGGTCAACAGCCCGGCCCATTCGTCGAGCTTCAGCTCCAGGTCCCGCGGGCCGACGCCCAGTACGTGGTAGGGCCGCCGCATGCCGAACAGGATCTCGACCGACTTGTAGAACTTCTGGAAGTCGAGTTCGGTGATGCCGGTCACCAGGTCGCCGCCCTCGATCAGCAGGTCGTAGTCAGCCTGCTGCAGGTGGAAGAAGCGTCGCGCCAGGCCGCCGAGCTGGCCGCTGGCGCAGCCGCACGGTTCGAGCCGCCCGTGCAGGGCGCCGCCGATCGAGAGCCGGACGCGTTCGGCGCCGTCGGGGATCGCCGGCGGGGCCGGGTCCTGGGCCGGCGGCGCGGCGGCGCCGGCGGGGGCCGGCGGCGGGACCGGCGGCGCCGGGCGCGCGGCGTCATCGCCGCATTGCGTAGCCAGCAGGCAGAGGACCACCAACGAGGAGCAGAGGAGGGGGCGGTGCTTCATGGAGCTCGATGGAAGGCGACCAGGTCGATCGGCAGGAACGGCCCCGCGACCGCATCCTTGGCCAGCACGATCTGGCCGCGGAAGCCCGGCGGTTGCAGGCCGCCGGTGCAGCGCACCCACAGCCGGGTCGAGCGCGGATCGCCCGCCACCGGCTCCAGGCGCACCGCGAAGTGGGACGAGGCGTCGGTGCCGGCCTGGTCGACGAGCCGCGCCACGGTGAACTCCGGCGGCCGCCGCCGGTCGTGGTCGGTGACCAGCACGAACTGCTCGGTCGGGCTGCCCGCCACCACGTCGACCATGCCGAGGCTCAGCTTGCCCATCGGCGTCGCCTCCAGGTCCGGCACCAGGGTGCCGGCTGTGGGCACGCGGACCTCGTAGCCATCCGCCAGGTCGGTGCCGAGGGTGACCAGCGCCTGGAACGGCCCCGGGCGGGCGTCGGCGCCGGGCACGAACGTGATCCGCAGCTCGGCGCCCTCGGCGGTGGGCTGCAGCTCGACCTGCAGCCGTGGATCGCTGGTGCGCGCCGGGCCGAACCGCACCGGCCGTTCGGCCACGTCGCCGGTCACCGCGAGGGGCAGGGTCGGGCGCGACGACATCGGCACCCGGCCGAAGTCCAGGGCAGCGAAGGGCCGCAGGCGCACCGGCGAGTCGATGCCGAACCGGAACCGGATCGGCAGCAGCACGCGGTCCTGACCCAGGCGATCCTGCAGCGACTGCAGCACCAGCGTGGCGCGGCTGTCCACCGGCGCCAGGTCGACGGCTTCCTTGTGGATCGTGTCGACCAGGAGCCGCACCACCAGCCGTTCGCCCGGGCGGGCGGTGAACTGCGGCAGCGGCTGGCCGGTGGCCTCCCGCTCGGCGCCGTCGGCGGCCACGAACAGCATCTTCGCCCGGGCGCAGCTGCAGTCGGCGTTCACGCCGAGCGGCGTCAGGTCCTGGCCCAGCGCACGCACGTCGATCACGAAGTCGTGCTCGGCGGCGCGGCCATGGGGGATCGTGCCGTAGTCCCAGGAGAGGTCGGGCAGCACCCGGCGGTCCGGCGCCGGCGCCGGATCGCCGCCGCCGCAGGCCACCAGCAGGCCGGAACCGAGCACGGCACAGGCGAGGGCAGCGGCGGGCGTCGGGAATCTCATGGCCGGCGCCATAGTAGGCCACCGGGCGCTCGCAACGCCCGCGCCGGTTCGCGCCCTACTCCTCGCGGGCGGCCACCGCGCCGGTCCGGCCGGCGGCGGCGTCGCGTCGGTAGCGGTCGACGAGGGCCTGCAGCAGGGCGCCGGGGCACTCGGTCTTGACGAAGTCCCGATGGGTGTGCAGTTCGGCCGGCGGGATCTGGTAGCGGGACATGACCTGGGTCAGCAGCCGGTTCAGGGTCCGCGCCTGCGCCTCGGACGGGAACTGGCCGCCGGCGCCGCGCACGAAGTTGCCGAGCACGCAGATCCCGATGTTGCCCTGGTTGTGCTCGCCGCGGGCGTGGGCGCCCTGCCAGCGCACGTCGCGGCCCTCCCAGACGCGGCCGGCGGGATCGATCAGATAGTGGTAGCCGATGTCGCCGTAGCCGCGATCGACCATGTGCTCCCGCTGGATCTGCCGGACCTGCGCCCCGGCGGTGTTGGCCGAGTGGTCGCGGAAGTAGAGGGCCGAGTGGTGCACGGTGACCCGCCACGGCCGCCCCATCGGATCCAGGCGCGAGGTGACCGGCGGCGCCGGGTTCCAGGTGGCGCGCCGCTGCTGGGCCAGCGGGCCGGCGGGCGCGTCGGCCGTGGTGGGGCCCGCCGCCGGCGCGGCCGCGGGCTCCAGCCGGCGCCGCAGTTCCGGATCGAGGGCCAGTTCGCGGGCCCGGTTGCGGTCGAAGGTCCCGCGGGAGGGCTCGCCGAGGGCCGCGAAGCCCTCCGCCCGCAGGAACCGGCACCAGGCTTCCTCGGCCGGCGACGGCCGTTCGACGCCGTAGAGCACCGCCGCGGCGAGATCGATCGCCGCCTGCGGCCGGCGGGTCTGCAGCAGGATCCAGGCCTGCCGCAGGCGGGACGGCGTGGTCGGGATGTCGGCCAGCTCGCGCAGTTCGATCTCGGCGTCGCCGCGCACCGGCGCCAGGATCCAGGTACTGGACAACACGGGCGTGTGCAGGGGCTGGACCGGGGCCTTCGCCCGCGGGGTCGCCGAGCACGCGCCGAAGCCGAACAGGAGAAACACGAGCGCCACCGCGACGCCCCGTGCCGGGGTCCGAATGCTGACCAAGATCTGCCCTCCGACGGGCTGCCGGACGCCCATGCGCCCGCCACCCGCCAACCAGTGGGCCGGAGGCTACCAGGACCCGGGGCGCGAAACCACCGGACCGGCCCATGGCGTGGGCGGATCGACGCCCGCCGGAGCCGACGGGCCTGCGGGGGCGGGTCCTGGGTCGGGACCGCGCCCGGGGCGAAAGGCTCAGGGCAGAGGGGCGCCCCGGTCGATAGCGGGGCAACGTTCGAGGAGCGATCCGAAATGTCTTCGCAAGTCGTCTTGAAGCTCACCGGTCCCATGGATCACCTGCGTCTCACCTGGCAGGCCGGAGAGGCGTTGCTCGAGTCGATCCCCTTCGACGACGACCCGGAGGGGACGCGCTACAACATCCTGCTGGCGCTGCAGGAGATGGTCACCAACGTGCTGCGGCACGCCTACGAACTCGACGAGAGCAAGCCGATCGAGGTCGTCTTCGCCATCGACGAGACCTCGTTCGAGATCCAGCTGCGCGACCAGGGTCCGGAGTTCGACCCGCTCGCCCACGACACCTCCGACGTCGCGGAGGACACCGGCATCCCGCGGGAGATCGGCGGCTTCGGCATCCACATCGCCAAGATCGTCATGGACGAACTCGGCTACGAGCGCGTGGACGGCTGGAACATCCTCCGGCTGCGCAAGCTGGTGGCGGCGTCGGTTCCTTCGTCCCGCTGAGGCCCTGCGACGGAGCAACCGTGGCGCTCACACCCGCAGCCGTAGACCTGCTGGAGTCCCTGCCGGACGTCCTGGCGGACCTCACCCTCCACGTCCTGGACGGGGAAGGCCGGTCCGTGCAGCGCTGGGGCGCCGACGACGGCACCGTGTTCGTCGCCGGTCAGCCGGCCCGGCCGGCGCCGGGCCGCGCCGCGCTGCGCGTCGATCTCCCGGGTGGTGGCATCGTCGCCACCCTGCCCGAACAGGGCGAGGCGCCCTCGCACCGGCTGCTGCAGCGCGTCCTCGATGCCGCCGCCCAGCGCGAGCGCATCGAGCGCGACATGGAGAGCATGAACACCAGCTCGCTGCAGCTCCTGGAGCAGGTCAGCATGCTGGGCGAGACGCTGCCGAAGCTGTCGGCGGCGGAGACCGACGCGGACATCGCGGCGATGGGCGTCGGCGGCCTGCTGGTGGCCGCCAGCGTCGAGCGCGCCATCTACGTCTCCCACCACGCCGAGACCGGGATCGGCGAGGTGCTGGTGCACGCGGTGATGGATGACAAGGGCCAGGCCACTCTGCAGCCCTACCCGTTCGCGCCGAGCCTGCCGGTGGCGGGCCTGCTGGCCGAGGTGCTCGCCGCCGAGGACACCGCCGTGGTCCGGGCGGTGCCGGCCGGCGGCCGGCTCGGCGGTGACGAGTCCCCGGAGCGGCTGGCCCGCAGCCAGGTGATCGGCGTGCCGGTGAGCTACGGCGCCGGCGCCCAGCGGGTCGTGCTGGGGGCGTTGCTGGTCATGGACCGGCGCCACAGCGCCTACTCCAGCCAGGAGGACCTGGGCTCCCAGGAGGCCCAGGTGGCGATGTCGTTCGCGGCCATGCTGGGCGCGGTACTCGGCGCCCGCAAGGTCGCCGAACTCGGCAAGGAGCTGAGCATGGCCCAGGCGATCCAGGGCCAGATCCTGCCGCGGGCCGCCACCGGCGTGAAGGGCTTCGACGTGGCCGGCGACTACCGCACCAGCGGCGAGGTCGGCGGCGACTACTTCGACTTCGTGCCGCTCGCCGACGGTCGGACCATGGCGGTGATCGCCGACGTGTCGGGCCACAACCTCGCCAGCGGCATGATCATGGTCAGTGCCCGGGCGACCCTGCGGACGCTGGCCTCGCAGTGCGCTGACCCCGCCGACCTGTTCGAACGGCTGGCGAAGGGGATGTACCTCGACCTGTCGCGCACCGAGCGGTTCTTCACCGCCGCCGCCGCCGCCATGCGGTCCGGCGACCGCGCGGTGGAGGTGGTGATGGCCGGGCACAACGAGCTGATGCTGTATCGCGCCGCCACCGGATCGGTGCAGCCGATCCGCGGTGACGGCACGATCTTCGGCTTCCTGCCCGAGGCGAGCTACGACAGCACGCGCATCGAACTGCTGCCCGGCGACTTCCTGTTCCTCTACACCGACGGCGTCACCGAGGCGGTGAACGCCGACGAGGACATGTTCGGCGAGGAGCGGCTGGCGGCGGTCCTGGCCGGGGCCGGCAAGGGCTCGGCCAGGCAGATCCTGGACGCGGTGCTGGCGGCGGTCGACGCCTTCGCCGACCGCCGGTTGAAGGGCGATGACATGACCCTGGTGGTCCTCAAGGCGGTGGCGGAGGTGACGGCGTGAAGCAACGCACGGTGCTGGTGGTCGACGACGAGCCGTTCATCTGCCGATCGCTCTCGTTCATCCTGCGCAAGGACAACCACAACGTGGTGGAGGCGCGCAACGGCGAGGAGGCCCTGGCGGCGATCCGGCTGCACAAGCCCGACCTCGTCTTCATGGACGTGATGATGCCGAAGCTCAACGGCTTCGAGGTCACCCAGCAGATCAAGGCCGACCCGTCGCTGACCCACACCCGCATCATCCTGCTGACGGCCAAGGGCCAGGACCAGGATCGCGAGGCGGGCAAGGTGTCCGGCGCCGACGACTACCTGACCAAGCCGTTCAGCCCGACCAAGATCCTGGAGATGGTCCGGGAGCTGTTCGCCAACTGAGCCGACGGCGGCTCACGCCGCGACCACGAAGTCGCGGCCCTCGGCGCGCCCCATGGCCGCCAGCGTCCGGCGGATGCGGTTCCGGTTGGGCGCGCCGGCGACGCTGACCAGGAGCGGCAGGGGCGGCAGGCGCGGCAGTTCGTCCGGCGCCACCACCGGCGCGCCGTGGATGCGGTTGCCCAGCCGGCCCGGGTGCAGTTCGATCACGAACGCCGGATGCCGGTCGTGCCGGGCCAGCGCCGCCCGCAGGGTGCGGCCGGTCGAGCCGTAGCCCCACAGCAGGTAGTGCCGCTCGCGCAGGAAGCCGCGGGCGAGGTGTTCGGCCTTGCAGGCGCTGAAGCGCTCCGGGCCGTAGGCCGCGGCGGTGGCCGACAGGCTGCCCGGGTCGCGCCGCCACGCCAGCAGGCGACGGGCGACCACCGCCAGCTCGTGGCCGGCGGCCAGCAGCCGCAGCAGCAGGTCGTAGTCCTCGGGCCAGCCGCGATCGCGGTAGCCGTGGGTCCCCAGCACCGCGGTACGCAGCAGCCAGGTCGGGTGCGCGATCGGACACTCGACGAACGCCTCGCGGCGCACGTCGGCCGGTGTCCTTATCCCGTCGAGCCAGCGCAGGTAGTCGGTCATGCCGGGGCCCACCGCGGCACCGGGGAAGGCGCGCACGCGGCAGCCGACGCCGGCCAGTCCCGGGTCGTCCAGGGCGGCGACCTGCAGGGCCAGCCGATGGCGGTGCATCAGGTCGTCGGCGTCCATCCGCGCCACCAGGGCCGCGCGGCAGTGCTCGAGGCCGGCCTGCAGCGCCGCCGGCAGGCCGGCGCCGGGGCCGGTCACCACCCGGATCCGCGGGTCGGCGGCGGCGGCGCGGGCGGCGATGGCGGCGGTGCCATCGCGGCTGGCGTCGTCCACCAGCACGCATTCCCAGTCGGCCAGGCTCTGCCGGCGGATGCTGCGCAGGCAGGCCGGCAGGGTCGCCGCCGCGTCGCGGGCCGGCAGCAGGATCGAGACCACGGGCGGCACGGCGTGATGCTGCCGGGGCCGCAACGCGCGGTAAAGCCGGGCTCCCGCATTGCGCCGGGATGCCCCGCGGGAGACGGTTCTGGCCGTGAGCGCGGACCCGTCCCTGCCCGCGGCCGCGCCGCGGCCCGACGACCTGCTGCAGGCCAGGCCCTGGTGGGCGGTGCTGAAGCACGGCCTGCCGCTGGCGCTCGGCATGGCCAGCCACGCGGTCATCAACCTGGTCGACCTGGTGCTGATCGGCCGGCTGGGCCAGGGCGCGGTGGCGGCGGCCCACGTCGCGACCACCATCAACTTCCTGCCGATGATCCTCGGCAACGGCATCTCGGTGGCGTCGTTGTCGCTGCTGAGCCGCCTGCTGGGGGTCGGCGACGTCGCCGCCGCCCGCGCGTTCTCCAACCGCTCGCAGTGGGCGATGCTGCTGCTGGGGGCGGTGGTGTCGGTGGCCACCGCGCTGCTGTCGGCGCCGTCGGTGGACGCCATCGGCCTGCAGGGCGAACTGCGCGCCGACGCCATCCACTACCTGGTGATCAGCAACCTCGGCTGCGTGGTGATGTTCGCCCTGATGCAGACCACCGCCAGCATGCGGGCGGTGGGCGAGGTGGGCATGCCGCTGCTGCTGCTGCTGGGCGCCAACCTGCTCAACCTGCTGCTCGACGTCGTGCTGATGTTCGGCTGGGCGGCGGTGGGCATCGAGCCCCACGGCGTGGTCGGGGCGGCCTACGCCACGGTGATCGCCCGGGCGGCGATGGCGCTGCTCGGCTACGCCTGGCTGCTGCGGCGGACGCACCCGTTGCGGCTGGGCTGGCGCAGCGAGGGCGGCGGCGGCCGCGTCGCCCTGCCGCTGCTGCTGATGGCGCTGCCGCAGGTGCTGCAGATGGGCCTGCGCGTCACGCTGGTGCTGCTGCTCACCCGCGTGGTGCGCGACGTGGTGGGCGACGAGGCGGTGGCGGCGCTCGGCGTGACGACGCGCCTCGACACCCTGGTGCTGTTCGGCGCGCTCGGTTTTGCCAGCGCCGCCACCACGCTGGCGGGCCGCTGCGTCGCGGCCGGCCTGCCGCGGCGGGCGCGGGTGGTGGGCTTCTGGGCCGGCGGCCAGGCCCTGGTGCTGGGGCTGCTGGTGGTCGGCCTGCTCTACACCTTCGCCGAACCGTTGGTGCGGCTGTTCCTGCCCGATGCCAGTGCGGCGGTGGTCGACAACGCCGCCCTCTACCTGGCGGTGGCGGCGCTGGCCCACCCGCTCGGCGCCTTCGCGATCGGCGCGATCGGCGCGGTGCACGGCGCCGGCCGCATGCTGGCGCCGATGGTGGTGGACTCGGTGGGGTTCGCCGTGCTGTTCGGGCTGGTGTTGCTCGGCACCTACGTCGGCCACGGCGCCCTGCACCGGGTCTACCTGCTGCTGGTGCTCGGCAGCCTCGCCCTGTGCCTCCTGCACGCCGCCTATCTCGCCTGGGGCCGCTGGACGGCGCTCGCCGCGGCCGGGGCACCGCGGGAATAGGAAGTGCGTCGTCTGCCGGTCTGGCAGTCAAGCTTGGCGGGCTGGCTGTCATTCCGGCAGGCATGATCCAGGCGATCATCAGAGGCAGTGGCGTAACTCAGTTTTCGACAACGCCTTGCGACGCAATTCCTGAGGAAGGCACGCCATTTGTTGAAGGCGCCACCTCCTGCCGGCCACCCTGGCGCATTCCGTGTCGCGGCCCGGCGGGTCCCATCGCGAAAGCCCCGCAACATGTCGAAGTCGAAGATCGTCGGTATCGATCTGGGCACCACCAACTCCGTCGTCTCGGTGATGGAGGGTGGCGAGCCCAAGGTCATCGCCAACCTGGAAGGCAGCCGCACCACGCCGTCGGTGGTGGCCTTCACGCCCGCCGGCGAGCGGCTGGTGGGAGCGCCGGCCAAGCGCCAGGCGATCACCAACCCCACCAACACGATCTACTCGATCAAGCGGTTCATGGGCCGTCGGCATCACGAGGTGGGCGACGAGGAGAAGATGGTGCCCTACAAGGTCGTCGGCGGCGCCGACGAACTGGTGCAGGTCGAGATCAACGGCAAGCAGTACACCCCGCCGCAGCTCTCCGCCTACATCCTGATCGCGCTGAAGGAGGTCGCCGAGGCCTACCTGGGCGAGAAGGTCGAGCGCGCGGTGATCACCGTGCCGGCCTACTTCAACGACAGCCAGCGCCAGGCCACCAAGGACGCCGGCAAGATCGCCGGCCTGGACGTCAAGCGCATCATCAATGAGCCGACCGCGGCCGCGCTGGCCTACGGGCTGGACAAGGGTGACGGCGGCGCCGACCGCAAGATCGTCGTCTACGACCTGGGTGGCGGCACGTTCGACGTATCCATCATCGAGATCGCCAACGTCGATGGCGAGAAGCAGTTCGAAGTGCTGGCCACCAATGGCGACACCTTCCTGGGCGGCGAGGACTTCGACAAGCGCGTCATCGACTACCTCGTCGAGGAATTCCAGAAG
>CAZMGG010000140.1:0-14244 GCA_964565715.1 uncultured candidatus Brocadiaceae bacterium | reverse complement strand
TCGAGTGGCGGCAGGACCTGGGCCCCACCCCGCTCGTTGCCCGGAGCTGCCCGGCCCCGGTGGCCATGGCGGATCGGAAGTAGGCGTGGACAGCGAACTCCGGAGCGTGGCCGGCGGTCCGTGGGCGCCAACAGTTCTCGGGTCAGTTCTGCTTCCGCCCGGGGAACGGCGCCGCCACACTGGCCGCGCCGATGACCGAGGCCGTCCACCGCCCCACGTGCTACCGCTGCATGCGGCCGGTGCCGATGTGCTGGTGCGCCGATGTGCCGGTGGTGGAGAGCCGGACCGGATTCGTCGTGCTGCAGCACCCGAAGGAGCGCTTCCATCCGTTCGGCACGGCGCGCCTGGTGGCTCTGGCGCTGCCGCGGGCGCGGGTGGTGGTGCCGTGGAGCGGCCTGTACGGCAACCTGACGCAGCCCGTGGAAGTGCCGCCCGACGCGGCGGTGCTGTTCCCGCATCCTGATGCCGAGGACCTGGCCGCGCTGCCGCCCGCCGAACGGCCGCGGACGCTGGTCGTGCTCGACGGCACCTGGTCCCACGCCCGGCGCCTCTACCACGAGAATCCGTGGCTGCACCGGCTGCGCCACGTCCGCCTGCATCCCGCCGTGCCGAGCAACTACCGGATCCGCAGGGAGCCGCAGGCCGACTACCTGTCGACGGTGGAGTCGGTGGCGTTGGCGCTCGAACTGCTGGAGCCGGGCAATCCGGCGCCGGAACGGCTGCGCGCGGCCTTCGCCCGGGTGATCGACCGTCAGGTGCGGCACACGGGCCACCAGGCGGCGGCGAAGGGCCGCTTCAAGGTGCGCCGGGAACGGCCCTCGCGCCGGCTGCCGGCCGAGCTGAGCCTGCCGGGGCTGGCGGTGGCCTACGGCGAGACCGCGCTGCCCGGCGGCGATCCTGCGGCCGGGCGCGAGCTGGTGCAGTGGGCGGCGGTGCGCTGCGACGACGGCGCGGTGTTCGAGGCGATCCTGCGGCCGCGCGGCGGACTGCCGCCGCCGCATCACCTGGGCCACATGCGGCTCACCGCCGCGCAGGTCGAGGGCGGCGCCGACCTGGCCGAGGTGCGGGCGGCGTTCGCCGCGTGGCTCGGCGGCAGGGACCGGCCGCTGGCGGCCTGGAGCCCCCTGCACCTGGAGTGGGCCCGCGACCAGCTCGGCTGGCGCGGCACAGCGGTGCCGCTGAAGACCGCCTACTGCAACCTGCGCAATCACCGGGCCGGCGTGCTCGAGGACGTGCTCCGGCGCGAGGGGCTCGCGCCGGCGACGGTGGCCTGTGCGGGCCGGGCGCGGGAACGGCTGGGCAATGCGCTGGCGGTGGCGCGCTGGCTGCGGCAGGCGCCGGCCGAGGTAACCCCGGTCGCGGCCGGCGAGTGAGTCCCGCCGTGCGCCGCGCCCCGCTGTTCCTGCTGCTGCTGAAGGCCGCCCTGTGCTGGCTGGTGGTGCTGCGCACGGAGGTGCCGGGGCGCGACGGGGTCAGCTACCTGTGGATGGCGGAACGGTCGGCCCTGGGCGATCCGTCCGCCCTGTGGAGCACCGTGTTCCACCCCGGCTATCCCGCGCTGATCCGCATGCTGCTGCGGGTCTGGCCCACGCTCGATCCGGAGACCGCAGGTCAGCTCGTCGCGTGCGGCTGCGCCGTGCTGGCGATGCTGCCCCTGTGGGCGGTCACCCGCGCCTGCTTCGGCGAACGGGCGGCGTGGTGGACCGGGCTCGCCTACGCGCTCGGCGCGTGGTTCGCGCGGCATCCCGCCGAGTGCCTGTCGGAGGGGCCGTTCTTCCTGCTGGTGGCGACGTGGGCCTGGTGCCTCCTGCGCGAGCGGCCGCTGGCGGCCCTGGCGGGCACGGTGGCGGCGCTGGCCTACCTGACGCGACCGGAAGGGGCGGCCCTCGGCCTGTGCGGGATGGTCTGGCTGTGGCGGCGGCACGACCGCGACCACGCCCTCGAACTGCTGCTCGGCGCCCTGCCGTTCGCGGCGCTGTTGCCGCTGGGCTATGCGGCGCTCGGGACGGGCTTCACGCTGACGCCGAAGGCGGCGTTCAACTGGGACGTGGGGGCCGGCGATCCCGAAGGCGGCGGCTTCGGCCACGTCCTGGCCGAGGTCCTGGCGCTGCCGGGGGCCGCCTTCGAGGAACTGGGCTGGGTGGTCCTGCCGCTGGTGCTGCTCGGGCTCTGGTGGCGCCGCGGGGCCGGCGGCGGCCTGCCGTGGCTGCTGCTGCTGCCGTTCCTGCTGCAGTGCCTGGCCGTGCCCCTGCTGCGCACCCACTACCGGTTCCTGGCCGGGTTCGGCGTGCTGCTGCTGCCGTTCGCCGGGGTGGCCGCGGCCGGGCTGTGGGACCGGCTCGCGCGGCGCGGCCGGTGGTGGCCGTGGCTGCTGCCGGTGGTGCTGGTGGCGGCGGAGGCCCGCGTCGTGCGGCCGCAGAACGCCGGGCGGGCCATCGAGCGGGAGCTGGGCCGCCACCTGGGCAGCCTGTTGCGCCCGGGCGAGCAGGTGCTCTCCGACATGCCGCGGCTGGTGTGGTTCGCCGGCCGGCGGCCGCCACCGCCTCGTCCCATCGCCCCGAGCGAGATCCTGGCGGCGGCCGCGGCGCCCAGGGCCCGGTTCGTGGCGGTGGTCGAGGGTCGGACCGGCCTGGATCCCGAAGACCTCCTCAGGCTGGGTCTTGAGCCCATGGAGTTGCCGGCCTTACTGTCCGCATCTGCCGGGCGCCGCGGCGTCCGGGTCTACGCCAAGAACCCGCGCCGTTGAGCTACGACCAGCAGAACGTCTTCGCCCGGATCCTGCGGCGGGAGATCCCGGCGGAGATCCTGCACGAGGACGACCAGTGCCTCGCGTTCCGCGACGTCGCACCCCAGGCGCCGACCCACTTCCTGGTGATCCCGAAGGCCGAGATCGCCCGCCTGGCCGACGCCGGTGAGGCCGATCGGGCCCGGCTGGGCCACCTGCTGTGGATCGCGGCGAAGGTGGCGCGACAGCTCGGCGTGGGCGAGGACGGCTTCCGCGTGGTGATCAACAACGGCCGCGGCGCCGGCCAGAGCGTGTTCCACCTGCACGTGCACGTGCTGGCGGGGAGGCCCCTGGGGTGGCCGCCGGGATGACCGACGATCTGCCCTTGCCGGCGCCCGACGTGATGTTCCTGCCGATGGCGGTGGGGTCCCCCGAGGGCTTCACCGAGGTCGATCCCGGGCTGCTGGCCCGCCGGCTGCCGGACTTCGTCCACCAGATCCTCAACCAGGCGCAGGCCGGGCCCACCGGCATGCTCGAGGTGCAGACGCCGCCCGAGGACGGCCCCGCCGAGTGGGTGACGATGGACGAGCCGCCGGGCGCCGAGGAGGCCTTCGAACTGGTGCCCGATGGCGACGACGTCCGCGTCGTCGTCGCCGGTGAACTGGCGCCGGCCCCCGATGGCGTCCGGGTGGAGTTCATCGCCTACCGGCGCGAAGACCTGGTGGACGGCCTGCACAACCGGCTGGTGGGGGTGATGCCCTACGCCGACCCGGTCCCCGCCCTGCTGGCCATGGCGCGCCGGCTGGCCCGCGTCCTGGAGCTGCCGTGGCACGAGCCGCCGAAGGGCCTGCTGACCCGCGATGGCCGCGCCTTCCTGAAGTTCCTCGAGGGGCTCGACAGCGCCATGCTGCTGAGCGGCGACCTCGCCATCGAGGCGCCGGCGCAGCGTGAGCTGCTGATGCGGCCGTTCGCCGAGGCGCTGGCCCTCGATCCGGGCTTCGGCTTCGCCCTGCGCGTCGCCCACTCGACGATGGCGATGGCGCTGGAGGGCGCTCGGCTCGACAAGGACCACTGCCAGCGCTTCCTCGACGAGTGCTTCTCGGTGCAGCCGTGGGACGGCGAGGGCTGCGTGGCGGTGGCCGAACACCTGACCGAGCTGGGCGACGACCGCCGCGCCCTGCAGTGGCTGCAGCACGCCGCGCACCTGGATCCGCCGCCGGCCCGCGGGCTCGAGAGCCTCGGCATCCTGTTCGCCAACCAGGGCGACACGGTGCGGGCCCGGGCCCTGTGGCTGCGCGGCATCGACCTGGACGGCAATCCCGACTTCTTCGCCCACCTGGCCCGGCTCTACTTCGCCGAGGGTCGCGAGCTGGACGCCTGGGACATGGTGCTGCGCGGGCTGCGCCGGGTGCAGGAGCGGGCCGGCCGCGCCGGCGAGTGGGACGAGCACGAACGCGGCGGCGGCGTGCTGCTGGAGTACCTGGCGGAGCACCTCGAGGAACGGCGCTCGCTGCCCGATGTCGCCGAGGCGCTGCTCGACCTGTGCGGCCTGCTGCTGGCCGACGACCGGGTCTGTCTCGGGCTGTGCCTGAAGGCGGTCGGCGAGAAGGACCACGCCCGGGCGGAGCTGACCGCGGCGCTGGCCGGCGACGAACTGGACCTGGAGCTGCGGGATCGCGCGGTGCACGCGCTGCTGCAGCTCGACGTGCGCGACTTCGAGAAGCGGCTGACCCGGGCGTCCGAGGCGGCGCTGCGCGGCCGCAATCCCCGGCCGGCGCTGGTGGACCTGGCGGAGTTCCTGGCCCAGCAGCCGGAGTTCTGGCCGGCGGTCTACCTGACGGCGGTGGCCTGCCGGCGGCTCGGCCAGGAGGAGAAGGCCCTCGACCTGCTGGCCGAGGCCCTGGCGCTGAGCCCGGGCCAGCCCGAGGTGCTGCGCGAGATGGCGGTGATCTTCGACCTGCGCGGCAATCCCAAGCGCGCCCTGGAGCTGATCGAGGAGGCGCTCGGGCAGCGGCCCGGCGACGCGCGGATGGTGGCGCTGAAGACCACCTTCCTGCTGCACCTGGGCCGCGAGGCCGAGGCCCGCGAGTTCCTGGCCGGTGCGGTGGTGCAGGGCGGCGAGCAGGGCGAGCTGCAGCGCCTGCGCCGCCGGCTCGGGCTCTAGCGCGGCGGCGAGGCCAGCGCGTTCAGGTCCGGCTCCACCACCGGCTGCGAGCTCAGCAGGTGGTCGAGCTTCTCCTGCTGCAGCCAGGCGTAGATCGCGTCGATCGGCGTGCAGAGGCCCATGTGCGGCACCACCACCGGCGTGCCGCGGCCGTGGGTGTAGATCTTGGAGAACACGCCGATGAGCTGGCGCGAGCCGCCGAGGTAGACGCCGCCGCCCGAGTTGCCGAAGTAGGTCGGCGCGTTGATCATCCAGTAGTTGGCGCCGTTCAGCTCGTTCTGCAGGCTGCTGACCTCGCCGTGGCTGGGCACCGGGTCGTTGCCCAGCGGGCAGCCGACGGCGCAGACCGGGTCCCAGACCTTCACCGCGCGGCCGTCCTGCGGGTGGACGTTGGCGACGTTGGCGAAGACGCGATCGGTGTGCAGCCGCACCAGGGCGGCGTCGATCCGCGGGCTGCTGGCCACCATGCTGGCCTTCACCTGCACCTTGCCCTCGGGCAGGTAGAGGGTCACGTCGAAGCCGTCCTTCTGGGTGCTCGGCTTGTCGGTGAGGATGTTGCGGACGACGTGGAACGACGTCAGCACGTAGGACTCGTTCTTGTCGTTCTTCGGGTTGCGGCCCGAGAAGACCAGGGTGCCCGAGCCGACGGTCTCGTCGCCGCTGAGCTGCACCGTCGGCTGCAGCATGGAACGGGTGAGCGCCGAGGCGTCGCGCACCAGCTGGCCGGCGATGGTGCTGACCGCGTTCTCGGCCGCCACCAGCCGGGCGGAGTTGTCCTTCTCCCGGGTCCGCAGCTCGTCCATGTAGGCGTCGACCATCGCCTTGGTGCGACGGTTGTCGGTGGCGATCTCCTGCCGCAGGCGCTCGACCTCGCGCTGCGAGCGCTCCAGTTCGGTCTGCAGGCGATCGGCGGCGGCGGAGCCGGCGGCGGCGGTCTGCAGCTTCTGCTCCAGGGCGGTCTGCTGGCTGAGCATCTGGGTCAGCAGCTCGGCGCGCATGGCGGCGAGCTCCTGCCGCGATCCGGTCTTGGCCAGCGTCGCGTCGACGAGCTGCCGCAGCTCGCGGACCTCCGCGTTCTGGGTCTTCAGGCGCGTGATCTGCTGATGGAACGAGACCATCACCACCGCGGCCGCAAGCCCGCAGGACACCTCCACCAAGGTGCGCTTCATCGTCACAGTTGCTCTCTCCCGGATGTGCTGCCGCTGACCCCTGCCGTCGGTGGGCTTCGGCCGCCTCCGCCGGGCGGCTGAAGGGCAAAACCACGCCGGCGGGCGGGCCGCCGGCCGGCTGCCTTGCGATGGGCGGTTCGGCCCGGCGCGAAAGCCCTTCTGGCTTCGCCGGAGGCCGCTACACTCGTCCCTCCGCCATGGCCTTCGCCCCCATCCCCGAGATCCTCGACGAACTGGCCGCCGGCCGCCCCATCATCCTGGTCGACGATCCGGATCGCGAGAACGAGGGCGATCTGTGCTTCGCCGCCCAGTTCGCGACCCCCGAGCTGATCAACCTGATGATCAGGGAGTGCCGCGGCTGGGTGTGCCTGGCCCTGGAGGGCGCCATCTGCGACCAGCTCGGCCTGCAGATGCAGACCCAGGACAACCAGTCGCGTTTCGGGACGGCGTTCACCGTGACGATCGAGGCCCGCGAAGGCGTCACCACCGGCATCTCGGCGCGCGATCGGGCCCGCACGATCCTGACGGCGGTGGCGCCCGACGCGAAGCCGAACGACCTCGCCCGGCCGGGGCACATCGCGCCGCTGCGGGCCCGCGACGGCGGCGTGCTGGTGCGCGCCGGCCAGACCGAGGGCATCGTCGACCTGTGCCGGCTGGCGGGGCTGCGGCCCGCCGGCGTGATCTGCGAGATCATCAAGGACGACGGCGAGATGGCCCGGGTGCCGGACCTCGAGTTGTTCGCCGCCCGCCACGGCATCAAGATGGCCTGCATCGCCGACCTGGTGGAGTTCCGCCGCCGGCGCGAGCGCCTGATCGAACGGGTGGCCGCCGCGAAGATGCCGACCCGCTACGGGCCGTTCGACAGCTACACCTACGTCAGCAAGGTCGATGGCCGCGTGCACGTCGCCCTGTGCGTCGGCATCGAGCGGCCCGCCGAGAGCGGCGGCCGCTTCCCGCCGATCGAACGGCCGGTCCTGGTGCGGGTCCACTCGCAGTGCCTGACCGGCGACGTGTTCGGTTCGCTGCGCTGCGACTGCGGCCAGCAGCTCGATCAGGCCATGCAGCGGATCCAGGCGTCGGGCCTCGGTGTGCTGCTCTACATCAGCCAGGAGGGGCGCGGCATCGGGCTGGCCCACAAGATGCGGGCTTATGCCCTGCAGGACGGCGGGCTGGACACGGTCGAGGCCAACATCCACCTCGGCTTCCGGGCCGACCAGCGGGAGTTCGGCACCGGCGCCCAGATCCTGCACGACCTCGGCGTCCGCCGCCTGCAGGTGCTGACCAACAACCCCCGCAAGCTGGCCGGCCTGCAGGGCTACGGCCTCGAGGTGGAGGCCCAGGTCCCACTGAACGTCGAACCCAACCCTCACAACCGCAAGTACTTGGAGACGAAGCGTGACAAGATGGGCCACCTCCTGGCCCGTCCCGAGTGAGGCTCGCCCGCGTTCGCAGGCGGCGGGAAGAAACCGCCCCGACCGCCCCTCCAAGGCCCCCGTGCACGCCTTGAAGCACAGTCCGGAAGCACCTGACGCCGAACTGATCGCCGCCGTCCTGGAGGGCAGCGAGAGTGCCTTCGCCTCCCTGGTGGGCCGCTACCAGGACCGGGTCTTCCGCCTGCTGGGCCGCTACTGCCGCGACGCCGCCGAGTGCGAGGACCTGGCCCAGGAGGTGTTCCTCAAGGTGTTCCGCAAGCTGCACACCTTCCAGCAGGACTCGGCCTTTTTCACCTGGCTCTACCGGGTCGCCGTCAACACCGCCTCGGACCACCTGTCGCGGCGCAGCCGCCGCCGGCTGCAGCTGGTCGAGGACGAGACCGTCCTGGCCCAGGGCAGCCTCGCCCACGGCGATGGCCGCCGCGATGGCGAGGACCCGTTGCAGCCGCTGCACCGCGATGACCTCGCCCGCGCCACCCAGCTCGTGCTGGAGAAGCTGCCGGAGAAGTACCGCACCATCCTCGTGCTGCGCGAGTTCGAGGACCTGTCCTACACCGAGCTGGCCGAGGTGCTCGAGCTGAACCTGGGCACCGTGGAGTCGCGGCTGTTCCGCGCCCGCCAGCGCTTCAAGGAAGCCCTCGAGCGGATGTATCCCGAACTGGTGCCGATCGCCCGAGGAGGCGCCCGATGAACCGCGACGATCACGACCCCCGCACCGGGCCGGCCGCCCGCCTCGAGTCCGCCGACCAGCTCCTGCTGCAGCGCTTCGTCGATGGCGAGCTGCCGCCGGCGGAGCGGGCCGCGTTCGAGCAGCGCCTGCAGGCGGAGCCCGCCCTGGCCGAGGCCCGCACCGGGCTGGCAGGCCTGCGCGCCGCGTTCGCCGCCGGTCGCGACCGCACCGGCTGGCGGGGCCCGGCGCCCGCCGGCTTCACCGGTGGCGTGCTGGCGGCGGTGCGGGCCGACGCGCTCGGCGCCCGGTCGCGGGCGCAGCAGGGCGACGACGACACGATCCGGCTCTGCCGGCGCATCCTGCTGATCGCGGCGGCGGTGGCGGTGGCGGCCCTGCTGCTGCACACCTGGTCGCGGACCTTCCGCACGCCGGCGGAACTGCTGGCGGATCCGGTGACGTCCGAACGGGAGATCGAGCGGCTCGATGCCCTCATCCGGGCCGGCGCGCCGGTCGAGCGGCGGTGATCCGGTGCGACGCTGGATTCTCTGGGCGGCTCTGGGATGCTTCGCCGCCGGCATGACCGTCGGATGGTTGCTCCCGCCCGCGCTCGCGGCCCTCGCCGGGTCCGGCGCCCCCGCCGACCCCACCGAGGTCTACGTGCGCCGCCTGGCCCAGGACTACGGGCTCGATCGCGAACAGGAACGGCTGCTGCGGATCGTCGTGCAGAAGCGCGTGGCGGACGAGCTGGCGGTCCTGCGCGGCGCGCAGTTCGAACTGCTGCCGGCCGCCCTGCAGAGCCAGATCCGCACCGCGCGGCGGTGGGAGGAGGAGCGCATCCGGCGTCTCCTCAAGCCCGAACAGCTGGCCCGTTTCGACCGCGAGGTCGCCGGCGGAGCCGGCCGCTGAGCGCCCCCGCGCGCGCGATGAGCAACGAACCCGAAGTCAGGAACCCGAGGCAACGATGGCGAAGTCGGTAGGAATCGATCTGGGCGAGTCGGCGGTGAAGGCCGTCGAGATCGACGGTTCGTACAAGAAGGTCCGGCTGACGAAGCTCTGCCACACCGCCTACCCCGCCGACGGCGGCGCTGGTACCGCGCGGGCCGAGGCGGTGGCGGCGGCGGCCAAGGCGGCCCTGCACGATGTCCGCATCAGCGGCGCCGACTCCCGGCTCGGCCACCCGTGCCGCGAGGCCGTGCTGCGCACCCTCGACCTGCCCTTCAGCGGCGCCGACGCGGTGCGCAAGGTGGTCAAGTCCGAGGTCGAGGGCGAGATCCACAGCCACAGCGTCGACGACATGGTGGTGGACTTCCACACCGTGTCGACCTCCGCCGAGGGCACGCGGGTGCTGGTGGCGGCGGTGCCGAAGGCCGGCCTCAAGGCCCAGCTCGACGCGCTGGCCGGCGCCGGCATCGAGCCCGAGGTGGTGGACCTGGACACCATGGCCCTCTACCGGGCGGCGCACTGGTACGGCGCCTTCGCGGCGCCGGCGGCCGGCGACGGGGCCGATGCGGCCCAACCCGCCGACGCGGCGGTGGCCACCACCGCCGGCGGCGCCGCCCCGCGCACCGCGGTGCTCGACCTCGGCGCCCGCAGCACCCGCGTGCTGCTGGTCGAAGGTGAACAGCTGGTGGACATGCGCACGCTGCGGCTGGGCAGCCTGGCCCTGGCCGAGGACCTGGTCCGCAGCCATGGCGTGGCCCTGGACGGCGCCGACGCCGCCGCCTGGGCGGCCCTGCGTTCGGGCAGCGACCAGGACGTGGCCTCGACCGCGACCGCGGTCGCCACCGACGACGCGGCCGCGACCGGCGAGGGCGGCGCGGCACAGCCGGCGGTCGCCACGGTGCGGGTGCGCGCCGCCGACGTGCGGAAGGCGGCCGACGACTTCCTGCAGCGCCTGCGTCGCGAGCTGCTGCGCTTCGTGGCCAGCGCCGGCGAGCACGGCCGGGTGTCGATGGTCTGGTTCACCGGCGGCGCGGCCCGCCTCGAGGGGGTCCCCGAGGCTCTGCGCGAGGTGTTCGGCTGCGAGGCGCGTCCCCTCGACCTGCTCGACAAGGTGCAGCACGACCTGTCGCCGGAGGAGGCCGCCGAGGCCGGGCCCGGCATCGCCGTGGCGCTGGGCCTCGCGCTCGGCGCCTTCGGCGGGCCGAAGGGCTTCAACCTGCGGCAGGAGGACCTGGCCTACACCCGCGGCTTCGACCGCGTGAAGTTCCCGCTGGCGATCTTCTGCATGGTGGCGCTGTTCGCCGTGCTGGTCTGGGGCGTCAAGCTCAACAACGACCTGAAGAACGTCGAGTACGAGCTGGGCCGCACCTACGTCGGCGGCGGCACGGCCGGCAAGGGCACCAGCTTCTACGGCGCCATGAGCGCGATCCTGCCCCGCGACGGCAGCTGGTTCGCCGACGCGCGCTACGTCGACCGCCGCGACTACAACAAGCTGATGGCGGACGTCAACGCTGCCGAGGTCAAGGACCGCATCCGGATCGTGCGGAACTGGCTCAGGGAGCGCGTCACCGCCGAGCAGAAGAAGTCGGGCATCTTCGAGGACCTCAACCTGGAGTCGGGCCTCGCCGTGCTGGTGCGCTTCGCCGAGATGCTGCAGTCCCGCGAGACCGAACTGGGCCGCTACCTGCTGACCCGCATCGAGCTGAACATGCCGGCGACCAAGGGCGGCCGCTGGCTCAAGTTCACCGTGGCGTTCCGCGGCAGCGACTTCCGCCAGCGGCAGGGCATCGTGCGCCAGGCGATCCTCGACGAATGCCAGCGGCCGGACTCGCCGTTCGAGAAGTACGACGATGCCTCGCGCGAGCGACGGTTCATGGATGGCGACAAGGAGGGCGTCGAGGGCGCCTACTTCGAGATGCGGATCCTGATCAAGGACCAGTTCATGCCGTTCACCGGCACCCCCGGCCCGGCCAAGATCGGCGCCGCCGACGTCCGCCCGGGCCTCGACCGCGGCACGCTGGCCTCGGCCGGCCAGGAGGAGGGACGATGAAGGCTCTCGCCGGCATGGACCTCTACAAGGGCATCATCCTGGCCTCGCTGCTCCTGCTGCCGGCGGCCGGCGGCTGGGGCTGGTGGTTGCAGGGCAGGATCGACGAGGCGAAGAAGGCGCTGAACGAGGCGCCCCGGCTCATCGAGGAGATCGGCTCCCTGCAGAAGCAGATGGAGACCGTGGTCACCAACGACACCCGGGCCCAGCAGGCGCAGAACGCCAGCGAGTACTTCGAGCGACAGCTCATGGCCTCGGCCCGCGGTGGCGGCATCAGCCGCGACGACTTCAGCTTCTCGCCGCTCACCGAGCAGCCCTCCACCATCGGTCGCGGCCAGCGGGTGAACGACATCGAGGTCGACATCCTGTTCGGCAAGCCCGGCAGCGGGCGCACCGACTTCAAGCTCACCCGCGACTACCTGTTCGCGGTGCTGTTCAACAGCGAGCAGCAGATCTGGAAGCTGCGCAGCCTGGAGATCGTGAACGCCACCGAGGAGCGCCGCCTGTCGACGTTCCAGACGCCGCCGCTGGAGCTGGCCGACGAGTGGATCGTCAAGAAGATGAAGTTCGCCCGCCGCACGCCGGGCAAGGAACGGTGAGCCGCGGCCGGCGGCGATCGGCAGGTTGGCTCGCGCCGCTGGTCCTGCTGGCGGGCGCGGGTTGCACCCAGCTCGTCACCTACACCGACGAGCTGACCGATCCCGCCAAGGGCCGCACGCCGTTCACCCAGGTGCCGGCCACCTTCGGCGGCGTCGTCGGCTTCGCGGTCGGCATCCCGTTGGACGTGATGGCGCTGCCGGCGACCTGGGTCGTCTACCGCACCCAGGACAAGGAGACCCGGGACCCCCTGTCGATCTTCCTGTTCCCGTCGTTCGTGCTGTGGCGCGCCGGCGTGCTGCTGGCCGCCCCGATCGACGCCGTCGAGTACGTGGTCTGGCGTTCCTGGCACCCGCGCGCCGCCCTGTCCGGCGAGGAGCTGGAACGCCGCGAGCGTCTGCTCGACGAGCAGGAGATGAAGGGGATGCCGGTGACGCCGCTCTACGGCGACCCGCCGCGACCCGTGCGGCGCGCGTAGCTCCGTCCCCCCGGGGCCGGTAGATTCTCCGCGGTGTCGATGATCGCGGATCCGGGTCTGGCCTCGCGGGTGACGGCGTGAGCGCCGCGCCCCTGCTCCTCCGCAAGCTGGCGGAGAAGGCGCTGGCCGGCGGCGGCCAGGTGCCCCTGGCGCTGCTGCTCGAGGGCCTGGTGCCGTTGCGCGAGCTGCGGGCGCTCTGCCGCGAGTTCGGCCTCAGCCCGAAGGGCTTCCGGATCGAGAAGGCGCCGGCCCACGTGCTGGCGCCGCTGCTGGCCGAGCTGAAGGACAGCCAGCGGCTCGACCGGGTGCTGGGCCTGCTGGTCCGCGACGCCCGCGCGGCGGCGCCGGCCGCGGCGGAGGACGGTGCCGGCGACGGTGAGCCTCCGACCGACGGCCCGGTTGCCCCGGACGAGGGTCGGGCGGCCGCGGCAGCCGAGCTGATGGCCGAGCGCGACGGCCTGCGCCGGGACCTCGGCAAGGCCCAGGCCGAACGCGACCGGCTCGGCCAGGACCTGGCCAAGGCCGAGAAGGGTCGCACCCGCGCCACCGAGCGGGAGTCCGAGCAGCGCCAGCGGGCCGAGCGGCTGGAGTCGGAGGCGCAGGTCCTGCGCGCCGAGCTGGCGCGGCTGCGGCAGCGGCCCGACAAGCCCGCCGACCAGGGCCCGGCGCTGGAGGCGCTGGACCGGCAGTTGCGCAGCCTGCAGCAGCAGCTGCTCGGCTACGAGGAGACCGATGCGGCGCTGCGCCGGCAGCAGGCGGTCTACCAGAGCCGGATCCGCGAGCTGGAGGACGATCTGAAGGAGCTGGAGGAACTGGTGCCGAAGGGCAAGCGCCGGCGCAAGGCCCAGGACGCGCTGCCGCCGGCCCCGGACAAGCGCGTGCTGGTGCCGCACTTCGCCGACACGTTCTACCGCTCGCTGCAGGACAAGGACCGCAAGAGCGTCGAGCGGGCGGTGCACGCGATCCTGCTGTTCTGCAGCCACGGCTATGGCTATCCGGGCCTCGAGGTGAAGCAGCTGATGGGCCAGGAGCTGTGGAGCCTGCGGGCGGCGCTGGGGTTGCGGGTGTACTTCCGGCACCTGCCGGACGGGCACGTCGAGTTCCTCGAACTGGGCAACCGCGAGGACCAGAACACCGCGCTGCGGCGGTGGAAGGAACGGGGGTGACGGCAGCATGCGCCGCCCGCACCGGCCGCCGGCGTTCCTCGCCGAGCGCGCGCCGCTGAGCTTCCCCGACCCACGCCTGTTCGACCGCGACGGCCTCGTCGCGGTGGGCGGCGATCTGTCGGTGGAGCGCCTGCTGCTGGCCTACGGCAGCGGCATCTTCCCGTGGTACGAGGAAGGCATCCTGCCGATGTGGTGGAGCCCGGACCCGCGCGCCATCCTCGATCCCGAGCACCTGCACGTGAGCCGCAGCCTCGGCCGCAGCATCCGCCGCGGCGGCTTCGCGCTGACCTGGAACCGCAGCTTCCGACAGGTGATGGTGGCGTGCGGCCAGCAGCGCGCCGAGGGGACCTGGGTCATCCCGGAGATGGTCGACGCCTACGAACGGCTGCACCGGCGCGGCCACGCCCACAGCCTGGAGGTGTGGCAGGGCGACGAACTGGCGGCGGGCATCTACGGCGTGCAGCGGGGCGCACTGTTCGCCGCCGAGTCGATGTTCCACCGCGTCACCGACCTGTCGAAGGTGGCGCTGGTGGCGCTGGTGCGCTCGCTGTTCGCGGCCGGCATCGAGCTGTTCGACGTGCAGTTCGTCACCGGCCACCTGGGCCGCATGGGCGCCCGGGAGATCCGGCGCGCCGACTACCTGGCGGAGGTTGCCCGGGTGCGCGAGCGGAAGGTTGATCTGCGCGGGCTGACGCCGACGGTGGCGTGAGCGCCTTGTCGGCGGTCACGCTCGGCCGGTCTCGCGTCGTCATGCGATCGGAGTAGATCGGCGACGGACATGCACCCCTCAGCTCGTGCGCTGATGTCCGGCGCCGAGGCCAGGCGGCGCGGGCTGGAGGTGCTGGCCTGGGTG
>CAZMGG010000139.1:0-14327 GCA_964565715.1 uncultured candidatus Brocadiaceae bacterium | reverse complement strand
GGCCGCTGCTTCCGCAGCGAGACGGTCGACAAGACCCACGAGCACACCTTCTACCAGATGGAGGGGCTGGTGGTGGACGAGGGCGTCTCGGTGGCGCACCTGATCCACACCATGAAGACCTGCCTGCGGGAGCTGCTGCAGCGCGACCTGAAGGTGCGGCTGCGGCCCGGCTTCTTCCCGTTCGTCGAGCCGGGCTTCGAGCTGGACGTGAACTGTCCGTTCTGCTCGGGCAGCGGCTGCGCGGTGTGCAAGCAGGGCGGCTGGATCGAGATCCTGCCGTGCGGCATGGTGCATCCCACCGTGCTGCGGGCGGGCGGCATCGATCCCGAGCGCTACACCGGCTTCGCCTTCGGCATGGGGCTGCAGCGCGTGGTGATGCTGCGCTACGGCATCGACGACATCCGCCAGTTCATGGGCGGCGACCTGCGCTTTCTGCGCCAGTTCCCGGAGGTGCCGCGGTGAAGCTGTCCCTGCGCTGGCTGCAGCGGCACGTCGACCTGCAGGGCATCGAGCCGAAGCGGATCCTGGCGGATCTCACCATGAGCACCGCCGAGATGGAGGGGATGGTCGAGATCGGCGCGGGCCTTGACGACATCGTGGTGGGCCACGTGGTGGTCCGCGACAAGCACCCCGACGCCGACAAGCTGTCGGTCTGCCAGGTCGACCTCGGCGAGGCCTCGCCGAGCCAGATCGTGTGCGGCGCCGGCAACGTCGCGGTGGGCCAGAAGGTGGCGGTGATCCGGCCGGGCGCGACCCTGCCGGCCAGCGGCGGCAAGGGCGCGCTGCCGATCCAGCGGGCGAAGATCCGCGGCGTCGAGTCGCTCGGCATGATCTGCTCCGAGCAGGAGCTCGGCCTGTCGGAGGCCCACGACGGCATCCTGGTGCTGGATCCGGGCCTGCCAGCCGGCGCCCGGCTGGTGGACGTGGCCCCGGTGCGCGACCAGGTGCTGGAGATCGACAACAAGTCGGTCAACCACCGCCCGGACCTGTGGGGGCACTTCGGCTTCGCCCGCGAGCTGGCGGCGATCTACGGCCGCGAGCTGCGGCCGCTGCCGGCGCTGCCGGCCCTGCCGAGGACCGGCGTGCAGGTGCCGGTGCGGATCGACGACCCGAAGGCGTGCCCGCGCTACTGCGGGCTGGTGCTGCAGGACGTGCGGGCCGGCGCCTCGCCGGTGGAGCTGCGGTGGCTGCTCGCCGCGGTGGGTCAGCGGCCGATCAACCTGCTGGTCGACCTCACCAACTTCGTGATGCTGGACCTCGGCCAGCCGATGCACGCCTTCGACCGGACGCGCCTGCAGGGCCGCGGCATCGTCGTGCGCATGGCGCGGAACGGCGAGACGCTGCGCACCCTGGACGGCCAGGAGCGGCGCCTCACCGACCAGGACCTGCTGATCTGCGCCGACGACGAGCCGGTGGCGCTGGCCGGCGTGATGGGCGGCGCGGGCACCATGATCGAGGCCGGCACCGCCGACCTGTTCCTCGAGTCGGCCAGCTTCCACGCCACCACCATCCGGCGCACCAGCATGCGGCTCGGCCTCCGCACCGACGCCAGCGCCCGCTTCGAGAAGGCGCAGGACCCGCGCAACGCCGAACTGGCGCTGGGCGTGTTCTGGCACGAACTGCACCGCCTCTGTCCGTCGGCGCGGATCGCCGGGCCGCTCAGCGACCCGGCGGGCTTCGACTACCAGCCGAAGCCGATCCCGCTGCGGCGCTCCCGGCTCGACCTGAAGCTCGGCCACCACGTGCCCGACGCGCAGGTGCAGAGCATCCTCGGCGCGCTGCAGTTCGAGGTGGCACCCGCCGCCGACGGCTTCACGGTCCGGCCGCCGTCGTTCCGCGCCACCAAGGACATCGCCATCGAGGACGACCTGATCGAGGAGGTCGGCCGGATGTTCCGCTACGACAACATCCCGGCGGTGCCGTTGCGCTCGGTGGTGATGGTGCCGCCGCGGGAGGACGAGCTGTTCCTGGCCCGTCGCGCCGTCGAGGTGGCCACCGCCGAGCTGCACTTCTGCGAGGCCTACAACTACTCGTTCACCACCGAGGCGCTGGTGGCCGGAACCGGCGCCGCAGGCCAGCCGCATCTGCGGGTGAAGAACCCGGTGGCGCCCGAGGCCGCCCGGATCCGCCGCCACGTGCTGCCGAGCCTCCTGCCCGACGTGCGGCAGAACCTGCGCCACTTCGCCGAGGTGCGCCTGCTGGAGCACGGCAAGGGCTATCACCCGGAGCATCGCGACGCCGACCGGCTGCCGGCGGAGGTGCGCGAACTGGCCCTGGTGTGGAGCCGGCGCGAGGGCGCCGATCCCTACTTCGAGCTGCGCGAGGGCCTGCTGGTCCTGCTGCAGCGGCTCGGCTGCGCGGCGACGATCGAGGCGCGGCACGATGGCCAGGGCCTGCCCTGGGTGCACCCCGGTCGCACCGCGGCGATCAGCCGCGGCGGCGCCGTGGTCGGCTACGTGGGCCGCCTGCACCCGAACGCCGAGCGGGCCCTCGAGCTGCCCGCCGCCACCGCCATCGCCTCGCTGGACCTGCGTGCGCTGCTCGGCCAGGGCCGGCAGACCGCCGCCTACCGGCCGCTGGCGGTCTATCCGGCGTTCCCGGTGGACGTGGCGCTGCTGGCGCCGGAAGCGGTGCAGGTCGCTGCCGTCGCCGGGATGCTGCGGCAGGCCGCGCCCGAGCTGGTGCAGGACGTGACGCTGTTCGAGGCCTGGCGCGGCACCGGCGTGCCGGCCGGCCACAAGAGCCTGAACTTCACGGTGGTGCTGCTGGCGGCGGATCGGACCCTGAACGACCAGGATGCGGCACGCTACATCACCGCGGTGCGCGAGCGGGCGGCCGGGCTCGGCTGCGAACTGCGCGGCTGACACCCAGGACCTGCGCCGAAGGGCCGATCCCGCCGGTGGATCCCGGTCACGGCGCGGGCCGTTGCCCTTGCCGGGCGGGCAAGGGGGCTGGACACCGCCCCGCGCGCTCGGCCAAATGGGGCCTGCCCCGCCCGCCACCCCTCCCTCCCGCACCGTCATGACCCACCTCTCCGTGTTGGGCGTCGTCGTCTCGTCTCTGCTGTCGCCGCAGGAGCCGCCGCTGGCGGCGGGCCAGCGCCCGGCCTTCGAACTGGTCCAGAACGGCGGCCAGTGGCAGCCCGAGGTCCGCTTCCGCGCCCAGGACGGCGGCATGACGCTGTGGGCGCTGGACACCGATCTGCGGGTGCAGGCCGAACGGCCGGCGCGCGGCGACGAGCCGGCGCTGGGCGTCGCGCTGTCGCTCCGCTTCGCCGGCGGCGAGGGTCGCTGGGAGGCGGACGCCGCCGATCGCACCGGCGTGCAGCGGACGTGGCTCGTCGGCAACGACCCGACGCGGTGGGCCAGCGGCGTCGATTCCTTCCATCGCGCGCGCCTGCGCGAGGTCTACCCGGGCACCGACATCGTGCTCGCCGAGCGCGATGGCGTCCCGTGCTACGACGTCGAACTGCGCCCGGGCGCCGATCTCGCCCGCGTGGTGGTGCGCGTCGCCGGCCATCGCGGCCTGCGCCTGGATGCCGACGGCTCGCTGATCCTCGACACCGACCTGGGGCCGTTCCGGCAGACGCCGCCGCGCACCTGGATGGCCGGGCCCGGCGACCATCGCACCGACCTCGCCAGCCGCTTCGTGGTGCTGGACCATGACCACTTCGGCTTCGCCGTGGATGGCTGGGACGGCAGCCAGGGCCTGGTGGTGGACCCGGGCCTGATCTGGGGCTCGTTCTTCGGCGGCGCGCTGGACGACCAGCTCGACTGCGTGGCGCTGGACAGCACCGGCCGGGTGGTCACCGCCGGCACGACGCGGAGCACGACCCTGCCGACCACGCTCGGCGCCTACCGGCCGCTGGGCCTCGGCGGCGTCGACGCGGTGGTCGCGGTGTTCGCCAGCAACGGCGGCGCGCTGCAGACCTGCACGTACTACGGCGGCAACGGCGACGACGTGGTGCACAGCCTGCAGATCATCGCCCAGGACCGGATCGTGCTTGGCGGCGCCACCAACTCGCCGAACCTGGCGGTGAGCCCGAACGCCTTCCAGAACAACCGCGGCGGCGGCTGGGACACGTTCGCGGCGATCTTCAACGCCCAGGGCACGATCCTGGACTTCGGCACCTACTACGGCTTCGGCGGCGACCAGACCCACGGCCACGTCTGGGCCGACAACAACAACCTGGTCTACATCGCCGGCCGCACGAACACCAACGTGGCGGCCACCGCCAACGCCTTCCAGAACAACCTGTGGGGGCAGGCCGACGTGTTCCTGGCCACCCTCAACCGCGCCAACTCGCCGGCCAATCTCACCTACAGCTCGCTGTACGGCGGTGATGCCGACGAGCAGGCGGTGCACAGCCTGCACGTCGACAGCAATGGCATCGCCACCATCGGCGTGACCAGCAACAGCACCACGGCCCCGCTGAGCGCCACGCCCTTCCAGAGCACCAATCCGGGCGGCCAGAGCAGCGGCCTGATCGTCTGCCTGCAGCCGAGCCAGGCCGGCCAGGCCGGGCTGATCTACGCCAGCTGGTTCGGCGGCAACGGCAACGACACCGACCTGCGCCTGGAGCTGGATCCGAACGGCTTCTTCACGGCGATCTGCAACACCACCTCCACCAACTGGCCGACCAGCCTGAACGCCGCCATGGGCAGCAACCCGGGCCAGCGCTCGGGCCTGATCGCGCGGCTCAACCCGGGGCAGTCCGGGCTGGCGGCGGTGCTGTGGATGAGCTACCTGGGGGCCGGCGGCGACGACGAGTTGCGCGCGTTCGTGCGCGACCCGGGCAGCGGCATCGTCGCCATCTGCGGCAGCACGACCTCCACCGACCTGGCGGTGACCACGACCGCGGTGCAGGGTGCGCCGCACGGCGGCGTGAGCGGCCTGGTGCTGGTCGTCGACCCGGCGCTCGGCAGCGGCGCGATCCGCTACGCCAGCTACTTCGACGGCTGCGGCGGCGGCGACGACCGGCTGCACGGCGTGGCCCGCACCGCCAACGGCCAGATCACGGTGGTCGGCAGCACCGCGGCCACCACGGCGCCGACCACCGGCGGCACGTTCCAGACCGCGTCGATGGGCGCCGGCGAGGGCATCGTCGCCCGCATCGACGGCAACGCCGGCCTGCAGGGCTTCCGCACCTTCGGCGCCGGCTGCGGCGCGGCGGGCTTCGTGCCGGTGATGTCGCCGGACCTGCCACCCCGCATGTGCAGCCAGTTCCGGGTGCAGATGACCGGGCTGCGGCCCAACTCGGTGGGCGTGATGTTCATGGGGCTGAGCGACACCAGCTGGTTCGGCGTGCCGCTGCCGCGCGACCTCGGCTCGATGAACATGCCCGGCTGCCAGCAGCTGGTGTCGGTGGAGGTGACCTTCGTGTCGTTCCAGGGCAGCGGCACCGACACCTTCGGCTTCGTGACGCCGGCCAACCCGCTCTTCTACGGGATGCGCTTCTACCTGCAGTACGGCATGTTCGATGCCGCCGCCAACGGCTTCGGGGTCGCGCTGAGCAACGGCGGCGAGGGCATCGTCATCTACTGAGCCGCGCCGCCCAGCAGGTCGAGGAAGTCCCGGCACAGCCGGCCGGTCAGCCCCCAGATCACGTCCGGGCCGGCCTCGTAGTGGGGGCTCGGCGGATACCCGGTGCCGTCGGGCCGCGCCGGCGGCCGCCGTTCGCGCCAGCGGGCCTCCTGCCGCAGCTCGCCGAACGGTACCGCCAGCAGGCGGTCCACCTCGCCCGGGTCCGGGACCAGCACCGCGTCCTCGGCGATGCGGCCGACCAGGGCGTGCACGCGGAAGCCCGAGGTGCTGGGCCGCGCCGGCAGGCCGCCGAACACGGTGACCAGCTCCGGCGCGATGCCGAGCTCCTCAGCAGTCTCGCGCAGGGCGCACTGCAACGGCGACTCGTCGCGCTGCCGGGCGCCGCCGGGGAACGAGATCTGCCCGGGATGCGACGGCAGGTGCGCGGGCCGCACGGTGAACAGCACGTGGTCCCGGCCGGAGCGGCGCTGCAGCGGCAGCAGCACCGCCGCCAGCCGCTGGGTCGTGCGCTGCCAGTCGGCCGGCGGCGGCAGCAGCCGCCGCAGCGCCGCGTCGTCGACGTTCACCGGCGCACCTGCAGCAGCACCGCCTTCAGGTAGCGCGTCTCGGGGCATTCCAGCGCCACCGGATGATCCGGGCCGGCGCCGCGCACCCGCAGCACCTGCGCGTCGACGCCGGCGTCGGCCGCCGCCAGCCGCAGCATCCGCAGGAAGGCGTCCTCGGACACGCTGCCCGAGCACGAGCAGGTGAAGAGCAGGCCGCCCGCCGGCAGCCGTTCGAAGGCCAGCCGGTTGAGATCGCGGTAGCGCTGCAGGCCGGCCTCCAGGTCGGCCGGCGCGGCCACCCACTTGGGCGGATCCAGCACCAGCAGGTCGACGCTGCCCTTCTTCAGCTCGCGCAGGACGTCGAACGCATCGCCGTGCTCGACGTCGCCGCGCAGCTTGTTGCGCCGCAGGTTGTCGCGGGCCACCGTCACCACCGCCTGGTCGAGGTCGGCGGCGCGCACCGAGCGGGCGCCGCCCAGCGCCGCGTTGCAGGCGAAGCCGCCGGTGTAGCAGCACAGGTCCAGCACCCGGCGATCGCGGGCGAGGCCCCGCAGCAGCAGCCGGTTGTCGCGCTGGTCGGCGAAGAAGCCGGTCTTGTGGCCGCCGCCGGCCTGCACGGCGAAGTGCAGCTCGTGCTCGCGCACCTCCAGGTCGAGGGGCCGCGGCGGCGGCAGCCGGTCGATGCCCTCGCGCTCCTCGCCGTCGCGGCTCGGCACCAGCACCAGCCGCGCCTGCGGCAGCCGCCGCAGCAGGTGCTGCCCGAGCGCCTCCATGTGCTGGAACGTGCCGAGCGAGCCGACCTGCGCCACCAGCGCCGGCCCGAAGCGATCCAGCACCAGGGCCGGGATGCCGTCGCCCTCGGCGTGCACCACGCGGTAGGCATCGGTGACGCGGTCGAGGTCGAGCAGCCCGGTGCGCAGGCCGAGCGCCTCGTCCAGGCGCCGCAGCAGCAGGGCCTCGACGTCCTCCACCGGCGTGTCGGCCAGCATGCGCAGGGCCAGCTCGGTGCGCGGGTTGTAGAAGCCGGTGCCGATCGCACGGCCGGTCCGGTCGCGCACCAGCACCGCCCCGCCGGCGGGCAGCGATCGCTCGGGCTTCCGGATCATCTTGCGGAAGAACCACGGGTGGCGGCCGGTGGCGCGGACCTTCAGGTGCAGCTCGGGAAGCATCGGTGCAGGAGGATCGCGGGCGGGCGGCACGAACGGAAGGACGAAGGCGGCGCCGTGCCGGCAGCGGATCCCTATGTGATACCCATGGCATGGGGGGGTCGGCGATCGGCCGGATCCGCAGTAACGCAGGCACGGGGCAGCGAGCTATCCTCCCTTCGTGCCCCCGAGCCCCATCGCGCCGACCGAACCCGTCCCGGCCATGGCTGCCGGCGCCGCCCTGGAGCGGCGCGGCCCCGACCGCCGCCGGCGGCGGACCCCGATGCTGAGCCGCTACAGCCTGTTCGGCGGCCGCCGCACCGGCGCCCGGCGGGCCGGCGAGCAGGAGGGCATCTTCGTCGACCGTCACGGCCCCGGGCTGCTGGCGGTGGTGCTGCTGATCGTCGTGCTGAACGTGCTGGATGCGTGGTTCACCCTGCTGTTCCTGTCGCACGGCGGCCGGGAGATGAACCCGGTGGTGCAGGCGATCCTCGATTGGGGCAACACCGCGTTCCTGGCGTTCAAGACCGTCGGCATCGGCGCCTGCGTCGGCATCCTGGCGCTGACCAAGAACTTCCGCGCCGCCCGGGTCGGCCTGTGGGTGGTGGCGAGCGGCTACACGCTGCTGCTCGGCTGGCACCTCTGGCTGATCCAGTACATCGTCTGATCGCGGCGCTTCCTTCGCGGCCCCGCTGCGGCGATAACCGCCGCCCGTGTGCGGCATCCTCGGCGTCCGATGGTCGTGGCTGGTGGCGCACCGGCCCGATGCCGACGCGGCGTTCCGGCGCGCCGCCGACGCGCTGCGCTGGCGCGGCCCCGACGGCCTCGGCCTCGCTGGGGCCGGCGACTGGCGGCTCGCCTGCGCCCGGCTGGCGATCAGCGACCCGCGCAGCCGGCAGCCGGTGCAGGCCCGCCGCAGCGGCCTCGTCGGCGTGCTGAACGGGGCGCTCACCGGCGCCCGTGCGGCCTGGGAGGCGCGGTGGCCCGGGCGGGCGCTGCGGCAGCGGCTGCCCAACGACGCCTGGCTGCCGCTCGAGTGGATCGCCGGGGGACGGCTGGCGGTGGCCACAGCCGCGCACGGCCACTTCGCCGCGGCGGTGGTGGACCCGCGCGACGATGCGCTGTGGCTGCTGCGGGATCCGTTCGGCGAGAAGCCGCTGCTGGTGCTGCGCCAGGCCGGCGCCGTGGTGGCCTTCGCCTCGACGCCGGCGGCATTGCGCGCACTCGGCATCGAACTCGCCTGGCCGGAGCCCGCGCTGGCGGCGTTCTTCCGCTTCGGCTTCGGGCCGGGGCCGGTTCCCGTGACCACCGGTCTGGAGCTGGACACCGAGCTCGCCGGCGCCATCGGCGGCAGCGAAGCGCTGCCGGCGCCGGCCCCGGTGCGGCAGCCGGTCGCACCCGCCGATCTGCGGCGCCGCGTGATCGCCGCGACCGCGCGCTGCGCCGACGCCGAGGTCGGCGCCGCCCTGGCCCTGTCCGGCGGCCTCGACAGCGCCTGCCTCGCGCTGGCGCTCCGCACCGCCGGCCGCCCGCTGCCGGCGTTCCAGTTCCAGGCGCACGGCACGCCGCCCGGCGAACGGCAGCGCGCGCGGCTGGCGGCGGCGGCGGCCGGCCTGGAACTGCACTGCGTCGACGGCGGGCCCGAGCTGCTCGACCGGCTGCCGGAACTCACCGCCGGTTGGGGCGCGCCACTGGGCGATCCGTCGGTGCTGGCGGTGCACGCGCTGGCGCGGGCGGTGGCCGGTGCCGGGCACCGGGTGCTGCTGTCGGGCGAGGGCGCCGACGAGGCCTGGTTCGGCTACCGGCGCCATGCGGCGGTGCACTGGCTGCGGCACGTGCCGCGGCTCGGCGGGCCGTTCGCAGCGGTGCGGCCGTGGCGCACGGGCTATGGGGCGCGCCTGCTGCGCGCGCTCGGTTCCGCCGAGCGCTACGAGGAACTGCTGTCGGTGACGCCGCCCGGCTTCCGCGCCTCGGTACTCGTTCCGGAACTGGCGCACGGCAGCCTGGGGCTGCCGCCGGGGCCGCCGGGCCTGCCGCGGGCGGCCGCGGCCGATCTCCGCTACCTGCGCTGGGATCTGCTGCCGAAGCTCGACGTGGCGGCGATGCAGGCCGGCGTCGAGGGCCGCAGTCCGTTCCTCGATCGCGAGGTGATGACGGCCTGGGCGCCGCCGCAGGGGCACTGGCTCGGCAAGCGGGCGCTGCGCGCGGCGTTCCAGGACGAACTGCCGCGGGCGGTGATCCGGGGCCCGAAGCAGGGCTTCGGCCTGCCGCTCGATCGCTGGTTCCGCGGCGAACTGCCGCTGCTGGACCTGCTGCTGTCGGCGCGCAGCCTGACCCGGCCGCACCTGCGGCGGGACGGCGTGCGGGCGGCGATCGACCGGCATCGGCGCGGCGAGGCGGACCTCGGCCACGGGCTCTATCTGCTGGCGGCGTGGGAGACGCACCTGCGCGCCGTCGAGGCGGCGGGCCGGTGAGGGTGCTGCGCCTGCTCACCCGGCCGAACCTCGGCGGCCCGACGCGGCAGGCCGGTGCGCTGTTCGCGGCCCACCGGCAGCTGGGAGTGCGGACCCTGCTGGTGGTGGGCCGCTGCGGCCCCGACGAGACGGCGTTGTCTGCCGCGGAACTGGCGGTGCCGCAGCTGACGGTGCAGGACGCGCTGGCCCGCGGCGGAGACGCCGAGGGGCTGGTGGCGGTGCCCGAGCTGCGCCGCGGCCTGCATCCATGGCGGGACTGGCGGGCCGCCCGCACCCTGCGGGCCCTGGTGGCGGCGTTCCGGCCGCACGTGCTGCACAGCCACACCAGCAAGGCCGGCTGGCTCGGCCGTCGCGTGGGCGGGCGGCTCGGCGTGCCGGTGGTGGCGCACACGTTCCACGGCCACGTGCTGCGGGACTACTACGGGCCGCTGCGCTCGCGGCTGCTGGCGGAAATCGAACGGCGGCTGGCGGCCCGCAGCCACCTCCTGTTCGCGGTGAGCGCGTCCTGCCGGGACGAACTGGTCGAACTGGGTGTCGCCGCGCCCGGGCGCATCGAGGTGATGCCACCGGCGATCCCGCTGCGGCCGGCCGGCGCCGGCGCGCGGGAACGGGCGCGGCAACGGCTCGGCGTGCCGGCCGGGCGGTGGCTGGTGGCCTGCGCCGGCCGGCTGGTGCCGATCAAGCGCATCGAGGACTTCGTGGCGATGGTGGCCGGCGAGTCCGCGCTGCACGGCCATGTCCACGGCGACGGGCCGCTGCGGGCGGCGCTTGCGGTGCGGTGCGGTCCGCGGTGCGAACTGCGCGGTGCCACCGCCGACCTGCCGGACCTGCTGCCCGCCTACGACGCCCTGCTGCTGCCGAGCCGTCGGGAAGGCTGCCCGCTGGTGGCGTTCGAGGCCTTCGCCGCCGGCGTGCCGGTGGTCGGCTACGACGTGCCCGGCGTGCGCGACGCCCTGGGGATGGGGGCCGGCCTGCTGGTGCCCGAACGCGACGGCCCGGCGGGTCTCCTGCGGGCGCTCCGGCGGCTGCGCGCCGACCAAGGGCTGCGCCAGGAATGCGTTGCGGCGGGCCTGCCGGCGCTGGCGGCGGTGGCGCCGGCGGCGGTGGCCGCGCGGCTGCTGGCGGCGTACCGGCGCAGCGCACCCGCGTCCGGTGGCGACGACGGCTCGCCGAGCCGTTAGGCTGTTGCCGCAGCGATGGACCCGGCTAGACGCCGGCGCCTCCGCCATGCCCCACCGCCTCGCGCTCCCGATCGTCCTGTCGATCGCGCTCGGCCTGCTGCCGGCGTGCTTCCGCATCGACCATTCCAGCCGCGCCGTGCCGCCGTCGACGGCGGTGCCGCCGGCGCTGCTCGGCGAGTGGATCGGCACCTGGGAGGGCCTCCCCGACACCTCGGGCGCGGTCCGGCTGACGGTGCAGGAGCTGGCCAGCGAACCGCTGCTGCGGGTGGAGAGCGACAACCCGTGCCTGCTGCCGCAGACCTTCACCCTGTTCGTCAGCGCCACCCACCTCGAACTGCGCGGCAGCGCCGGCTCGGTGTTCGCCGCCGATCTGGACCCGGTGGGGCGCGTGCTGCGCGGCACCTGGTCCTGCGGCGAGCGGCACGGCGGCTGGAGCGCCTCCTGGCGGCGCGAGCTGGGCGCGATCGGCGACATCAGCGGCGCCTGGATCGGCCATGCCACCCTGACCCTGCCGCTGGTGCGCACCGAGCCGATCGCCCTGCGGCTGCAGCAGGGCCTGCTGGGCGGCGTGCTGCGGGTGACCGGCCGGGTGTCGGTGCCCGGCGTGATCGGCGACATGGGGATCGACGACGGCGAGGTGGTGTGGGACCAGGGGCGCTTCGAGATGGTGCTGCTGACCGATCGGCTGGAGACGCCGGTGGTGCTGCTGGCCGGCTCGGGCAACGGCCAGAACCTGGTGATCGACGACGGCCAGCTGGTGGCATCGACGCCGGCCGGCGGCCTGCTCGGCGTCGGCACCTGGCGGGCGCTGTGGACCGGCCGGTGAGCGACCCGTCGGAGATCCGCGAACCGCACCTGCGGCGGGGCGACTTCCTCGGCGCGTTCGCCATCCTGCAGCAGAACGAACGGCTGCTGATGGTGCAGAACGAACGGCGCATCGGCGGCGTCCTGGTGCACACCTGGGACCTGCCCGGCGGCCAGGTGGAGCCCGGCGAGATGCTGGAGGAGGCGCTGCGACGGGAGCTGCGCGAGGAGACCGGGCTCGAGGCCAGCGCCGAGCCCGACGGGCTGGGCTTCGCGTTCATCCAGGAGGGCGAGAAGCGGCTCCGTGGCCGGCGGCTCTACGCCTGGCGGTCGTTCTTCTTCGCGGTGCGGCAGTGGCGCGGCGAGGCGCGGCCGGGCGGCGAGGTGCGGGCCCTGCGCTGGGTGCCGTTGCCGGAGCTGCCGGAGCTGCTCACGGCGCCCTACCACCGGAGTTTCCTCACGTGGCTGCGGCAGGGCGGAGCCTGGCAGCGGGCGGCCTGGGACGACTGACGGGGCCAGGACGGATCGCGCCCTGGCCCCGCCCCGGCTACGAGCCCTGCAGCGCGAACGACAGGCAGTTGCTCATGGCCGTGCCGAGCGGCACCAGCGCGCCGCCCGGGCACAGCACGATGCACTGGCTGGAGATGACGCTGCCGCACAGGCCGGGCGCCACCGGCAGCGGCAGCGGGAAGCCGGCCGCACCGCCGCAGGGCATCGGCCCGCCGGTGGGCACCGGGCCGAGCGTGCCGAGCACGATCGGCGTGAGCACCGGCCCGCAGAGCGGCGGCAGGCTCGGTCCGACCGCCGCGCAGGGGCCGGCGCCGAGGATGCACCAGGCCAGCCCGTTGCCCGGCGCGCCGTCCAGTTCGAGCCGGAACGCGGCGTTGCCCAGGTTGGGGTCGTTGGCCAGGCTGTGGCGCATCGGACAGTTGGCGCAGGCGCCGTTGCTGCACGCCTGGCCGTGCGACGTGGCGCGGCCGGGCCGCACCGCGAGGCCGATCAGCGGATCGGGCAGCGGCGGCTGCAGGAAGCAGCAGTTGGTGTTGAGGATCACCACCGTCGGCGGCCCCAGCAGGTAGTCGTAGGCGATGGCCTGGGTGTTCTGGCCGTCGGTCACGTAGAGCACCTCGCGGCACCAGTCGACGGCGCAGCCGGTCAACGGGCCGAGCAGGCCGGCCGCGCACTGCGGCACCGGATGTGACCAGAAGATCTGGCAGGGCGCGGCCACCGGCGCCGCCAGGATGCGGCTCTGGCCGGTGCCGAAGTCGCTGTAGGTGTAGAACACGATCTGGTTGCGTTCGTCGACGGCGACGCCGGTGAGCGAGGCGTTCGGCGCCACCGGCAGACCGGTGGGGCAGACCTGCAGGACGGTGGGCGGGCAGGTCGGGCGCAGGCGGTAGACGTTGTTGAGGCCGTCGGTCATCCAGAGCTGGCCCATGCCCTCGGCCAGGTCGAGCCCGGTGATCACCGGGTTCACCACCGGCATCGGGATCGGCTGCGGCGGGCACAGCACGGTGCACTGATCGTCGATCAGGGCGATCAGGGCGCCGTTGCTGACCCAGGCCGCCGAGCGGGCGGAGTCCCAGGCGGTGCCGCCGGCGTTGGGCAGCGGCAGCACCGGCGGCATGCCGGGCACGAGGCAGCGCATGAGCGGCGTGCAGTTCCAGTGGTCCAGGTGGAGCAGCAGCGGCGTCGTGCGGGTGATGCCGACCAGGTGGTCGGGGGTCTGGGCGAGCGCCATGGGGGCGATCACCAGGAGCGAACAGAAGAGCGCGTGGCGCATGGTGGGTCCTTGGGTCGAAGGAGCGACCCCGGCGCAGGGGGGGATCCCGGGGTCGCCTTCGGAAGGACCGGCCGTGGCCGGGGCGCACGGCGAACTCGCCGAAAAATCGCGCCGCTCGCGTGCGGCGGACCGCAGGGGTCAGCGGTAGTCGGGCGCGCCGCGCCGCACGGCCAGCAGGCCGACCAGTTCCTCGCGGCCGCGCAGCACCACCAGCTTCACGGTCTCGCCCTGCCGTTGCGCCAGCACCGCCGCGAGGTCGCGGGCGGAGTCCAGGCGCAGGTCGCGGGCGCCGCCGAAGCGGGGATCCTCGACCACCACCGAGACGATCACGTCGCCGGGTTGCAGGCCGAGGTTGGCCGCCGGCCCCTCGGGGACGGTGCTGGCCACCCGCAGCGCCACCGGCAGGCTCGGCACGCGGCGGTAGGGCGTGCCCTGGTAGAACGCCAGCGTCGTGCGGCGCACCAGGTCGGGGTCCTGGTCGGCGGTGACCTCGTCGACCGCGAAGCCGCCCAGCGAGCCGAGCGCGAACGCCAGCCGGGTGGCCGGTCGCACGACCAGCTCGCGCACGGCGCCCGCGCGCCGCACCCGCAGCGGCAACGGCTGGCCGGGATGGGCGGTCAGCACCCGGCGGGCGTAGTCCAGCTCGGTCTGCACCGCGTTGCCGCCGATCGCCACCAGCTCGTCGCCCTGCTGCACGCCGGCGTTGTCCGCCGGGCCGCCGGGATAGACCGCCGCCACCTGCAGGCTGCGTTCGGCCGGCTGCAGGCGCAGGCCGAGCCACGGGCTCTCGCTGGAGGTGGCGAAGCTGTCGGAGCGGATCAGCTCGTTCTCGAAGACCTGCCGCACGGTGT
>CAZMGG010000138.1:0-14331 GCA_964565715.1 uncultured candidatus Brocadiaceae bacterium | reverse complement strand
CGACCTCGCCCTTGTCCTCGATGGAGACGAGGTTGGGGTGGTCGATCTGCGCGAACAGCCGCACCGACTCCAGTTCGCGGGCCACCGCGTCGCGCACCGGCTCGTCGTCGACCTTCAGGAACTTGATGGCGTAGTCCTTGCCGATCGACTCCTTGCGGGCCTTGAACACCAGGCCGAACACGCCGCCGCCGAGCTTGGTGACGATCTCGAAGCCGGGCACGTAGCCGGGCTTGCGGTAGCCGCGGTAGAAGGCCTCCCAGTCGATGCGACCGCTGGGCTCGGGCGAGGGCTGGATCTGCGGGGCGGCAGCCATGGGCGGACTCCGGGACAGCCTACAGGAGGAAGAGGACCGTCGGCACCGCGCAGCCGAGCGCCGTGCCGAGCAGCAGCAGGCGGCCGGTCATGTAGCCGCGCGACAGGCGATCGATCCAGAAGCCGAGGAAGGCCAGCAGGCCCCACAGGCCGGCGGTGGCGCCGAGCTTCGTCACCAGGTCGCGTTCGGCCGAACGCAGGCGGTGGCGCAGCCGGTTCTCCTGCGCCTGGCGCGCCCGGGCGTCCTCGGCCACCCACAGCGTGGTCTGGAAGCTGCGCCCGAACTCGTGCTCGCGCACCTTGTCGGCGCGGTCGACGATGCGGAAGGCGGCCGCCGCGTCCCAGTCGCGCAGGCTGCGGCGCACCGTCTCGGCCACCAGGAAGTCGGGCAGCCAGAACGGCTGCTGGGCCCGGGCCAGGCGGTCGGCGCGGTCGGCCCAGGCGGTCTGGAAGTGTTCCTCGGCGGCGAGCCGGGCCGACGAGAAGGCCGCAGCCTGGTCGAGTTCGGCCTGGCCGCGCACCTCGAGGGCCAGGGCATTCGCCACCGGGGGCGGGGTGCCGCCGGCCTGCGGGCCTTGGGCGAGCATTCCGATCGTGAGCAGGGTCGCCAGCATGGTTGCCTCCTGGGGGAACGGGGCCCCATGCGTGCCGGCGCCGGGATATTCGGAAGAAGGGGCGCGCTCAGCGCGGCCGGTGCCAGGGCATCAGCACGAACGAGATCCCGGCGGCGCAGACCACCGCCCCCGGATCCACCGGGTGTTCGCCGGAGAAGGGCCGGCCGTCGATGGTGCCCGGGCTGCTGCTGCGCACCCGGATCTGCCCGGTCTTGTGGGCGAAGACCTCGATCTCGCCGGTGGCGTTGGGCAGGCGCACGTGGGCGTCCTTGCCGGCCCCGAGCAGGATGCGTCCGTCCCGGCCCCGGTCCTTCAGCAGCAGGATGCGGTCGGTGCCGGCGACCTGGAAGCCGCCGCCGAGCGTCAGGCAGGCGGTCAGCGACCGGCTCGACGGGACCTGGTAGGTCAGCGACAGGCTGCGGCCGAGATGGATGCGATCCCCCGCCCGCAGGCGGTGTTCGGGCACCGCCGCGCCGCCGAGCCGGACCTCCCCCTCCTGGGCGAACACCGTGTCCACCAGGCCGCCGTGGAACGACATCTTCCGCTCGATGCGGGCGTGCCGGCCGGCGATGCTGGCCAGGATCGGCAGGTCGGTGGTGCCGTCGCGGACGTTGCCGATCGTGATCACCTCGCCGCGCAGCACCAGGAACTCGCCGCCCTCGTCCACCCGCAGCAGGAACGGTCCCTCGAGGCCCTGCGCCCGGGCCAGTTCCTGCTTGAGGTCGAAGATGCGGGTCCGCAGCAGGGCCGGCGTCGGCGGCAGGTCGTTGAGGTGGTGGTGGGCGCCGGCGAAGTCCTTCTCGCCGGCCAGGGCCTCGACCCGGGCCAGGGCGGCCTCCTGCCGCCGGAGCGCGACCAGGTCGTCCTGGACGCGGCGGCCGTCGGGCACCCCGGCCCACAGCTGGCGGGCCTCGGCCAGCAGGCTGGCGCCGCGGTCGAGGTCGCGGGCCGCCAGGGCCTCGCGTGCGGCGGCCGCCCTGGCCTCCGCCTGCCGCCGCCGTTCGTCGGCGCGGCCCGCCACCGCGGCGGCCCGCGGCCCGAGGCCGGTGGCCGCCAGCGCCGGATGCGACAGCGGGCCCAGCACGGTCGCGAGATCGTCCAGACGGCCGGCGGCGAGCGCCGCCTCGGCGCCGCGCAGGAGATCCTCGCCCTGGGCCTGCAGCCGGGCATCGACCCGGGCCGGCGCCCACAGGCCGCCGCGCTGCTCCAGCAGGTCGGCGAAGCCGGCGGCGGCGGCGGGCAACGCCGCCTCGGCCAGCTGACGGCCGACCTCGTCGATCGCCGTCCGGTAGTCGAGTTCGGCGCCCAGGGCGGTCAGCAGACGCTGCACCTCCGGGTGGTCGGTCTGCACCTTCGCCAATTCCTGCAGGCGAGCCTGGCAGTGGCGGACGCCCTCGGCGCTGCCGCCGTCCCGGCCGTGCAGGGCCGCCTTGACCTGATCGAGCCCCTTCTGCACGAGATCCATGCGCGCCCGCACCTCCACCACCAGCAACCTGGCCTCGTCCCCGGCCGGGCCGGCCACCGCCAGGGCCAGGGCCTGGGCGCAGGCATCCTGCAGCCGGCCCTCCTGGGCCCTGGCCCGGGCCGCGGCGAGCCGGTCGGCACGGTCGCGGGCCCCCTGATCGATCAACGCCAACTCGGCGCGGGCCTGTTCGTGCAGCGGCCACCGCTCGAGCACGGCCACCAGTTCGGCCCGGGCCTTCGCCAGGTCGCCGGCGGCGCTGGCGACGCGGGCGGCCGCGAGCCGGGCATCGACAGCGGCCGCGGCCTCGGCCTGGCTTGCCGCCTCCCGGCGCAGTTCGGGCACGCCCAGCCGGTCGGCGACCTGCCGCAGGCCGTCGGCGAGCGCCGCGGCCTCGCCGCGCCGGCGGTGCTCGGCCACCCGCCGCAGATCCGCCGCGGCGGCGGCCAGTTCCTGCCACGCGGCGCCGGCCGGCACGGGTTGCACCAGCAGGACGCGGTGCACCGCAGCGTCGACCGTCTCGCCGCCGGCGACCGCCGCACGACGGAGGTCGGCGGTCAGGGCCTCGACCAGGGCCTGGACGGCGCGGCCCGCGTCCGGGGTCGCCGCCACATCCGGGCGGGCCTGGATCCGGCGCCGCCAGTGGGCCACGGCCAGATCCAGATCCCCGTCCGCCAGCGCCTGCCGCAGGCGTTCGCCGAGGTCGCGGCCCAACGCCTCGTCGAAGGCGCGGGCGTGCTGCCACCGCGCGGCGAAGCCGTGATCGATCGTGTCCGCGGCCGCCAGTTCGCGCAGGGCGGAGTCGGCGTCCCCGGCCCGCAGGGCGGCCAGGGCCGCGCCGCCGCAGGCCTCGGCCTGCTGCCGGCGTTCGGCCACCAGGGCGGCGATGGCCGGCTCGGTCCCGGCCCTGGCCAGGGCTTCCGCCAGCCGGCCGCGGCCGACCAGGGCCCGCGCCTCGGCCAGCCGTGAGCCGACGGCCTTCGCCGCCTCCCCCGCCTCGGCCGAGCGCCGCTGCACGTCGGTCAGCAGGTCGCGGGCGTCCATGTGATCGGCGGCGTGGGCCAGCACCAGCTTCGCATCCGCCATCGCCCCGCTGAGGTCGCCAGCGTCCGCCCGCCGCCGGGCTCGGTCGAGCATGCCCCGCAGCGCGGCGGCGCGGAGCGACTCGGCGCGGCGATCCTGCCGCACGGCCGGCGCATCGGCGTGCCGCAGGGCGTCGGCGTGACGCCCGCTCTGCAGGGCACGCCGGGCCTTGGTCAGGATGATGAACCGCTCGAACATCGCGTCGGGCGCCGGAAGGGCGCGGGCCCGGATTCGGCCCCGGCCCGGACTATTCCCAACTCAGGCAGAGACCGCCATCCCCGGCCCCCTGCCGCGCCCGTTCCAGGCATGCCTCGGCCACCGCCACGAAGCCGCGACGGTCGGGGATGCCGGTGGCGGGCACCGCCGCCAGCCCCGCGCAGGGCGAGAGCCCGACGCCTTCGACGAACTCGCGGTCGCGGAGGGCGGCGATCATCCGGCGCGTCAGGATCGCCGCACCGTCGGGGCCGGTGCCGGGCAGCAGGAACAGGAACGTCGTCTCGGTGAAGCGGGACAGCACGTCGATGTCGCGGCACTCATTGAGGAACACGGAGGCGACCTCCGCCAGGAGCTGCCGGCGGTCCGGACCGGCGGCGGGCAGACGATCCTCGGCGACGCCGATGTCGAGCAGGACCAGCGACAGCGGCAGGTGCATGCGCTGGGCCCGCTTGAACTCCTCGTCGAGCTTCAGGCTGGCGTAGGGTCCGTCGAACAGGCCGGTCTCCGGATCCTGCAGCCGGTGCAGCAGGGTGTCCTGCCGCTCCCAGTGCAGCAGCCGCTGCAACGCCGACCGGGCGCGGCCGCCGTCCTCGGCCATCGCCGACTCGACCTTGCGCAGCAGGTCGTCCACCGACCGCCGCGGCCGTCGCGACGCCGCCGGCGCCAGATCGTCGAGGCCCTGCAGGCCGGTCCGCGGATCCCACGGCAGGTGGCCGTCGGCGAGGCAGAAACGGGCGATGCCGGCGCCGTACGGATCGTCCGCCGCCACCACCACGTGCACGGCGACGCCGCGGCGTTCCTTGAGCCGGCGGCAGGCCGAGAAGGCGTTGCCGCCCAGCTCGCCGCCGAAGTGCTGCGGGCCAGCGCCGGCCTCGAGCACCACCAGGTCGCCCGGGCCGGGATCCGGCGGCAGTCCGTCGCGCAGCGGGCCGAGCGCCGCCGTCAGCGCGGCCCTGATCGCCGCGGTCCCGCCGAGGAAGCAGATGCGCCGCTCCTGATCCTTCTGCTGCACCATCAGTCCGCCTCCAGTTGCGCCACCACCGCGTCGGAGAACTCCTCGTTGCTGTGCACGCCCTGCACGTCGTCGTGTTCGTCGAGCGTCTCGAGCGCCGCCATCACCTTGCGGGCCAGCCCGATGTCGTCGATCGGCACCCGCTGGCTCGGGATCTGCGCGATCTCGCCGCCGCTGAGCGGCACCGCCGCCCGTTCCAGGGCATCGCGCACGTCGCTGAATGCGCCTGGCGCGCAGTGGATCTGGAAGGCTCCGCCGACCCGCACCAGGTCGTCGGCGCCGGCCTCCAGCGCGATGGCGGTGAGCTGCTCCTCGCTGAGCCCGCCGGCGGGATCGACGGCGAACACGCCGCGGCGGTCGAAGATCCAGGCCACCGAACCGCTGGCGCCGAGGCTGCCGCCCACCCGATCGAAGATCTTGCGGATCTCCGGCGCGGTACGGTTGCGGTTGTCGGTGAGGATCTCCAGCAGCACCGCCACGCCGCCGGGCCCGTAGCCCTCGTAGAGCACCTCCTCGAAGTCGCCCAGCGTGCCCTCGCCGGTGCCCTTGCGGATCGCCCGCTCGATGCCGTCCTTCGGCATCGACACGACCCGCGCCTTGTCGATCGCCAGCCGCAGGCGGGGATTGGCATCCGGGCTGCCGCCGCCCATCCGCGCCGCCACGGTGATCATCCGGGCCAGCCGCGCGAACAGCCGGGCGCGCTTGGCGTCGACCCGGTCCTTGCGGAACTTGATGTTGGAGGAGTGTGAGTGGCCAGCCATCGTGCGCCGGGGGGAGTCTAGAAGCAGCGCCGGCCGCACCCAAGCACTGGGCGCGGCCGGGCGTGGGCCAGGGCCGGACTGCGGCCGCCGGGCGCTAGCGCTTGCTGAACTGGGTCGCGCGGCGGGCCTTGTGCAGGCCGTACTTCTTGCGCTCGACCTCGCGGGCGTCGCGGGTCAGCAGACCGTGCTCGCGCAGCAGCTTGTCGAAGTTCGGGTTCTCCTGCAGCAGCGCGCGGGCGACGCCGAGGCTCACGGCGCCGGCCTGGCCGGTGGTGCCGCCGCCCTCGACGTTGACCCAGATGTCGTAGCTGTTGCGGGTCTCGGTCACCGTCAGCGGCAGCTCCGCCTGGCGGCGGCTGTCCGGCGTGACGAAGAACTCGTTGCTCGGCTTGCCATTGATCTCGAACTTGCCGGTGCCGGCCTTGATGCGGACGCGGGCGGTCGACGTCTTGCGGCGGCCGGTGCCCCACACGTAGGGATTGTTCACTGCCAAGGGGATTGCTCCGTCGAGGTGCTGCGGGTTTGGCTGGTCTGGCTGTTCTGGCTGGTCTGCGGGTCAGGTCAGGACTTCGGGTCCCACGCGGCGGGCTTCTGCGCCACGTGCGGATGGTCGGCGTCGCGGTAGACCTTCAGGCGGGAGATCATGTCCCGGCCCAGGCGGTTCTTCGGCAGCATGCGGCGCACGGCGAGCTTGATCAGCTCCTCCGGGGCGTTCTGCCGGTAGTCGGCCAGGCTGGCCTCGCGCAGGCCGCCGTTCCAGCCGGTCCACCAGGTGTAGGTGCGGGTCTCGGCCTTGTTGCCGGTGACCTTGACCTGGGCGGCGTTGATCACGATCACGCCCTCGCCCACCAGGATGTGCGGCGTGTAGTTGGGCTTGTGCTTGCCCATCAGGATCGTGGCGATCTCGGTGGCGAGCCGGCCGAGGGTCTGGCTCGACGCGTCCACCACGCGCCACTGGGCCATCGCCGCCTGGCGGTCCTCGTGGGTCGCAAAAGTCGTCTTGGTCATGCCTTGGAACCGTACGGTTGCCACCGGCCACCCCAGGGCGGGGTCCGGCGGACAGGAAGGGCGGGGAATGGTAGCGAGGCCCCCATGGCTGTCAACGCCGGAAATCGGGTCTCCCGCGGGCGGCAGCACCTCCCCCACCCCCCGCCGGCCTCACAGCTCGCGGATGCTCATCGAGTTGGTCAGGCCCGACTGCCGGACCGTGCCGGCGATCACCACGATCCGGTCGCCGGCCTTGACCAGGCCCTCGGCCCGCAGGTGGCGGTCGCCGGCCAGGACCAGCTCATGGCTGGTCCGGCCCGGCGGGATCTTGCGGGCGGTGATGCCCCAGGTGAGCGACAGCCGCTGCACCGTGCGCCAGAACGGGGTGAAGGCGATCACGTGGGTCGGCGGCCGCTCGCCGGCCAGCAGTTGCGCGGTGGTGCCGCTCTCGGTGTAGACCACGATCAGCCGGGCGTCGGCCTCGTAGGCGGCATAGGCGCCGGCCCGCACCGTGGCCATCGTCACGCCGACCCCGGTGGTCTCGCGGCGTCGCCGCTGCAGGAACTCCGCGTACACCTCGCGTTCGGCGCTGCGGATGATCCGCTCCATGATCTTGACGCTGCGCACCGGGTGCTTGCCGGTGGCGGTCTCCGCCGACAGCATCACCGCCGAGGTGCCGTCGTAGATCGCGTTGGCGACGTCGGAGGCCTCGGCGCGCGTCGGCCGCGGGTTCACCACCATCGACTCCAGCATCTGGGTGGCGGTGATGACCGGCTTCCGGGCCTGGTTGCACAGGGCGATGATGCGCTTCTGCACCGGCGGCACCGCCTCGGGCCCCATCTCGACGCCCATGTCGCCGCGGGCCACCATCAGCCCGTCGGCCACCGCCAGGATCGCCGGCAGCCGCTTCACCGCCTCGGGCCGCTCGATCTTGGCGATGATGCTGGCGTCGGCGCCGGCCTTGCGGATGTGCCGGCGCAGGGTCTCGACGTCCTCGGGCGAGCGCACGAACGACAGCGCGACGAAGTCGACGCCATGCTCCAGCACGCAGCGCAGGTCGGCCAGATCCTTGCGCGACAGGCAGCTGGTGGTGACGTTGCTGCCCGGCAGGTTGATGCCCTTGAACTGGTGCAGCATGCCGCCGTGCACCACCCGGGTGTGGATCTCGTCGCCGGCCACGCGCAGGGTCTTCAGCTCGATCAGGCCGTCGTCCAGCAGGATGCGCTCGCCCTGCTTCACGTCCTTGCACAGGTCGCGGTAGATCGTGCCGATGCGGATGTGGCTGCCGCCGTTGGGCTCGCCCTCGACCCCGGGCGTGCAGTCGATGATCAGCTCGGCGCCGCGCTTCAGGAAGATCGGCTCGGCGTTCTTGAAGCGGCCGACGCGGATCTTCGGGCCCTGCAGGTCGGCCAGGATGCCGATCGAGCGCTTCTGCTTGCGCGCCACCCGCCGGACGCGGCGGATCACGGTGATGAGCGTGGCATGATCGCTGTGGGCGCAGTTGAGCCGGAACACGTCGGCGCCGGCCTTGACCAGTTCGGTGATCATGGCCTCGCTGTTCGAGGCGGGGCCGAGGGTGGCGACGATCTTGGTGCGGTTGTGCCAGGCCATCCGTGGGTTCGACGCCGGCCGGAGGGATCAGCCGGCTGCGGCGGGCGGAAGGTTGTAACGCGCCGGGGCGGAAACGCCAGGAGCAGGCGCGGGCCGGCTCAGGCGCCGAAGCTGCCGCGATTCTTCTCCCACCACTCGACCCACTTCGCCTGGGCCCGGGCCCGGGCGTCGCGGCTGGCGGTGGCCTCGAACGGCAGCTTCTGGCCGGTCAGGTCCTTGAGCGAACGCCAGGCGGTGTCGCGGACGATCTCCTCGGGATCGGCCAGCGAGGTCAGCAGGGCCTCGACGCAGGAGGCGTGGCGGAAGGCGCCCAGCCCCTCGACCACCAGCCGGCGGACGAAGGTGTCGGCGTCCTTGGTCAGCGGCAGCAGGTGCTCACGGACGCCCGGATCCTTGCTGCGCAGCAGTTCGTCGACGGCCTCGAAGCGCGTCGCCGGGTCGGGATCGGCCAGGCGCTGCACCTGATGGGCCAGCGCCGGCGGCAGGCCCTCGGGGGCCGGCGTCACCGGCACCGGCGGCGTGGCCACCGCCGGCCGCGGCTCGGCCACGGCCCGCGGCAGGGCCCGCAGTTCGGCCAGATCCACCGCCTGCTGCCGGAGCTGCTGCTGCAGGCTGTCGAACAGCGGCCGGTAGTCGGGCTGGGCGCGCCCCAGTTCGTCGAGCTTGCGGCGCAGGTCGCCGGCCTCGGCGAGCTGTCGTTCGGCGGCGGTCTGGCTGCCGGCCTGGAGCTGCTGCAGCGCCTTCTCGCCGGCCTCGATCCGGTCGACCACCGTGGCGACCTGATCGCGGGTGGCGGCGGTGTCCAGCGACTCGCTCAGGGTGCGCAGGGCCTCGTCCTGGCGGCCGGTCGCCTGCCGGAGACCGACCAGTTCGTCGCGCAGGAGGCCGACCTCCTCGCCCATCCGCGACTCGAGGAAGATCGTCGCCGCGGCGATGCCGACCAGCACCAGGAAGGCCACCGGCAGCCACCGACCGTCGCCGGCGGCGGCCGGGGTCGGGCTCGCGGTCGCCGCCGGAGCCGCCGGCGCCGGCTGCCCGCGCAGCACCGACAGGCAGCAGCCACCGATCAGCTTGCCGGCCTGCCGCGTGGCCTTGCCCTGCTCCAGATCCTGGATCGGCACCGAGGAGGAGCACAGATCGCAGAACAGGACCTCGAACTGCGGTTCCGGTTGAGTCATCGCGGTTTGCCTCCGGTCAACGACCTAAGGCATAGTCGTTCGCGCCGGCGATGAAACCGGTTTTTTGCGCGGCCAGGGCGGGCGGGCGAAACGCGGCGGGGGCGGCTAGAACGCCGCCTTGAGCTGCTCCACCCGGCTGGTGCTCTCCCAGGGGAACTCCGGCCCCATCCGGCCGAAGTGGCCGTAGGCCGCCGTCTTCCGGTAGATCGGCCGCTTCAGGTCCAGCGCCTTGATGATCGCCGCCGGCCGCAGGTCGAAGACCTTGCGGATCGCCGCGGTGATGGCGTGCTCGTCCTGCGTGCCGGTGCCGAAGGTGTCGCAGCGGATGCTGACCGGCTGGGCGACGCCGATGGCATACGCCACCTGCACCTCGCAGCGGTCGGCGAGGCCGGCGGCCACCACGTTCTTGGCCACCCAGCGCGCCGCGTAGGCCGCCGAGCGATCCACCTTGCTGGGGTCCTTGCCGGAGAAGGCGCCGCCGCCGTGGCGGCCCATGCCGCCGTAGGTGTCGACGATGATCTTGCGGCCGGTCAGGCCGGCGTCGGCCTTGGGCCCGCCCTCGACGAAGCGGCCCGTCGGGTTGAGGAACCAACGGGTCTTGCCGTCGACCATCTCCTTCGGCAGCACCTCCAGCGCCACGGTCTTCAGCGCGGCGTGCAGTTCGTCGTTGGCGACGCTCGGGTTGTGCTGGTGGCTGATCACCACGGTGTCGACGCGCAGCGGCCGCTGCTGGTCGTCGTAGGCCACCGACAGCTGGCTCTTGGCGTCCGGGCGCAGGAACTTGAAGCGGCCGCTCTTCCGCGCCGCCGCCAGGGCCTCCAGGATGCGATGGCTGTAGTGGATCGGGAACGGCATCAGCGCATCGGTCTCGCGGCAGGCGAAGCCGAACATCATGCCCTGGTCGCCGGCGCCCTGTTCCTTGTCCTGGCTGGTCGCCGCGTCGACGCCCAGCGCGATGTCCGGCGACTGCTGGCCGATGGCGGTGAGCACCGCGCAGGAGTCGTGGTCGAAGCCGATGGTCGGGTCCTGGTAGCCGATGTCGCGGATCACGCCGCGGATCAGCTCCTGGAAGTCGATCCGGGCCTTGGTGGTGATCTCGCCGCTCACCACCACCAGCCCACGCGAGGTCATCGTCTCGCAGGCCACCCGCGACTCGGGATCCTGGGCCAGGATCGCATCCAGCACCGCGTCGGAGATCTGGTCGCAGACCTTGTCCGGGTGTCCTTCACTGACCGACTCACTGGTGAACAGCCGGGGTTCCTTCGCCATCTTCGTGCTCTCGGGTCTTGCGTCCGGGGGGTGGACGGGCTCTGATTTGCGTCGCTGAGTAACCAAGCCTGAGGCGTCGGGCCGTCAGGCGAGGGCGCAGAATCTAGCCAGCGGGCCTGGAAAAGCACCGGAAAAGGCGGTGCGAGGGCCGCCGGGGCGGAGGCCGCGTCCTTGCGCCTGCAACCGCGCCGACTGCCGGGACTACAGCGCGCCGTCGGCCGTCACCACCGGCCTCCTTTCCACCACCCCACCGCAAGAGATGCGAGCCGCCACCCACCACCTCGGGCGAACCTCCGTCGCCCTGACCATCGTCGCCCTGGTCATGCTGCTGCTGCTGGCAGCCATGGCCACCTAGCCGCGATCCCTAACCCAGCAGCGAAGCCACCAGATCCAGGGTGCGCCCGGTGGCGCCCCGGTTGGCGGCGATGACCTCGCGGGCCCGGGCGCCCAGGTCGGCGCGCCGATCCGGCCGACGGAACAGTTCCGCCAGCGTCGCTGCCAGGGCCCTGCGGTCGGCGACCTGCACCGCCGCGCCGGCGTGCAGCAGCAGATCGACGTCGGTGCGGAAGTTGGCGACGTGGGGCCCGAACACCACGGCCCGCCCCTGCGCCGCCGGCTCCAGCATGTTCTGGCCGCCGTGCGGCACCAGACTGCCGCCGACGAAGGCCACGTCGCAGGCGCCATAGAACCGCTGCAGCTGGCCGATGGTGTCCACCACCAGCACCGCGGCGTCGGCCAGGGCCGGCCGGCTCTCGCCCAGCGTGCTCCAGCGGACCGGCTCGGCGCCGGCCGAACGCAGCGCGTCGCAGACCGAGGCCGAGCGTTCCGGATGGCGCGGCACCACCACCACCCGCACCGGCAGGGGCAGCCCGGCGGTGGCCTCGCGCGCCGCCAGCCAGAGCCAGAGGTCCTCGTCGCCATGGCTGGAGCCGACCACCAGCACCAGCCGGCCGTCCGGCGCCAGCCAGTTCCGCAGCGGCCCGCCCTCCGCCGGCCCGGGCCCCAGCAGCACGCTGTCGTACTTCATGTTGCCGGTCACCCGCACCCGCGCCACGTCGACGCCGAGGTCGAGCAGCCGCGTCTGGTAGATGCCGTCCTGCACACAGTACATCCGGATCAGGTCGAGCTGCGGCAGCAGGCCGCGCAGCCGGCGGTAGCCGCGGAACGAGCGCTCGGAGATGCGGCCGTTGATCACCGCCACCGGGATGCCGCGCCGCTGCGCCGCCTGCAGGAAGTTCGGCCAGATCTCCAGTTCCATCAGCAGCACGCAGCGCGGGCGCACGCGGTCGAGGGCGCGGCCGGGGAACGGGCCGAAGTCGAGCGGATAGAAGATCACCGCCAGGTCCGGGTGGTCCTGGCTGGCGACGCGGTGGCCGTTCGGCGTGGTCGACGACAGCACCAGCTGCAGGTCCGGCCGCTGCCGGCGCAGGGCGGCGATGATCTGGCCGGCGGCCTTGATCTCGCCCACCGACACGCCGTGGATCCAGACCACGGGCCGGCCGTCGCCGGCGAACGCGATGCGGCCGGTGCGCTGGCGGAAGCCGGCGCGGTAGCGCCGGTCGAAGCAGAGCCGCCAGGCCAGGATCGGCGCGTAGCCCACCGCCCCCACCAGGAACAGCAGCTGGTAGCTGGCCATCGTCAGCAGGCCGCGCAGCCCGCTGCGGCGGGCCGGGCCCGGCGGCACCGCGGCGTCGGCCACTAGCCGAACGCCGGGTGACAGCACTTCTTGTACTTGACGCCCGAGCCGCACGGACACGGATCGTTGCGGCCCGGCCGCGGGCCGCCGCTCGGCACCGGCGCCGGCGCCTTGGTCGGCGACGGCGCGGTGGCCGGCGTCGGCGCCGGGGCCGGCGGCAGCCCGGCGGCGGCGTCCGCCGGGGCGGCCGTTTCGCTCGCTGGCGCATCCGTGCCGGCAGGCGCTGCGTCCGCCGCGGCCGGCGCGGTGCTGCCCTCGGGCGGCACGATCTGCACCTGCATCCGCGGCCGCCCGTCCGGACCGATCTGCGGCCGCACGCTCACCTTGCCGCCCTTGGCCACCGCATCGAGGATCTCCTTCGGCACCTGGCCGGCGGCGATCATCGCCTCGACCATCGCCTGGGCGGTGGCGGCGTCCATCTGCTGCGGCGGCGGGCCGGCCGGCCGCCGCGGCTGCGCCGGCTGCGGCGGCGCCGCCATCTGCGGCTGCCGGAACTCCACCTTGTAGATCATGTCGGTGACCTGGTTGGCGATCGCGTCCTTCAGCAGCTCGAACTTCTCGTAGCCCTCCTTCTTGTACTCGTTCTTCGGATCGATCTGCGCGTAGCCGCGCAGGCCGATGCCGGACTTGAGCACCTCCATCGCCAGCAGGTGGTCCTTCCACTTGTTGTCGATGGTGTCGAGCAGCAGGAACTGCATCAGCCGCTCCCAGTCCGGTCCGTAGTGCTCGGCGCGCTGGTCGTGCAGCTTCTCGATCCGCTCCATGACCCAGCCGAACAGGTCCTCGCGACCGACCGCCTCCAGCCCGTCGAGGTCGAGCTCGGCGCCGGCCTTGTGGACCAGCCACTTGCGGATCTCGGCGTGGTCGATCGGCTTGTCCTTGTCGCCGGCGTAGCGCTCGATCAGCGGGTCCAGCACCGACTCGAACATGCCCAGCACCTTGTCGCGCAGGCCCTTCTTCTCCAGCGCTTCCTGCCGCTGCGAGTAGACGAACTTGCGCTGCTTGTCCATCACCTCGTCGTACTCGAGGAGGTGCTTGCGGATGTCGAAGTTGCGCGCCTCGACCTTCTTCTGCGCCTTGGCGATGCCACGGCTGACCATCGGGCTGTCGATGACCTCGCCGGCCTTCAGCCCCATCTTCTCCATCATCACCTTCACCCAGTCGCGGGCGAAGATCTTCATCAGGTCGTCGTCGAACGACAGGAAGAACTTGCTCTCGCCGGTGTCGCCCTGGCGGCCGCAGCGGCCGCGCAGCTGGTTGTCGATGCGCCGCGCCTCGTGGCGCTCGGTGGCCAGCACGTAGAGGCCGCCGAGCTCCTTGATCTCCTGCTTCTCGCGCTCGCAGCGGCTGCGGATCTCCGCCAGCAGCGCCTTGGCCTCGGCGCCGTCCTCGGCCAGCTTGCGGGTCGCAAGCTCGGCGCGCCACAGCGCCTCGGGATTGCCGCCCAGCACGATGTCGGTGCCGCGGCCGGCCATGTTGGTGGCCACGGTGAGCGCGCCCTTGCGGCCCGCCTGCACCACGATCTCGGCCTCGCGCTCGTGCTGCTTGGCGTTCAGCACGTTGTGCTTCAGCCCGTTCCGGGTCAGCTCGGCGGACAGGCGCTCGGACTTGGCGATCGAGGTGGTGCCGATCAGGATCGGCCGGCCCTTCTCGTGGTGGACGCGGATCTCCTCGGCGATCGCCTTCAGCTTGCTGCCGTCGTCCAGGTAGATCTGGTCGTTGGAGTCGATGCGCACCATCGGCCGGTTGGTCGGGATGGCGACGACGTCGAGGTCGTAGATCTTGCTGAACTCGGCCGCCTCGGTCATGGCGGTGCCGGTCATGCCCGCCAGCTTGTCGAACATGCGGAAGTAGTTCTGGATCGTGATGGTGGCGAGCGTGCGGTTCTCGTCGCGCGGCTTCAGGCCCTCCTTCGCCTCCACCGCCTGGTGCAGGCCGTCGCTCCAGCGCCGCCCCGCCATCAGGCGGCCGGTGAACTCGTCGACGATGATGACCTCGGGCTCGCCGGCGGAGCCGTCCGGATTCGGCCGCGCCGCCACCACGTAGTGCTTGTCCTTCTCGGAGATGTTGTGGGCGCGCAGGGACTGCTCGAGGTGGTGCGGCCAGTCCATGTTGGCCGGGTTCGAGTAG
>CAZMGG010000137.1:1980-14408 GCA_964565715.1 uncultured candidatus Brocadiaceae bacterium | reverse complement strand
CGGCGCCGCCATCAAGAAGGTGATCCCGGTGGACACCGCCGAGATCGCCGAGGCGGCCAAGCTGCTCGAGAACATCTACCGCTGCGTCAACATCGCGCTGGTCAACGAGCTGAAGCCGGTGCTGCACACGATGGGCATCGACATCTGGAAGGTCGTGCAGGCCGCCGCCACCAAGCCGTTCGGCTTCCAGGCCTTCTATCCGGGCCCGGGGCTCGGCGGGCACTGCATCCCGATCGATCCCTTCTACCTGACCTGGAAGGCCAAGGAGTTCGGCCACAACACGCGGTTCATCGAGCTGGCCGGCGAGGTCAATCACGCGATGCCGCACTACGTGATCGAGAGGACCGCCGAGGGCCTCAACGAGCTGGGCAAGCCTCTGCGCGGCAGCAAGGTGCTGGTGATCGGGCTGGCCTACAAGCCCGACGTCGACGACGTGCGCGAGACGCCGGCCGCCGAGATCATCAAGCTGCTGTTCGATCGCGGCGCCGACGTCGAGTTCCACGACCCGCACGTGCGGCACTTCCGCGGCATGCGCAAGTACCAGGAGTTCGACATGACCGGCGTGGCGCTGACGCCCGAGAAGGTCAAGGCCGCCGACTGCGTGCTGATCGTCACCGACCACAAGATCGTCGACTGGAAGGTCATCGCCGAGCACGCCCAGTGCGTCGTCGACTCGCGCAACGCGATGGCGCCGTTCCAGCCGATCGCCGGGCTCTACGTCCCGGCGTAGGCGCGCGGCGGGCAACGGCGGCGGGCCGGGCGCGCTCTGCGCGCCTTTTCCGGTAGCCTGCCCGCCCGCCCATGCGCCCACTCTCCCGGTCCGCGCTCCCCTCTCTCGCCCTGCTCCTCGTCACCGCCGCCCTGCCGGCCCAGGATCCGCCCGCACCGCCGCGCCCGCAGGGCCAGCAGCCGCACCTGGGCCCGGTGCTGCGCCTCGAGCCCGAGGCCGTGCCGCCGGAGCCATCGCCCACCGCCACGCCGCTCCTGGACGCCGAGACGGCGCCGGCGCTGAGCGTGCTGGTCGAACTGGGCCTCGGCGGCGGCACCTTCCGCCACCGCACGACCGGCAGCGCGCTCGACGGCAGCGCCAGCGCCGGCTTCGTCCAGCTCGGCGCCGAGGCCTGGGGCCGTTCGGGCATCGGCGGCGGCCTGCGGTTCGAGGGCATCGGCGCCGACGAGGATCTGTTCGCCGACGCCGGCTTCGGCGACACCGATACGGGGTCCGGCGACCTGTTCCTGTTCCTCGGGGTGCGCACCGGCAACGACGCCTTCCGCCTGCCCCTGCGGTTCGGCCTGTTCCTGAACGGCTACTCGATCGAGGACGCCGGCCAGCAGGAGCTGTCCTACGGCAGCGCCGGCTTCCGCTTCGAGCTGGAGCCCGAGGTGCGCCTGCTGGGCGAGGGCCGCAACCGGTGGAGCCTGTACGGCCGCGGTTCGCTCGGCTTCGGCGGCACCTCGATCGAGACCGAGCCGGCGACCTTCGACGGCGACGCCGACACGGTGCTGGTGGGCGTGGAGCTCGGCACCCGCGTGCAGCTCGGCCCGGCCCGCTTCGGGGTGGGCTGGGTCTACCGCGACCAGCACGTCAGCGAGAGCGACACGGTCTTCGGCAACGTCTTCCGCGCCGTCGACACCGACTTCTCGGGCCTGCTGTTCAGCCTCGCCGTGCGCTTCTGAGCAGGCGCGCACGCTATCGGATGCGTTCACTCACCAGGCCCGACAGCCTGGCAGAGCTCGGGCCCAGCAACAGGGCCTGCAGATGCACCGGGGTGCCACGGATGACGGGGTTGGCGGGCACCGGGATGGTGATGATCGCCGTACGGCGAACTGGCACGGACAGGCAGGCGAGCAGGATCGCCCCCTGGGGATCGAGGCGCATCACGCCGAAACCGCGGATGTCGATTCCCGGCGGAGGCAGGGCCACGACATCGAAGAAGGGTGCCGCCAGCCAGGGCGTGACGAAGTCATCCGCGCGGATCTCCAGACGGACGATCCCCCCCGGCCTCGGGATCTGCTTCGACTGCAGCTGCCGGCTCTGATTCCAGGCCACGGTGGTGATGCTGCTCACATCCAGGTCGCCATCGTCGTCCAGATCCAGGAAGGTCAGGCTGCCGGAGCAGATAGGCTGGATGCTGCAGAACGGGTCGATCTGGTGGAAGTATCCGCAACCGTCATTCCAGTAGATCGCGGGAGACCAAGCGTCCGAGACGATGTCCAGGTGTCCATCGCCATCGACATCGGCGATCACTCGTGGTTCCGGCGCCCATGCGGAGAACCTGGGTACGGTCTCGTCCACGAAGGCACCTCCGGTGTTACGGAAGAACAATCCTCTCGAACCATCCCCGAGCATCACGTCGACGCGCCCGTCGCCATCGAGATCGCCCGCCCGCGCCTTCCAGGAATACGGCAGCAGGCCGGAGAGGACGAGGCGACCCGTGCCCTGATTGAGAAGCAGGCACCCCCCCGGGTAGCCACCGACCAGCAGGTCGGAGTCACCGTCGTGGTCGAAGTCCGCCACTGCGATCGACTGCCCATACGCCTGCTGCAATGGCAGACCCATGTCGAGGATCTGGAACCCGGCCGACCCTCGGTTGGCCAGCACATGGACGATCCGACTCACCGAAGCGCCACCGGCCAGGGCGATGTCCGGTCGTCCATCGCCATCCAGGTCGCCGACGGCAGCGTCCATCACGAGGGCCAAGCCTGTGTATACCGGCGGATCCGCGACGAAACGGCCTGGCCCCACGTTGCGGAACACCCACAATGCAGTACCGGCGGCGACCGCATCCATGTCACCATCGCCATCCAGGTCGGCGATCACCACCCTCTCGGCACTCGTGAACCACTTCGCCCACTCGGTGAAGCCGTCGACCGCGTCGTTGCGCAGTAATCGAACGACCCCGAAGCTGTCGCAGGTCAGCAGGTCCCGACGGCCGTCACCGTCGAAGTCGGCCTGCGCAGCGCTGGGCGCCTGGATGGCGGTCCGACTGACGCCTGCCGCGAGCAGATACCTGTCTCCGTCCCGCAGCCAGGCGGCTCGCCGGGTGACCACGTCGCGGACGCCGTCACCATCGAGGTCCACCGCCAGCACCAACGGTTGGGGTTCCGAGATCACCGAGGAGGTCGGTGCCCAATCCACGAACCGCCCCCCGTCGTTGCGCAGCCACGCACCGGCCTGGAAGTAACCGGTGGCGGACGTCAGCACCAGGTCGGAGTCGCGGTCGCCATCCAGATCCACGGCCTGCCAGCGGACAACCGCTCGTGAGACCGTCGCCGACAGAACGAGGTCGTCGCCGGCCAATCGCAGGCACAGGATGCGTTCCGTGCCAGGGTCGCGCACGAACAGCTCGCTGCGGCCATCACCCTCAAGGTCGCCGACCTGCATCCGGAACGTCTCAGCCCTCCAGCGACTCACTGAGACCGGCTGCAGCCCGAGCGACCGCTCATTGCGCAGCACATGCAGATCGATCTGGGCGCCCAGGTGCATGCCGTAGATCACGTCCAGGTCCAGGTCACCGTCCAGGTCCCCGGTGACGAAGCGTGAGATGCCGATGGCCACGATCTCCGGCACCGCGAAACGGAAGCCGCCCTCGTTGCGGATCAGCAGCAGGTTCCAAGGAGCTCGCGCATTCGCGGTCAACAGGTCCAGATCGCCGTCGCCATCGGCATCGAGGGCATGCGTCTCCCATGGCGGGGCAACGGCGATGTCGGCAGCCACCACGAATCTGCCGTCGCCGCTGTTGCGGTAGACACGGATCCCGTCGCCGGACTCGACCAGATCGGGCCTGCCGTCGGCATCCAGATCCGCCACGATGAGCGGAGCGGGCAACCCCTGCATGCCCGTCGCGAGTGCCGGTGCCGAGAACGATCCATGGCCATCGTTGCGGGCGATGTACAGTTCCGCGGGGGAAGGCGACCCCAGCAGATCGATGTCGCCATCGCCATCGAAATCCTGTGCCAGCCGGATCTCGAAGAAGGGAGGCCAGCTACCTCGGTCGGACCCGATCTGGAACCGGGTCAGGGTAGCCTGTGCTCCGACCGACACCGCGAGAACCGCTGCCGCGAGTGGGACAAGGCGCATGGATGACTCCTCTGCCTGACAGTCCGAGTCTAGCGACACCCGGCGCAGCCCGCACCCACCTTCCCGTGCTGCCCTCGCCGACATCACCCCGGCCGGGCTCCATCGCAGGGGCGGCAGCCCCGACACAGCTCCGGCGGGAGGTCGCCGGCGAGGCCAATAGACCACGACCGGCGCCCCGGCGGGTCAGTCGCGGCCCCAGGCGCGGTCCCACAGCGCGCCGCCGAGGCGCCGGGCCAGCACGGCGTCGGCCGGCAGCAGCAGCCGTTCCTCCACCATCGCCGCGGTGACCTCCCCCAGCCGCCGCAGGTAGCCGTCGCGATCGCCGTAGCGAGCCCGCAACTCGTCACGGGGGAACGGCACGAACCGGCCGGTGAAGTCCTGCAGCTCGCCGTTGCCGCCCGGCAGGCCCGTGCGCAGGCTCCACGGCGTGAACGTGCCCAGCGGCGCGCGCAGCTCCCACGGCCGCAGGCCGCCGCGTTCATTGCCGTCGCCGTCCACCTGCGGCACCAGGGCCGGGAACGGCGCGCCGGACACCGGCGGTTCCAGCGTCACGATGCCGCGCTGCGCGAAGTCGGGCCCGTAGTCGACCCGCCGGGCGAAGTGCGCGGCCCGCGGCCAGGTGAGACCCGGAATTGCGGGTTTCGCCAGCGCCGCCACCGGCACGAGGCCGCCGTCGGCGATCCGCGGCACCCGCGAGGGCGGCGGCGCCTCGTCGCGATCGACCCAGCCGACCAGCGCCGCCAGCATCGCGCGGTAGGTGGCGCGCAGGTCGATCGGATTGCCGCGGTCGCTCGCACCCGGATAGTGCTGCGCCCCTGCCACGTGATGGACGCGCACGTCCGGTTCGTCGGGCAGATCCCGCTCGCCATCGATGCTGGTGTGCACCAGCGCCGCCGCCCGCCCCCAGTATTCATAGCCGGTGTTGACCAGCAGCAGGCGCGGCCGCATCGCGTCGGGAACGCCCGCCAGCAGGCCGTCCGTCACGCCGGTCTCCGGATCCGTCTGGCCAGCCGCGCTGAACGGGAACAGGTCGGTCGGGAAGTAGAACGCCGAGTACCGATGCGCATCCCGGCTCGGCTGGGCGAAGCGGTGGTTGAAGCTGCCGCGACCCGCGCCAGCCGTCAGCACCAGCATGCCGTCGAACACCCGCCGCCCCTCTGCATCCTGATTGAAGCCCTGGTGGACGAAATGGCGGAGGAAGCGACCGGTCTGCGAGATGCCCACCGCCATCGTGTGCCGCACCGGGAACGGGCATTCCGCGGCATGCCGCGCGAAGCTGCCGAGATCGCGGAGGGCGGTGAGACCGAGCCCGGTCACCACCGGATCGCACCCCTCATAGACCAGCTCGTAGATCCGCCCGCCGGCGAACACGCCGTCGACGATCTCGATCGCGCGGCCGTCGGCGCTGAAGCGCCACTGGTCCCGCGACACCTCGTGCCGTCCGGCGTCGCGGCCGTCCCGCCAGGTGAGGTGGTGCCGCGCGCTCTCGGGCTCGTGCACCGGGTAGGGCACGTGCCCGCGGTGGCCGAGTTCGAGCGTCTTCGCGTCGGCGTCGACCGTCCAATCGCAGCGCACCGGCCCCGTGATCGGCGCGTCGTCGGGCCCGCGCACCACCGGCGCCCACAGCTTCATGCGGTCGCCGCCGTCGGGCACGTCCCACTGCCAGCCGACCCAGACCACGGTCAGCCCGAGCTGCATCAGCAGGCCGTCGCCGGCCGGATCGGCGCCGCTCGCGCGGTTGAACTGGCCGAGCGAGGCACGTCCACCGCGGTTGCTGACCTCGAACAGTCCGAGCCGGCGCCGCTCCGGATCCAGGGGCTGCAGCACCACCAGGTTGGCGCGGGCGCGCACCAGGCCGTCCGGCCCTTGCTTCGCCAGTCCGAGATCGACCACGCCCTGGTTGGGCGGCGCCGCCGGATCGAGGGCGAAGTGCACCATGCCGCGCAGTTCCTCATAGGCGCCGATCGCGCCGAAGGCGGCGCCGCCGGCGAACGGGCGCCGCTCGGTGATCTCGACCTTCTCGACCTGGGCCGGCGTCCGGGCCGCGCCGAGCGCGAGCACCGCGACGACGAGGGAACGGGCGGGAAGGCGGAGCCGTGGACCTCGCATCGGCGGCTGCATACGGCAACCGGCCGCCGCCGGCCAGGCTTCCTAGTCGAAGAAGCGGTAGCGCACGATCGCCGCCATCGCCGCCACGGCGTCGCGCCAGCCGATCTTCTTGCCCTCGCTGTAGCTGCGGCCGCGATAGCGCACCGGCACCTCGTGGATCCGCACGGGCCGCCGCGCCAGCTTGGCGGTCAGCTCCGGCTCGACGGTGAAGCGCCGGCTCTTGATCGTGATCCCCTGCAGCACCTCGCGACGGACGCACTTGTAGCACGTCTCCATGTCGGTGAGGTTGAGGCCGGTGAACAGGTTGCTGACGAAGGTCAGCACGCGGTTGCCCAGATAGTGATAGAGCACGTCGCGCTCGCGCCCGGGCTCCCGTTCGTCCACCAGGAAGCGCGAGCCGTAGACCACGTCGGCCTCGCCACGCCGGATCGGCGCCAGCAGCACCGGATAGTCCGCCGGGTCGTACTCCAGATCGGCGTCCTGGATCAGCACGACGTCACCGCGGGCCTGCTCGAAGCCGGTGCGCAGGGCCGCGCCCTTGCCCATGTTGCGTTCGTGCAGGAACACCCGCACGTCGGGCCCCTCGAGGTCGCGCAGCAGCGCCCGGGTGCCGTCGGTGGAGCCGTCGTCGACCAGCACGATCTCCTTCCGCAGCGGCATCGCCTGCACCGCCGCCACCACCTCGCGCAGGGTCTCCTGCTCGTTGAAGACCGGCATCACCACCGTCAGCAGGAAGTCGTCCGGCAGCGGCGCCAGCGCGGCCGCGTTCACCGCGGATCCCCGTCGGCCGGCGTCGGCGCCAGCAGCGCCGCCAGCCAGACCAGGAACGCCGGCAGCAGCTGGAACAGCACCCGCCGGTAGGACGTGTCGAGGTGGAAGCCGAGTTCGAGGTGGCTGCCGATGTAGACGAGGTGCAGGCCGATCAGCGACACCAGCAGGGTCAGGCCCGGCACCGCCAGGCCACGGCCGAGCCCGCGCCGGCCGAGCAGCAGCGCCAGCGGCAGCAGCAGCAGCATGGCGCCCTGCGGCGAGCCGAACGTGAAGATCTCGTGCCAGGCCCGGGCCAGCACCTGCGGCGCCCGTTCGCCGAACTGCTGCACGAACAGGGTGAACAGGTTGTGGCCGGTCGGGTTGTTGCCGAGCAGGTCATTGCGCAGGCCGTAGGCGGCGTTGAACGACCAGGTCACCACCAGCACGAGGAACGCCGGGGCGAACGCGACCAGCGCGGTGCCGCGCACGAAGCGGCGGCCGCGTTCGGCGGCCACCACGGTGCAGACGACGGCCACCAGCAGGAACAGGATCGCCTCGTTCTTGCTCCAGGCGGCCAGCAGCAGCCCCAGCGCAATCAGCCGGCGGTGGGCCGGATCGCGGCTGGTGCGGTAGCGCAGCCATGCGTCCAGTGCCAGCACCAGGCCGGTGGCCAGCATGGTGTCGGCCAGCGCGCTGCGGCCGATGCGGACGAACTCGTCGCACGCCACCACCAGCAGCAGGCCGGCCCCGGCCAGCAGCGGGTGCAGCCGGCGGCGGAGCGCGGCGGCGCACAGCAGCACCAGGGCCACGCCGAAGGCCTGGATCGGCCAGCGGCTGTCGAACTGGTCGATGCCCGACCGCAGGGCGTAGACCCAGGCCTGCAGCAGCGGATTGAGCAGGGGGTAGTCGGGATGCAGGTTGTCGATCTGCAGCGCGCCGAAGTCGGGGCCGACGCCGGACCACAGCGCCTTGGCCTTGCGCGACCAGATGTTGCCCTCGTCGCCTTCGACGCAGGGCCGCGCCGCGCCGACGATGCCCTGGAACACCACGTAGAGCACCGACAGGCCCACCAGCACCAGGAAGGCGCGGGAGGTGGGCACCGGCGCCACCGGCGTGCCGGCGTCGCGGGCGCGGCGGCGGCGGGCCAGCGGCAGCAGCAGCAGGGAACCGACGATGGGCACGAAGGCCCAGGCCGAGGCCGGCAGGCCCAGCAGCAGCAGGACCAGCAGCAGGGCGCCGAGCAGGGCGGCGCCCGCGCACCAGGCCGCGCCCCAGAACACCAGTCGGTCCTCCCGCGGCCGCACGCCGAGCGCCTCCAGCAGCGGCGCGCCCAGCAGCAGGGGGCCGGCGAACGGCGCCAGGATCGCGGCCGCGGCGAGGATCACCGGACCGCCTTCCGCAGCAGCCAGACCCGTTCGAAGGTGCCGGTGTGCAGCAACGTCCACTCGCCCGGCACCTGGGTGTGCTCGGGCTGCGGCACGGTGTAGTCGATCAGCACCAGCCGGCCCTCGGCGGACGGCTCGACCCGCGCCACCGCCGCGTCGAGGCCCTGGGCGAAGGTGAACACGCGGGGATGCGGCCAGACCAGGTTCTTCATCCGCTCCCACTGCGTGCGCAGGAGCAGCGTCATGTCGTTGCCGGTGAGCGGCGTGTAGATGATCACCTCGGCGTCGCGCGGCTGCCGTTCGAGGACGCGGACCAGATCGGCGGTGATCGCGGTGGCGTGCTCGATGCGTTCCCAGCGGCTGTCGCCGAGGCTGCGGACCGCAGCCTCGCGGTTGGCGGGCAGTTCGCGCCAGCGCTGCTGCAGCGCGCCGACCAGGCGCGGCGCCAGAGCGAGCGCGACCAGGACCAGCAGGACGACCGCCTGCCAGCCCTTGCCGTACGTGAGGGGCGAGGATCTCACCGGCGGGGACGATAGCGTCATCGGCTCATCTCCCCGACCACCACCTGGCCAGTTCGGCGGCGGCGAGGCGATGACCCGCCGCCGACAGGTGACCGTCGCCGCTGCCCGACCACACGGGTTCGCCCTGGGCCAGCGCGCGCGCCAGTGGTTCGGCGAGGTCGATCACCGTGCAGCCGGCGGCGGCGGCCGCGCGCAACGCCTCGGTGCGAACGGCATCCTCGGCCGCGGCCAACGCCTGCAGCGCCGGCGCGGGATCGCCCCGCCCGCGCAACCAGCGTTGGTAGGTGTACTCCTTGGTCGGGATCGCCAGCACGACGCACTCCGCGCCATGAGATCGGCAGATCGCGGCCATGTCGTGCAGCGCAACACCCCAAATCCGCAGGCCTTCGCGCACATCATCCCGCACCGGATCGAGCGCCGGCCGGCGGTAGTCCGGCAGCCACAGGGTGCCGACGCGGTCGTCGGCGAACGCCACCGCGCCGGGCTCCTGGTCCAGCAGGCCGGCGCGGGCCCGCAGGAGGCCGCGGAACCGGGCCAGGACCCAGGCCAGCGCCCGGGAACCGCGTTCGGCGCCCTCGAACGCCGCCACCGTCCAGTTCGGCGCCGCCGGACCCGATGCCGCCGGCGGCGGCCGCAGCCGGTAGGTGCGACCCTCGGCCCGCAGGTCCTCGGCCCCTTCGAGGGCGGCGTAGTCCACCGCGTCGACCAGGTCGTTGCCGAAGTAGAGGCCGACGACGACCGCCCGCGGCCGCAGGGCGATGCCCAGGCGCACCAGTTCGCGGTACTGGACCGGACCGTAGGAGCCGAGCGCCATCTGGTAGGCGCCGGCACCGGAGGCGGCGGCGAAGCGCTGCGGGAACGCGCCGTCGCGGGGTTGGAAGAAGCCCCAGGTCTGCGAGTCGCCGACGAACAGCACGTCGGCGCGGTCCGGAACGGCAGCGTTGCGCCAGCCACGCGCGTCGGTGCCGCCGGAACCCGGTTCCAGCACGTGACCGAGGCGGGGGTGCGGGCGCGGCCGTTCGTCCGGCTCGACGGCGCCGCCGAACAGCCGCAGGGCGACCTCGGCCAGCAGCAGCAGGGCGAGCAGGGGCAGCGACGCGAACAGCACCCGCCGCCAGAAACGCCGGGCGCGGGCGCCGCACAGCAGCAGGGTCAGCAGCGGCAGGCAGCACAGGGCACCGACCACCACGCCGACCAGCCGGTAGCGCAGGAGGCTGCCGGCCAGCACGGCCTGCACCAGGAGCGTGATGCCGGTGGCGGCGAGCGCGGACGACCAGAGCACGGGCGACGAGGCTCTCAAGGCTTCACCGGAAGTCGAACTCGGCGGCGTCCTGGCCGGCCTCGCCGGGCCGGCCCGCCACGTGCCGCGCCACCAGCGCCGTGGCGAGCTGGTTGGCATCACAGAACCCCTCGACGTCGCCGGGCGCCGTCTGCCACTGCTCGATGACACCGGCCACCGCCGCCGCCAGCAGGAACGCCGACAGAGCCGGGTCCTCGACGAAGAGCGAGCCGTCCTGGCCGCCCTGGGCCAGCAGGTCGCGGATGCTGCCGCGCAGCCAGCGCTGCTCCTGCCGGGCGTCCTCGCGCAGGTGCGCGGTGAAGCGACCGCGCAACTCGGTGGTCAGCACCCGCAGGAGGCTGCCGGCGCCGGGCGAGTCGAAGTGGAACGCCAGGTAGGCGCCGAGGAAGAGCTGCAGGGCCATGCGACCGGTGGCGGCCGGGCGCAGCTGGAGCTGGCTGCGGCGGACCTTCCGCCAGTGGTCCAGCACCGCGAAGAACAGGTCCTCCTTGGACCGGAAGTGGAAGTAGACGCCGCCCTTGGTGACCCCGGCGCGGGCGGCGATGTCGTCGAGGGTCGCGCCGGCGAAGCCGCGCTCGGCGAACTCGGCCGTGGCGGCCTCGATCAGCCGTTCCTTCAGGTTCTCGTCGCGGGGGCGGGCCACGGGCGGGATGCATACATACCAATGGGTATGCGATGCACGCATACTACTCAGTATCTAACTGGCGCCGGCCGCCGGGGGTCCCTATCTTCCCCGTCCCTCGCGGCCCTCGCCCCCATCCCATGTCCACCTGGAAGCGCGTCACCCCCGGACCGAAGCCCGACTGGCTGAAGGTGCCGCTGCCCACCGGGCCCGTGGTGGCGGGGCTGACCAAGGTGCTGCGCGACCGGGGCCTGCACACGGTCTGCGAGGAGGCCCGCTGCCCGAACATGGGCGAGTGCTGGGCCGACGGCACGGCGACCTTCATGGTGCTGGGCGACACCTGCACCCGCGGCTGTCGGTTCTGCGCCGTGAAGACCCACGCCCAGGGCAACCCGGTCGATGCCGCCGAACCGCAGAAGGTCGCCGAGTCCTGCATCGCCATGGGCCTGCGCTACGTCGTGCTGACCATGGTCGACCGCGACGACCTGCCGGACGGCGGCAGCGGCCACGTCGCCGCCACCGTCCAGGCCATCAAGCAGCGCGACCCGGACCTGCTGGTCGAGGCCCTGGTCGGCGACTTCCAGGGCCGCGCCGACCAGATCGCCGCGGTGCTGGACGGCGCCCCCGACGTGTTCGCCCACAACATCGAGACGGTGCTGCGGCTCACGCCGCGGGTGCGCGACCACCGCTGCTCGTACGTGCGTTCGCTGCAGGTGCTGCGACAGGCCAAGGACCTGCGTCCCGGCATCGTCACCAAGTCGAGCCTGATGCTCGGGCTCGGGGAGAGCGAGCGCGAGGTCGAGCAGGCGATGGACGACCTGCGCGAGCACCAGGTCGACGTGGTCACCTTCGGCCAGTATCTGCGGCCGACGCTCAAGCACCTGCCGGTCCGCGAACACGTCCCGCCAGCGCGCTTCAAGGCCCTGGAGCAGCGCGCGCTGAAGAAGGGCTTCCTCTACGTGGCTTCCGGGCCGCTGGTCCGTTCCAGCTACAAGGCCGCCGAGTTCTACCTGGCCGGCATGGTCCGCCAGCGCCGTGCGCTGGCCGCGGCCGCGCCGGCCGTTCCGCCCGACTCCCCCGCCGAGCACACCCCATGAGCGAGACCCTGCTCACCATCATCGACCAGGACGGCAAGGCCGCGAAGGGCAAGGACCCCAACCTGCCCGGCAAGGAACTGCAGCGCCTCTACCGCCTGATGGTCGCCACCCGGCAGCTCGACGACCGCGGGCTCAGCATGCAGCGCCAGGGCCGCATCGGCTTCTACCTGCAGTCGACGGGCCAGGAGGCTTCGCACCTCGGCGCGGCGCTGGCCTTGAAGGACAGCGACTGGCTGTTCCCGGCCTACCGCCAGCCCGGCATCCTGCTGCTGCGCGGCGTCGACGTCGAGCAGATCGTCTGCGAGTGGTTCGGCAACGAGGGCGACACCAGCAAGGGCCGGCAGATGCCGGTGCACTACTCGTTCCGCTCGATCAACTTCGTCTCGATCAGCTCGCCGATCGGCACGCAGCTGAGCCAGGCCGCCGGCGCCGGCATGGCCGCCCGCATCCGCGGCGACGACACGGTGTTCATGACCTTCTGCGGCGACGGCGGCACCAGCTCCAACGACTTCCACTGCGGGCTGAACTTCGCCGCCGTCTACAAGGCGCCGGTGGTGTTCGTG
>CAZMGG010000137.1:0-1970 GCA_964565715.1 uncultured candidatus Brocadiaceae bacterium | reverse complement strand
CCATCTCGGTGCCGCAGGAGAAGCAGACCGCATCCGAGAGCATGGCGATCAAGGCGCAGGCCTACGGCATGCCCGGCGTCCGGGTCGACGGCAACGACGTGCTGGCGGTCTACCGCGTCTGCAAGGAGGCGGTCGAGCGCGCCCGCCGCGGCGAGGGCCCGACCCTGGTGGAGACCGTCACCTACCGGATGGCGTCGCACAGCTCGTCCGACGACGCCGCCCGCTACCGCGACGCCAAGATCTACGACAGCTGGAAGAAGAAGGACCCGATCCAGCGCTTCCAGCGCTACCTCAAGCAGAAGAAGCTCTGGACCGAGGCGTTCGAGACCGAGGTGCAGGAGGCCGCCAAGGCGATGATCGCCGAGGCGGTGAAGAAGGCCGAGGCGCGGGCCAATCCGCCGGCCGAGAGCCTGTTCGACGACGTCTTCATGAACCTGACGCCGCAGCTGAAGGAGCAGCGCCAGGAGCTGCTCAGCATGAAGGGCGAGGCCAGCGGCGAGCTGGGCCACTTCCCCCTGTGAGCCAGGGGATCCATCCAGCGAACCAGCACACCGGAGACACACCATGACCGCCACGGAACAGAACGCCGGCAAGAAGAGCCCCAAGTCCGGCTCCCGCACCATGACCCTGCTGGAGGCCATCACCGACGCCATGCGCGTCGAGATGCGCAACGACGACCGCGTCGTGGTGTTCGGCGAGGACGTCGGCAAGAAGGGCGGCGTGTTCGGCGCCACCCTGGGCCTGCAGGAGGAGTTCGGCGAGCAGCGCTGCTTCGACACGCCGCTCAGCGAGTGCGGCATCATCGGCGCCGGCGTCGGCATGGCCGTCTACGGCATGCGGCCGATCGCCGAGATCCAGTTCCTCGACTTCATCTACCCGGCCTTCGACCAGATCGTGTCGGAGGCGGCGAAGATGCGCTACCGCTCGGGCGGCGAGTACACCTGCCCGATGGTGATCCGCTCGCCCTACGGCGGCGGCATCCGCGGCGGCCACTACCACAGCCAGTCCAGCGAGGCCTACTTCTGCCACACGCCGGGCCTCAAGGTGGTGATCCCCAGCACTCCCGCCGACGCCAAGGGTCTGCTGATCGCATCGATCCGCGACGAGGACCCGGTGATGTTCCTCGAGCCGAAGCGCATCTACCGCACCATGAAGGGCGAGGTGCCCGACGGCGAGCACGTGGTGCCGCTGGGCAAGGGCCGCGTGGTCCGCGAGGGCACCGACGTCACCGTGGTGGCCTACGGCTCGATGGTGCAGATCTGCGAGAAGGCCGCCGAGCTGGCCCAGGAGCAGGGCCGCAGCGTCGAGATCATCGACCCGCGCACCCTGGTGCCGCTGGACGAGGAGCTGATCGTCGGGTCGGTGAAGAAGACCGGCCGCTGCGTCCTGGTCTACGAGGCGCCGAAGACCTGCGGCTACGGCGCCGAGCTGGCGGCGATCGTCGCCGAGAAGTGCATCGAGTACCTCGAGGGCCCGGTGGTCCGCGTCGCCGGCTTCGACACCCCGTTCCCCTACACGCTGGAGCACCTCTACATGCCGGACGCCCGGCGGGTGCTGGCCGGCATCGACAAGACGTTCTCCTGGTAACCCGGAACCCCGAGCGAGTCATCCCATGGCGCTGAAGGAATTCAAACTGCCCGACATCGGCGAAGGCATCGCCGAGGGCGAGATCGTCAGCTGGAAGGTCAAGGCCGGCCAGGCCGTGAACGAGGAAGACGAGTTCGTCGAGGTGATGACGGACAAGGCGACCGTGACGATCACGGTGCCGTTCACCGGCACGATCAAGGAGCTGCGCTGCAAGGAAGGCGACGTCGTGCCGGTCGGCTCGGTGATCGCCGTGATCGACGCCGGCGCCACCGGCGGTGACGCGGCGCCGGCCCAGAAGCCTGCCGAGAAGAAGTCGGAGCCCGCGCCGAAGAGCGAGAAGGCCCCCGAGAAGGCCCCCGAGAAGCCCGCCGAGAAGCCCGCGC
>CAZMGG010000136.1:13110-14434 GCA_964565715.1 uncultured candidatus Brocadiaceae bacterium | reverse complement strand
CGACATCGGCGCCGGCACCACCGACCTGTGCCGCATGCACGGCACGATGCCCGAGGACAGCGACCAGATCAGCTTCCCGATCGCCGGCGACGCCGTCGACAACAAGCTGGCGGAGCTGCTGACGGCGTCGTGCCCCGGCGCCCAGTTCTCGACCCAGATGGTCAAGGACATCAAGGAGCGCTACGGCTTCGTCGGTGAGCCGGCGGAGCGGGCGATGGTCGACCTGCCGGTGGACGGCAAGCCGACCAGCTTCGACGTCACCGACCAGGTCCGCGAGGCCTGCATGGTGCTGGTGGAGCCGATCGTGAAGGGGCTGCACCAGCTGGTGTCGAGCTTCGATCCCGAGTTCCAGCACCGGCTGCGCAACCGGGTCCTGCTGGCCGGCGGCGGCTCGCTGGTGAAGGGCCTCGACTCGGCGATCGAGAAGGCCATGAAGGAGCGGATCGGCGGCGGCAAGGTGATCAAGATCGAGGAGCCGATCTACGGCGGCGCCAACGGCGCCCTGAAGATCGCCCACGACATGCCCGAGGAGTACTGGGAGAAGCTGAAGTAGGCGCGGGCCAGGACGCCGGGAGCGGCGCGCGCCGTTCCCGGCGCCTCAGGCGAGCCCGAACTGCTCGCGCAGCAGCCGCCGCAGTTCGAAGAAGTCGCGGATCTCGTGCTGCGGCGCCGTCGCGCCCTGGTCCTCGGAGTAGCGCCCCGACCGGCGGCAGCGCACCGTGATCCAACCCTCGCGGTTGCACGGGTCGATGTCGTGGGTCGGGTTGTCGCCGACGTAGATGCAACGGCCAGGGTCGAGATCGAGCCGCTTCAGCACCCGCCGGTAGAGCTTCGGGTTGGGCTTGCTGAAGCCGACCTGGTCGGTGAAGAAGATCGCGTTCGGCGTGAGGAACTCGAGGACGCTCAGCCGCACCAGCTTCTCGGCCTGCTTCACGGTGATGCCGTGGCTGATGATGCCGCGGATCACCGGTTGGCCGGACAGCCACTTCAGGACCTCGTAGACGTCGTCGTAGACCTGCAGCTCGCGCCACTTGGTGTCGTGGTAGGCGACCACGCCGGCCGCCACCAGCACCGCCCGGTTGAGGCCGGTGGACGCCTCCGCGGGCAGCCGCTCGATCACCTTGTCGAAGTGGTTGCCGTAGTTGCTGGAGAACTCCACCAGGACCTCCTCCAGCTCCCGCATGCAGTCGTCGCGGGTGGCGCGCAGGCCGGCGCGGATCATGGCGTCGATGGCGCCGCGGCGGGCCTTGTCGGCGAACACGGTGGTGCTGAACAGCGTGTCGTCGATGTCGAAGAAGATCGCGTCGAGGTTCCTGGTGGTCAT
>CAZMGG010000136.1:8576-13100 GCA_964565715.1 uncultured candidatus Brocadiaceae bacterium | reverse complement strand
CGCCGCCGGGAGATCCCGACGGCGGCCCGCGAGTCTAGCGGCCGGATGGCCGCCGGCGCTACTTGCCGGCCTGGGCGGCCACGTCGGTGATGGTGGCGCGCACCATGACCATCAGGCTGCGGTTCTCGTCCACCACGCCCTCCTGCTTGAACAGGAAGGAGATCAGCGGCAGGCGGCCCAGCAGCGGCACCTCGGCCCGGCGTTCCTTGCTCAGCATCTGGCGCAGGCCGCCGAGCAGCACCGTGCCGCCGTCCGGCACCTTGGCGGTGGTCGCGAACGACGTCACCGTCAGGTTCGGCAGCTGCAGGGTCACCGGCAGGGTGGAGCCGGCCAGCGAGGTGGTGAAGGTCGGGATCGGCCGGGTCAGCTCGGCGACCGTCGGGTTGAGGCTCAGGATGATGTACTTGCGGTCGTATTGGATGATCGGCTGGACGTCGAGCACGATGCCGTCCTGGATCACGTCGACCTTCGGGTCGGCGATGAACGACGCCTGCGCCACCTCGACGTCGAAGTCGCGGACGTAGGCGGTCTGGTTGATCACCGCGACGTGGCCGCGCTCGTTGTTGAGCACGGTCAGGATCTGGCTGTTGACGACCTCGGCGTCCTCCTGCTTCTCGATGGCCCGCAGGATCAGGTTGAGCTGGGTGTCGTCGATCAGGGTCCAGCTGGCGGTGAGGCCGCCGTTCGGGGTCAGCGCCCGGCCCAGGTCGGTGGTGAAGAAGTTCTCGCTGCGGCCGCGGATGTCGCCGTCGCCGCCGTCGTTGTAGAAGGCGCCGGCCAGCGGGTTGGCCGCCGGGTCGCCGGTGCCGCCGTTGTCGAAGCCGCGCGAGCTGTTGTTCTGCAGCCCGTTGGTGACGTCGTCCAGGGAGGCCGCCGTGCCCTTGTTGCCCGAGCCGCCCAGCCCGCGGATGTCGACACCGACCTCCTGCAGGAAGTTGCGGGTCACGGTCAGGAACTTCGAGTCGATGGTCACCACCGGGGTGGCGAAGCGGCGCATGTCGTTGAGCGCCTTGCGCACCCGGGCGTGCATCGCGGCGTTGGCCTTGACCACCAGGTAGCCCTGGTCCTCGGGCCGCATCTCGACGCCGTCGCCCTCCCAGTAGGTGGTGTCGGTGACCTCGCGCAGCGTGTTGGTGAGCTGGTCCATCTCGACGAACGCGACCTTCTCGTCGCCCTCGCCGCCGGTGCGCGGCGTGTCGTCGAAGCCGCCGCTCTCGCCCGGAATGTCGCGGATGCGCGGCGGCAGGAACTGGGTGCGCTTGAACACCAGGTCGCGCACGTCGTAGGTCTCGACCAGGTTGGTGCCGCCGGCCTGCGCCTTGGTGCCGATCACCACGACGCCGTTCTGCACGGTCCAGGCCAGGCTGGTGCTGCGCTGCACCATGTGGTTGAGGAAGTTCTCCAGCGTGATCGAGCTGGCCAGGTCGATCTCCATCACCAGGCTCTCCGACGAGATCGTGTCGCGGCCCTCGGGGGTGATGATGATCGGCACGCCGGTGGTCTGCGACAGGCTGCGCACGACGTCGGCGTACTGGCCGTTCTCGGCGGTGAAGCTGACCTTGCCGACCTGCTCGATCTGGGTCCGGTCCCAGACCGCCTGGTCCATCGGATCGACGATCTCCTTGGCCGCCCCGCGGGAGCGGCGCTGGGCCCGGTCCCACGTCTCCGCGTCCATCCGCAGGACCTCGGTCTGCGGCACCCGCAGCTCCTCCTTGGCCTCGAGCAGGTTGCGGATCTCCTTGGCCTTGTCGTGGTAGTAGGCCTCCTTGGCGTCGTCGCGGCCGGCCTTGACGGCGGCGTTGTGCAGTTCCATCGCGACGGCGTTGTTCGGCTCGTACTGCAGGGCCTTCAGCGCCAGGTCCTGGGAGTGCTGGAAGCGCCGGCCCTGGAAGGCGACCTGCGACTGCTGCAGCAGCGAGTCGACCATGGCGCGGCGGCGGGCCTCGGCGGCCTCGTGCTCGGCGCGCAGCTGGGCGGCGAGCTGATCGTTGATCTCGGCCTGCCGCTGGCGGCTCTGCTCGGCCTGCTTGCGCGTCGCCTCCTCGGTCAGCGCCCGGGTCTGCGCCGCGAGGTCGCCCCAGTCCTGCTCCGGCGCCACGTCGATGTCGAGCTGGGCGAGACGCAGCAGGTCGATGGCGGTCGTGTAGTTGGCCTGACCCATCGCCTCACGGGCACCCTGCAGGCGACCCATCACCGAGGTGCGGCGGCGCTCCTCGTTGATCTGCCGCAGCCGCTGCTGCTCCTCGTGGAAGCTGACGGCGCTGCCGGCGGGGCGGCCCTGCTCGGCGTTGATGACGGCGATCAGGCCCAGCACCTCGTTGTTGGCCGGGCTCAGCTCCTTGGCCTTCAGCAACTGGAACAGGGCCGCGTCGAGCTTGCCCTCGTTGCGCAGGTTGCGGGCGTCCTCGAGGTACTTGGCGACCAGCGCGTTGCGCCGCTGCTGGTCGATGGCCGGCTCCTGGGCGCCCGGCGCCGCGGGGTCCTGGGCGGTCATGCCGGGGTTGGTGCCGGGGTCGCCGGCGGGGTCCGTGCTCGTGCTGCCCGGACCGGAGCAGGAGACGACCGAAAACAAGGCTGCGGTGAGGGAGGCAGCGAGAAGACGCGGGTGTTCGATGGCCATCGTGTCAGCTCTGTTCAGCTCTGTTCGGCTACGCGCCAGGGCAATGCGGCGGGACCGCGCGGGGGACTCACTGCCGACCGGTTCCGGGCTCCGATCCCGCCGGGAGCAAGGACGCATTCCGGGCTGGGGCAGGGGCTTGCGGAGACATGGGCGGCAGAGGGGGGGGAGAGGGCTCGGTTCTGGCCGGGGACGTGGGCCAGATGCCCGTTTGGACGGCGAGAAGCTAATCGCGCCATCCGGGCCTTGCCAGCGGTTTTTGATCCGTCGAAGCAGTGGTTTGGGGCACCGGGTTCGGGGGCCGGTGAGGGGCTGGGACAGGGTCGTCGCCGGCAGGCCGGGAAACAGCGCGACCCCGGTCGGTGGGGGCCGACCGGGGTCGCGTGTGTGACCGGCGGGTTGCCGGGGGGGCCTGGCTCAGCGGCCGGTGCCGGGCGCCTTGCCGCCCATGCCGCCACCGAAGTTGATCTCCGGGAAGCCCGCGGCCTTGACCGCATCCACCGTCTTGGCGACGTCGTCGTAGACCGTGCTCTCGGCCGGCTCGATCACCACCGGCATCGGCTTGGTCCCGCCCTTCTCGGCATCGGGCTGCCAGGTGTTCTTGTCGTTGTAGATCCGCGTCAGCTCCTCCTTGAGGCGGGGCAGATCCGACACCCGCTTGGGCCCCACCTCGAAGTGGATGTTGTGGCCGACCAGGCGGTGCGGATAGGGCCGCTTGGTGGCGTCATTGATGGTGTTGGGATCCTGGCCAGGATTGCGGGCCGCCTTGCTGCCGAACTGGGTGCACACGATCTTGACCGACAGCTGTTCGATCGGGTCCACCTTGAAGCTCTGCGCGCCCTTGTCCTTCGGCAGGTAGGCGGGCAGCTTGGCCTCGAGGATCTTGAAGTCGATGCAGAGGAAGAAAATGATCAGGAGGAAGACGACGTCGATCATCGGCGTCATGTCGACCTTGGCTTCCTGTTGGGCTTCTTCGAGAACGTCCATTCGTCGGGTCTCCGGTTGATGTCGGCGGGGGCTACGGGGTGGGTGGGGGGTGGGCTCACTTGCCCGCGAGCGCCCTCAGCTTCTTCTCTTCCTTGTCTTCTTCGCTCATCGCCAGTTCGACCTTCCAGAAGGCCGCCTCGGGCTTGGCGCACATCTCCATCGCCTTGCCGACGAAGTGCCACTCGGTCCACTTGTCGGCGCGGATCAGGATGGGGGAGTTGACCAGCGTGACCTTGTTGGGGCCGATCATCTTCTCCTCCATGTCCTCCTTCTTGACCACCGTCTGCTTCAGGTAGACCAGCAGGTCCACCATCGGCTGGTAGTTGTTGCGGTGGACGGCCGGGTCGTACCAGGTCTTGCCTTTGTAGACGACGGCGCCGCTCTGGAGGATGTTGAGGATCGGCCGGTTCTCCGGCGGCTTCTCGTCGGGTTCCTGGTACTGCGCCTTGGGCAGGATCAGGTCCTCGAGGTTCTGCTGGCTCAGGTCGATCACCAGCACGAAGAAGATCATCAGAAGGAAGACGCAGTCGATCATCGGCGTCATGTCCATCTGCATCTCCTCCTGGGCCTGCTTGAGGATGTTTGCCATGGGTGGGGCCTCCTATCGGGAGCCGGGGGTGGGAACGGGTGCTGCCTGGGTCGGGTTCGGTCCGCCTCAGCTGGCGGTCTTGCGGAAGCGCTCGAACATGTCCTCGGCGATCGCGTTCACCTCGGTCGCGCAGCGCACCACCTTGCCGCGCAGCATGAAGAAGAAGGTGCCGACCGGGATGGCCACCGTCAGACCGAAGATCGTCGTCACCAGCGCCAGCTTGATACCGCCGGCCAGCTGGGCGGGCGACACCGAGCCACCGGCGGCGGCGATCTCACCGAACGTCACGAACATGCCGGTCACCGTGCCGAACAGACCCATCATCGGCGCG
>CAZMGG010000136.1:0-8566 GCA_964565715.1 uncultured candidatus Brocadiaceae bacterium | reverse complement strand
GAACAGCTTGACCTGCTCCTCGGTCTCCATCTCGCGCAGGGTGATCTGGATCGTCTCGAACGGGTGGCCGAGCTTCGACAGGCCGGCGCCGACGACGTTGGTCAGGTAGGTCTTCTCCTGCTCGCACAGCTCGACGGCCTCCTGGAAGTTGCCCTCCTCGAACAGGGCCTCCAGCTCGTCGATCAGGTCCGGCGGCGCGAGCTTCTCGCGCTTGATGTTCATGAAGTTCTCGATGATCAGCGCCAGCGAGACGATCGACATCAGCACGATGATGTAGCCGATGATGCCGGCGTTGGCGAAGGCGTCGGCGATGGCGTTGGGCTGCTGCGTCGCGGTGGGCGCGGCGGCCGCGGGAGCGGCCGGGTCCTGCGCGACGGCGGCAGCGGTGAGCAGGAGCGGGGTGACGATGGCCGCGACGGCGGCGACGGGCACGTTCTTCAGGAACTTCATCGGGCTATGACTCCGTGAGGCGGGACGAACAGGGGTCTCGGGATTCTGGGGGATCGGATGGGGTGGCAAAGTGTGCGCGAGCCGGTCGCGGCGCGAAAGCCCCTGAGGGGGCAAAATCCGGCCGTTGGTGGCGTCTGCGCGCAGCCCCGGGGGCGTCGGGGCGGCAGGGTGGCTTCAGCGGAGCGCGGACGGCGTCGGTTCACCGGGGCGCCAGGGTCACCGGGACAGCTCGGCGCGGGCGGCGGCGGCCCAGCGGGTGCTGCCGTAGTTGCGGACGACGGTCTGCAGGTAGGCGGTGGCGCGGTTCTTGAAGGTGTCGCCCTCCTTCTCGGTGCCTAGCGCCAGCAGGCACAGGGCCTGGTAGTAGTTGGCCTTGGCGCTGGTCTCGCCGCCGATGCTGTCCAGGACGGCGGCCTCGGCCAGGGCGATCTGCGCGCGGCGGAGGTCGTCGACCTTGTTGTTCTGGCTCTTGGCCTGGAGGAACAGGGCCTGGCCCTCGCCCGCCTTGGCGGCGGCCTTCAGTTCGGGGCTGGAGGTCGCCAGCCCGCGGTAGAAGTCCACCGCGCGGCCGAACTGGTTCTCGGCCAGGTAGGTCTCGCCCTCGCCGACCTTGGCGTTGGCCCGCAGCTCCTGCAGCTCACGGTCGTCGGGGCTGGGCGTGCCCAGCGCCGCATCGGCGGCCGACGCGGCGGCCTGGAACGAACCGCGGGCGTCGCCGGGCTTGTTCTGCGCCAGCTGCGCCAGCGCGATCTCGTACTTGGCGCGGGCGCTCCAGACGGTGCTCCAGCCCTCGCGCACGGCGCGATCGTCCAGTTCCTTGAGGGTGGTCTCGGCGTCGGCGCCCAGCCCGCCGTGACGCAGGGCGCGGCCCAGCAGCAGGAGCAGTTCCGGCAGGCGGAAGGAGTCGGCGCTCTCCGCGATCAGGGCCCGGGCGGCGCCGGCGGCGTTGGCCGCGGTGCTGGTGTCCACGGCGGCGGCGGCGGTGGCGGCGCGGCACTGCAGGAACTTCGCCTCCGCCTGCAGCACCGGCCGACCGGCCTGGGTGGCCGCCTCGCCGTAGAGCTGCATCGCCGTCTGGTAGTCGCCGCGCTCCATGGCGGCGCGCGCCGACAGGAACGACTCGGGCACCGAGCCCCACTCGATGGACTGGATGTGGTAGGCGGGCACGTCGCCGTTCTCGGCGCCGCGCTGCCACCTGGCGCCCTGCAGGGTCAGCGCCTGGATCTCCACGCCGCGGACGCGGGAGCCGTCCTTCTTGAGGATGGTGTCGGTCTTGGCCTGGGCCGCCGCGGTGCCCGGCAGCAGTGCGGTCAGGAGGGTGATGCCGAGCGCCTGGAGGGTCGTCCGGCCGGTCGTCGTGAGGATGCTCATGGGGGTCTGCGGCCGGATCACAGGGGGCGGTTGAGGTTGAAGTAGTTGAAGAGCTCCAGGCCGGACTCGCCGAGCTTCTTCAGGGTCTCGAAGTTGTCGATGCTCCGGGCGATGCCGTAGAGCGAGGCGGCGCGGGCCTTGAAGTCCGACTTGTCCGTACCGATCTCGGCGGCGCGGCGGGCGAACCAGTAGGCCTCCCAGTGGAAGCGGTACCAGTCGAGGCTGTACTTGGCCACCTCGGGGCGCAGCGCCCACTGCTGGTACTCCTCCCAGTACTTCTTGTAGCCCTCGGCGGGCTTGTCGAGGCCGGGCACGACCACCATCCGGCCGCGCTCGTCGAACTCGAGCCAGCCGCCCAGGGTCAGCGCGATCAGCCGCTTCAGCTCCCACAGCGTCGGGTTGACCTTCTCGGCCTCGATCAGCATGTCGTAGGCCTGCTGGAACTTGCGCTGCCGCAGCAGGGCCTCGCCGACCTTCGGCCGCAGGAAGCGATCGAGGTTGTCCTGGTAGGTCTTGTCCTTCTCGAAGCGCGCCAGCGCCTTCAGCGCCACCTCCTCGACCTTGGCCCACTCCTTCAGTTCGTCGAGCTGCCGCACGGTGTGCGAGAAGATCGCGTACTGGGGCTCCGGCGAGTTCTTGATGTAGGAGTCGCCAAGCGCCACCAGCCGCTGGCGGGTCGACTTGAGCTCGGCGCGGATGGCGTTGATCGACGCGTCGGGCTTGCTCTCGCCGATGGCCTTGTCGCGCTCCTTCTCCAGGTTGGTCACCTGGGTCAGATAGGCGTCGAAGATCACCGAGCAGAGGCGCGAGCCCTGGGTCGGGTCCTTCTCGCGCAGCGTGACGTAGGCCTCCTCGGCCTTCTGCATCTCGCCCAGCTCGGTGTGCAGGGCGCCGACGCTGTAGAGGGCGAACGGCACCAGCGAGTCGGCGTCCTTGGCGTGGTTGGAGAGGAACACCCGCAGCTTGTCGATCGCCCCCGGGTACTTGGTGAGGTCCTTCGGCGTGCTGGCGCCCTCGGTGCCCTGGGCGATGGCCACGGCGATCGCCGCATCGCGATACCACGCCTCGCCGGTGGCCTGGCTGCGCACCTGCGCCAGGTCGGTGCGGCGCGCCTCGATGGCCGCCTCGGGCGACTGGCTCCAGGTCCGGTAGTCGTCGATCGCCTTCTGCGCGCCGGCGAGGTCGCCGGCCATCTGCAGCGCCGTGCCGACGCGGACGCGGGCCAGCTCGTGGTAGAGGAAGTCGCGGCTGATCTGGCCGAAGCGGGTGGCGGCGTCCTTGTAGCGCTTCTCCGCCATCGCCGTGATGCCCTCCTTCCAGTGCAGCTTGTCGCCGGTGGCGCTGCCGCCCATCTCGGTGAGCAGGGCGTCGACCTCGTTCTTCAGGGCGTCGAAGGCCGGGTCGTTCTTGGTGTTGCGCCGGAGCTGCTGCATGGCGCGGTCCAGGTAGTCGCACACGCCCTCGGCGGCGGTGCGGTTCTCGGCCAGGCGGCCGAACCGCTGCAGGCCCTCGCGGAACGCCAGCACCGATTCGATCCAGCGCTCGGTGACGCCGAACGAGCGGCCGAGCAGCTCGTAGGCCTCGAGGCCGTGCTTCTGCTGCTCCTGCTGGTTCATCGCCGCCAGCGCCTTGCGGATGCCGATGATCGCGGCCTCGTGGTTGCGGCTCTGCGACTCGCCCTTGGCGACCTCCAGCAGCAGCGCGCCGGACACGTTCTTCTGCTGCGCCAGGATGTCGCGCATCACCGCCTTGGCCCGCACGCCGACGATGTCGGCCGGGTGGCGGTCGTTGATGACCTGCGCCGTCTTCAGCGCCTGGTCGGCCTTCTGCGGATCGCCCGACTCGGCCAGGAAGCGGGCCTCGGTCAGGAACACCGAGTGGCCGTAGCGCGGGTCGGCGACGTCGAGGACGTCCACGTCCTTGGCGCCGAACTCCTTCAGGCTGGCCCGGAAGCCGGCGAAGGTCTTCTCGGCGTCGGCGGCGCGGCCCTGCTCGAACAGCACGCGGCAGAGACGGTCGTAGACCTCCTGCTGCATGTTGAACAGGAAGCCCTGGGTGTCGGCGTTCAGGCCGAGCTCGTCGGCGGTGCGCAGCGACGTGGCGATCTGCTCGATGGTGCCGTTGTAGAAGTCGATGGCGTCGTCGAACTTGCCCAGCACCTCGTCGCCCTGCGCCATCTCGAACAGGGCCCGCAGGCCCAGCGCGGTGTGCTCGCCGAACTCGAAGCAGAGGTCCTCGAGGGTGCTGCGGCTGCGCGGGATCAGGAAGCCGGCATCGGCGCGGACCGCGCGGCCGTGCTCGCGCTGCAGCACGCCCTTGCGCAGCCACATCAGGCCGTACTGCAGGCGGATGGCGGTGCCCTCCTGCCGGTGCTCGGGCTTGGTCTGCAGTTCCAGCATCACCTTCTCGCAGGCCTCGACGCCGGCCTTGAACACCGTCGAGGCTTCCTCCTCGAGGCCCTTCACCGCGTCCGGATTCTCGTTGCGGGCGATCTCCAGCTCGTTGATCAGGAACTCGCCGAACTCCTGGGCCGCGTCCGCCAGGGTGGCGCGGGCCTCGCTGGCGACGGCCCCGTCGGAGGTGCGGTTGATCAGCTCGAGGGAGCGGTCGAGGGCCTCCTTGAACAGCTGCCGCTGGACGTCCCGGTCGGGCTTGCTCTTGGCGCCGACCAGCGAGATCTCGACGCCGAGCTGGTCGATCCGGTCCTGGTCGGTGCCGCCGCGGAAGTCGCGCCGCAGGCGGTCGAGTTCGAGCTGCGCCAGCGAGATGAAGCGCATGTCCCGGGCGAGGCCGCGGACGAACGTCACCTCCCGCTCGAGCTTGGACTGGGCGGTCAGGCCCTGGGGCAGACCGAACACGACGGCGGCCACGGCCGCCGCCAGGATGGACGACTTGGCCGTGGGACGAAGAGGGCAGGATCCGGTCACGGAACGGTCTCCGATGCGTTGCTGCGGGACGGCGGGCACGGAACGGGCAGCGACCCGTTCGCATGGCTCCAGATGGCTTTGCGGCGCGCACGCCGGGGGGCTGGCTGGCGCAACCGCGGAAAAACGGAACGAAGAGTATAGCGACGGGTTCAGCGGTTGCCACGGCAAGCCGCAGCGGGCGACGCGCGGAACGCAGCGAGGGCCGGCCGCGCGTCGCGCGGCCGGCCCACGCTGGTGCGTCCGGGTCCCGGTGGGGACCGCGTCGGAGCTACTTGCTGGCGGTCAGCACCGTGCCGTCCGGCAGCGCCACCGCGGCGGGCTCCTGCTCGTTCATCAGGATGATCTTGGCCCGGATCAGGATCAGGATCTTGCGGTTGATCACCGACTGGCCCTTGCGGCTGAACAGGAAGCTCAGCCCCGGCAGGTCCTTCAGCAGCGGCACGCCGGACACCATGTTCTGGCGCTCGACCAGCTTCATGCCGCCCAGCATCATCGTGCCGCCGTCGGGCATGGTCACCGTGGTGCGCACGCGCTGCAGGGTCACCGAGGGAAGCTGGATCGAGATCGGCTGGCCGACGCCGAGCGTCGTGGTGAAGGTCGGGATCGGCAGCTGCAGGGCCATCACCGTCGGCCGCAGTTCCATGGTGATGAAGCGGAGGTCGGCATCGACCACCGGCCGCACGTCCAGGGCGACACCGTCGTGGACGGTGCCGACCACCGGGTTGGCCACCGCCGCGGCCTGCGCGATCTCCACCTCGAAGTCCTTGATGTAGGAGATGTTGCGCAGGAAGTGCATGCTGGCGCGGGTGTTGTTGTAGACCAGCAGGCGGGGCGCCTCGATCTGCTCGCTGCGCTCCTGCTTGCTGACCGCGCGCAGCACGATCTCGACCTCGGTGTCGTCGAGGAAGGCGTACTGCAGGGACAGGCCGCCGCCGTTGGTCAGGCCGCCGTTGCGGCCGCCCAGCGTGCGGTCGTAGAGGTTCTCGACGCGGCCCATGATGTCGCCGTCGCCGCCGTCGTCGTAGAAGAAGCCCGGCTCGCTGCCCGAGCCGATCAGGCCCGGCGCCGCCGGGTTGAGCTGCTGGGTCTGGCCGAAGTCGTCGAAGCCGGCGTTCTGGCGGTTGTTGTTCTCCAGGCCGCGGCCGGCGACGCCCTGGGCCGCCTGGTTGCCGAGCCCGCGCAGGTCGACGCCGATGTCCTCGAGGAAGTTGTCCTCGACGCGCAGGAAGCGCGCCTCGACGTCCACCTGGATGCCGACGTGCCGGCGCAGGTCCGACAGCAGCTTCTCCACGCGGTCCTGGGTCTCCTTGTCGGCGCGCACGAACAGCGTGCCGTTCTGGAAGTTCATCGTGAAGGGCGCGCCCTCCCACTTGTCGGTGGCGATGGTGGAGGAGATCAGCTCACGCAGACGACCGTCGTCGACCACCGCCGGCAGCGGATCGCTGTCGTCCTCGGGGAACAGCGGCGCGTCCTCGCCCGGCGCCTGCAGCTTGAGGTCCGGACCCGGCCGGTTCTTGATGCCGGTGACCAGGTCGGCGACCGCGTAGGGCTTGGTGTAGAGGGTGCCGATGGCGTTGGCCGGGCTGACCAGGTGCACCATGCCGTCCTTGATCTTCCACGCCACGCCGGTCTGGGCCTGGATCACCTTCAGGGCCTGGGCCACCGACATGCGGGGCAGCTTGAAGTCGTTCAAGCTGGTGGCGGCGGCGTCCATCTCGGTGACCTCGCGGGTCGGGAAGAAGGTCACCTGGGTGACGTTCGAGTAGTAGGCGGCCCAGTCCTGCACCGTCGCGCTGGCGAAGTTGTGCTCCAGCGAGGTGTCGTGGAGCTGCTTCAGGATGGCCCGGGCCTCCGGGCTCTCCAGGGCGTCCGGCGAGCTGTAGGCCACCGGCTCGCGCTGCGACACGACGGCCCAGCGGGCCGGGTCGAACTTGACGACCTCGGTCTGCGGCGTGTTGCTGCTGCGCAGGTCGTCGAAGGTCTTCGACCACTCCTGCTTCCAGCGCTCGCGGTGCAGCTCGACGCTCACCGAGTGGCGGGCGCGGTCGGCCAGGTCGCGCAGGGCCAGCGCGTTGGGGTTGGCGGGATCCAGCAGCAGGGCCTGGTCGATGCGATCGACCGACTGCTTGTAGTTGCCGAGCTGGAACTGGACGTTGGCGTCCTCCAGCAGGCGCGCGACCTTCAGCTCCTTGGCCTCCTGCTGCTCGCGGGCGATGCGGTCCAGCTCCGAGCGCGAGGCGGCGCGGGTGCGGGCGTCGGCGTCGCGGTCGGCCTGCTGCTTCTGCGAGGTGGCCTGCGCCAGCCGCGCCTCGACCTCCTTGCGCAGCGGGTCGTTGGCCTGGAAGTGCACCGAGAAGCGCAGCGCGGCCATGGCCCGCTCGTAGTTCTCGATCGCGCGGCCGTAGCTGCCCTGCTCGAAGTGGGCGTCGCCCTGGGCCATCTCGCGCTGCACCGCGTGGCGCTCACGCTCGGCGGCGATGCGGTCGCGCATCACCAGGTCGTTGAAGCGGCCGCCGACGCCGGCCGCGCGATCGCCGAGGATCTCGTTGGTGCGGCGCAGGATGTCGCGGGCCTCGGCGTTGCCGTTGTCCAGTTCCAGCACGAAGGCCGCCTCGTTGCGGGCGTCCTCGAACTGGCGCAGGTCGAGGGAGCGGCGGGCGTTGGCCAGCCCCTGCTCGATGTACTGCCGGCGATCCGCCTGCACGGGATCCTGGGTCCCCGGGGTGGGCACCGCCGGGTCCTGGGCGCCGGTGGGCTGCGCCATGGGCGGGGTGGAAGCGTCGTCCGGGGTCGGGGAGCCGGAGCATGCCGCGAGCGCGATCAGGGCAGGGACGGTGAAGCCGCGGATGCGCAGGGTTTGGACCTTGATCATTTGGGCGAATGCCTGCAGAGGGGGTCAGTCGGTTGGCGCGAGCGGGCGTCCGGAACGCCGTCGCGGGAGAATCGCGGATCGGCCGAGGTCGCGGCGGCGTCGGGGCTTGGTGTCGTCGACGGCGCGCCGTTCCCGGCAGATCGTGAGGGCGGACAACGTGAGGCGGAAAGAGCGCCGAGGGTCGAAGGGGGTCGTTCGGCCCGCGCCGACGGAAGTCCGGACCTTGGGCCGGACCCCGAGGGTCGGCGGACGGTAGCGACCGCCATGGCAAGGGTCAAGACGAAGCAGGACCGGGGCCCCGCTGTGGCACTTCGGGCAGGCCCAGCAGGCGGTTGACGCGCTTGATGTCCTCCCAGGCGTCGCGCTTCAGCTCGGGGTTCCGCAGCAGGGCCGCCGGGTGATACGTGACGACCACCGGGATGCCGTGATAGGCCAGTTCGTGGCCGCGCAGGGCCCGCAACGGCGTGGTCACCGAGAGCAGGTTGTGCGCGGCGATCCGACCGAGGGCGACGATGACTTCGGGCTGCAGCAGGGCGACCTGGCGGCGCAGGAAGGGCAGGCAGGCCGCCACCTCGTCCGGGGCGGGCTCGCGGTTGTCCGGCGGCCGGCACTTGTTGATGTTGGCGATGTAGACCGAGGATCGCTCCAACCCCATGGCACCAGCCAAGATACGATCGAGGAGCTGGCCCGAAGGGCCGACGAAGGGGCGACCCTGCCGGTCCTCCTGGGCGCCGGGCGCCTCGCCGACGAACAGCACCCGGACCCGTTCCGGACCCTCGCCGAACACCGCCTGCTGGCGGCCGCGATGCAGCTTGCAGCGGGTGCAGGCCTGCACCAGTTCGCGCAGCCCGGCGAGGTCCAGCGCCTCCAGCAGGTCGGGGCAGGGTGTCGCCACCGGTGCCGGCGCTGCGGGCGCGGCCCTTGCCGGCGTCGGCGCCGCGGTGGG
>CAZMGG010000135.1:0-14496 GCA_964565715.1 uncultured candidatus Brocadiaceae bacterium | reverse complement strand
CGGCGTGCACGGTCTTGCCGAGGAAGTGGTCGTGGACCAGCTGGTAGGCCGCCTGATGGTCCTTGGCCGGGAAACCGCGCTCCTGCCCCGCCAGGTCGAAGCCCACCACCGGCAGGCCGTCCTCCTCCGCCGCCTGCACCGCCGCCCGGGCCAGGTCGAGGGACGCCAGCGAGTAGATCGAGCGCGCCGGCGTGTGCGGCATCGCCTCGAAGCAGGCCCGGTAGTAGGCCGAGAACACCGGCAGGAAGAAGCGCAGGGCGCAGACGATGATGCCGGCGCGGAACGGCGGCAGCGCGCCGCGCTTCACCTCGGGCGTCGCGTTGATCTCGCGCTCCGCCCGCCGCAGCCCCGCCGACACCGCCTGCAGCACTTCCCGCACGCTGAACGCAGCGCGCACGTGCAGCTGCGGCGCGAAGCGCACCTCGATGTAGTGCACGTTCTCGGCCCGGCAGTCGAGGCACAGCTCGTAGGCCGCCCGTTCCAGCGATTCGGCGTCCTGCAGGCAGGCGACGGTGAACTCGAAGCCCTTCAGGTACTCGGGCAGGTTGCGGTAGGCCCGCTTGAAGACCGTCTGCAGCAGCCCGTCCGGCGACTCGCTCGGCAGCGCCACGCCGTGCTGGCGGGCCAGTTCGATCAGGGTGCCCAGGCGCAGGCTGCCGTCCAGGTGCAGGTGCAGGTCGGACTTGGGCAGCGCCGCGATCAGCTCCCGGGTGATCGGCGCGGCGGCGGGCTTCGGCGACATGGGCGGATCATGGCGGCCCCGTCGCGCACCGGCAAGCGCGCCGGGCCGCGCGATTCGACCGGCACCGCTGGCCCGTCCTGGCACCGGCGGGCACGCTGTCGCGGGTGACTGGCACCTGGCGGTGGCTGGAGGCGAACGCGGCCGAGCGGGCGGAGCTGGGCGAGCCGGCGGCGGTGCTGCAGCACGAGTGGCAGCCGGCGGCAGCGCCGAACCGCCTGCGCCACGTGCGGCGACTGCACCTCGCCGGCGAAACGTGCTACCTCAAGGTGTTCGACCGCACGCAGTGGAAGAACCGGCTGCGCTTCGCGCTGACCCGGCCGCGGGCCGCCAGCGACGCCGAACGCGAGGCCGCGGTCACCCAGGCCCTGCGCCGGGCCGGCATCGAGACGCCGCGGCCGATCGCCGTCGGCGGCGACGGCAGGGCCTCGTTCTACCTCTGCGCCCGGCTGCAGGGCGAACCGCTGGCGCACCTGCTGGCCCGCGGCGCCGTCGACGAGGCGATGGCGCGGGCCGTGGCGATGTTCAGCGGCGACGTGCTGGCCCGCGGCTTCCGCCTGCCGGACCTGTCGCTGGACCACCTCTTCGTGCGGCGCGAACTGGCGATCTACCATTTCGGCCTGCTCGACCTGCACAACGCCGGCCTCGCGGCGCCCGGCCGGCCGCCGCTGGCCCACTGCCGGAAGGTGCTGCGCCGCCTGCAGCGCTCGGTGCGCCTGCTGCCGGTGCCGCGCCGGCAGGCCATGGTCTTCGCCGTGCGCCTGCTGCGGGCCGCCGGCTGGCGCGAGGCGACCCGGAGCGTGCTGCGCGCCCTGCCGCCGTTCGACACCGCCGGGCGCTACGAGGTGGCCGGCCGCAGCCGTTCCTACGCCACCCGCAATCCCGCCCGGCACGCCCGCGAACTGGCCCTGCTGGCGCGGGTCTGGCCCGGCCGGCCCGGCGAGACCGTGCTGGACGCGCCATGCGGCACCGGCCGCCTGCTGCCGTTCCTGCGGCAACGCGGTGCCCGGGTGGTCTGGGCCGACGCCGCCCTGGCGATGCTGCGGCAGGCGCGCGCGGCGGGCGATGCCGAGGCGGTGCAGGCCGATGCCCTGGCGCTGCCGTTCGCCGACCGGGCGGTGGATGGCGTCGTGCTGTTCCGCTTCCTGCACCACCTGCCGCCGGAGCAGGCGCGACAGGCCCTGGCGGAAGCCTGCCGCGTCGCGCGCCGCTTCGTCGTGGTGAGCCACTTCCACCCGTGCTCGGCCCACGCCGTCCGCCGCGCCCTGCGCGGCTGGCTCACCGGCCGGGCGCCGACCCGGCACGCCGTCACCGGCGCCCGCCTGCGCACCTGGCTCGGCGGCCACGGCTTCGCGCCGGACGGCACCGCCGCCGACCTGCCCGGGCTGAAGGACCTCTGGGTGCGGGCGTTCGTCCGCGCCTGACGGCCTGCCTTGCGCCGGGGCCGGACTCCCGGTCTAGTTGCCGGCCTTGAACGCGCCGCTCCGATCCCACGCCCCGCCGGGGAGGTCGCCATGAAGCGACCCGTCCGCCCGGCCGTGCGCCGTGGCCTGATCCAGCCGCCCCACCAGGCGTCGGCCGGCGGTCCGGCCCTGCTGCCCGCGCGAGTTGCCGCGGCATCCCCTTCCCGGCCGGCGGCGAATGGCTCGCCATCGGTCCTTCGCCCGTTCCCCAACCCCGACCCAGGACAGCCATGACCCGTTGCCTCCTCGCCCCTCTCGCCCTCCTCGCCCTGCTGCCGGCCCTCGCCGGCTGCGGCGGTGACGCCAACGCCGCGCCGGCGGTGATCCGCCTGTCGGCGATCCCCGACTTCAACAAGGGCACCCTCGACGACACCTGCAAGCGGCTGGCCGCCTACCTGCAGAAGGAACTCGGCCTCGACGTCCGCTACGACGCGGCCAACGACTACACCGCCAGCGTCAACGGGCTGGCCGCCAACAAGCTGGACCTGGTCTGGTACGGCGGCGTGACCTCGGTGGAGGCCGACGACGCCACCAACGGCGAGGTCACCTTCGTCGCCACCCGCGACATCGACCTGAAGTTCAAGACCTACTTCATCGCCAACGCGGCGGCGGTGGCCGCCGGCAAGGTCCGGCCGGTGACGCGCCTGGAGGACCTGAAGCCGATGCTGAAGGAGCTGACCTTCACGTTCGGCGACAAGAAGTCGACCTCGGGCCACATCATGCCGCGCCACTTCATGGTGCAGGCGGGCATCGATCCCGAGCGGGACTGCAAGGCGCCGGCCAGCTACCGGCCCAGCGGCGGCCACGGCGCCACCCTGGCCAGCGTCATCAGCGGCGAGGTCGACCTCGGCGCGCTCAACTACAGTTACTACGACAAGGCCAAGCCCGAGGACCGCGCCAAGGCGCCGCTCGTCTACACCACGCCGGAGTACGTCGACTACTGCTTCGTGGCCCACAACCGGCTGGGCGGCGAGACGATCCAGCGCATCCGCGCGGCGCTGACCAGGCTCGACCCGGCCAACCCGGAACACGCAGCGATCCTGAAGGACTGGGGAGCGGGCCGCTTCGTCGCCGCCGACCGTTCGCAGTGGGACGGCATCCGCTCGGTGCTGAAGAGCCTGCCGAAGGGCTTCCTCAACCAGTAGCCGCCGGCCGCCGCGGCCACCGGATCCCGACGATGCCGACCGACGTCCCGGACATCGACCTGCGCGCGGTCGGCAAGCGGATCGGCGCCGCGATCCTCCTGCGCGACGTCTCGCTGCAGGTGGCCCGCGGCGAGCAGGTGGCGCTGATCGGCCCGTCGGGCGCCGGCAAGACCACGCTCCTGCGGCTGATCGGCGGCGTGCTCTGGCCCGACGCAGGCTCGGTCACCGTGCTCGGCCGACAGACCGGCAGCCTCGGGACCAGCCGGCTGTGCGAGTTGCGTCGCCAGGTCGGCTTCCTCCACCAGCACGACAACCTGATCCCCGGCCTGCGGGTCGCCCACAACGTGCTGATGGGCCACCTCGGCCGCTGGTCGTTGCTGCGCGCCGCCTGGTCCCTGCTGCGGCCGCAGCAGCTCGACACCGCCGAACGGGCCCTCGACCGCGTCGAGCTGGCCCACCGGCTGTGGGCGATGCCCGGGCAGCTGTCGGGCGGGGAACAGCAGCGCGTCGCCATCGCCCGGCTGCTGGTGCAGGACCCGCGCATCCTGCTGGCCGACGAGCCGGTCAGCTCGCTGGACATCCGGCTCGGCCGCGACGTGATCCGGCTGCTGTCCGGCCCCTGCCGCGAACGCGGCACCACCATGCTGGTCAGCCTGCACTCCCTGGAACTGCTCGGCGAGGGGTTCGATCGCGTGGTGGCCCTGCGCGAGGGTGGGATCGCCTGGCAGGGCCCGCCGGCGCGGCTCACCCGCGACATCCTGCGCGCCGTCTACGGCACCGAGTACCAGACGCTGCATCTCGACGAGATCCCCCTGGCCGGGGGCCCGGACGCGTGAACGGCGAGCCGCGCCCCCGCCGCGCGCAGCTCGGGCTCGCCCTGCTGGCGGCGCTGCTGGTGGTGGCGGTGGCGTCGCTGCCCTGGAACCTGGAGGCGCTGGCCGGGCCGGCGGCGCTCGGCGAGGCCTTCGAGCGCCTCGCCGCGTTCCTCGGTGCGTTCGGCGCGCCGGACCTGTCGCCGGGCATGCTGCGCCGCGTCGGCGTCCTCGCCGCCGAGACCCTGGCGGTGGCCCTGCTCGGCGTCGGCCTCGGCCTGCTGCTGGCGTGGCCGCTGGCCGTCGGCGCCGCCCGCTGCGTCGTGCTCGGCGAGGACCCGCACCGGGGCGCCGGCCGGTGGCTGCGCCGGCTGCTGCTGCAGTGCTGCCGGCTCGCCCTCGACCTCCTGCGCGGCGTGCCGGACTTCGTCTGGGCCATCGTGCTGGCCACCTTCCTGGGCCCGAACGCCGCCACCGGCGCGCTCGCCATCGGCGTCAGCGTGGCCGGGATCCTCGGCAAGGTCCTCAGCGAGCAGTGGGACAACGTCGCGCCGCAGCGCTACCAGGCCCTGCGTTCGACCGGCGCCCGCGGGCTGCAGATCTTCCTGCACGGCATCCAGCCGCTGTCGGCCCGCGGGCTGCTGTCGTTCGTGCTGATGCGCACCGAGTGCGCCGTGCGCAACGCCTCGGTGATCGGCGTGGTCGGCGGCGGCGGCCTCGGCGCCGCGCTGTGGGACGAGTACACCGCCGTCGACCGCGAGCAGGGCATGGCCCGCATGGTCACCGTGCTGCTGGCGATGCTTCTGCTGACCGCGGCCACCGACCTGCTGGCCAACCTGCTGCGCTACCAGCTCCGCGTCGATCCGAACCATCCGCGCGCGCCGCGCGCGCTCGACGTTCGGGCCAGCACGACCCGGCGCGCGCTGGGCGTGCTGTCGGCCCTGGGGCTGGTCGCCGCAGCGGCGGCGTGGCTCCGGCCGGCCTTCGCCATCGCCTTCGAACGGCCACCCGAGTGGTCGTACGTCGCCAGCTACGTCGGCACGCTGGCGGTGCCCGACCTGTCCGCCCCGGCGCTCGCCGCCGCCGCCCGCGAGGCCTGGGTGCCGCTGGCGGTGGCGCTGATCGCGACGGTCGCCGCCACGGTCCTCGCCGGGCTGTTGGCGTTCCCGGCGTCGCTGGCCTTCCAGGTCGACGCGTTCCGCTTCACCGGCGAACGGCTGACGCCCCTGGCCAGGGCCCGCCGCTGGGTCCTGCTGGTGGGCACCCGGGCCGCCGCCCTGGTCCTGCGCGCCATCCCGGAGGTGGCCTGGGTCACCATCCTCGGCGTGTTCTTCCGCCAGGGCCTGACGCCGTGCGTGCTGGCGGTGGTGCTGCACAGCACCGGCGTGCTGCTGCGGGTGTTCACCGAGACCGTCGACGACATCCCCTACCGCACCCTGGAACAGGTCGCCGGCACCTGCCGGCCGCAGATGTTCGTCTACGGCGCGCTGCCGACCGCCGCCGCCGACTGGAAGACCTACGCGTTCTTCCAGTTCGAGGTGAACGTGCGGATCGGCGTGGTGCTGGGCTGGGTCGGCGCCGGCGGCCTCGGCGAGGCCTTCGACACCCATCGGCAGTGGAACGAGCTGCACCGGGCGGGCACCTTCCTGTGGGCGATGGTGCTGCTGACGGTGCTGATCGACCGTCTGTCGCGCCGCCTGCTGCTGCGCCGGCTGAAGTGCTGAACCGGCGCCGGCCTAGGCGTCCTTGCGGTTGCGGCGCAGCAGGTCGAGCAGTTCCTTCTGCATCGCCGTGTTGCCCGTGGCCGGTGCCGCCGGCTTCGCCGGCGCCCTGCCGGCGGGCTTCGCCGCCGGCCGCGCGTCGCCGCCGAACACGCGGTCGAGCACGCTCAGGTCCATGCCACCGCCGGTCGCCGGCGCCGCCGGCGCCGCCGGCGCTGGCGCCGCCTCGTCGTCATTGGCATCGAGGGCGGCGAACGCCATCTGCAGCGATTCCTGGACCGACGCGGCGATGCTCTTCAGGGCCTGCTGGCCGCCGGGCGGCGACAGGATGCCGTCCCGCGCCAGCCGCACCAGCAGCTGGTAGACCTCGAACAGCGGCACGCCCAGCACCGGCACCAGCGACTTCGGCGAGGTCTCGCCGTTGAGCTGGGACAGCAGCTTGATCTCCATCGGCCCGAGGGTGACGTCGGCCATCCGCGCGAACATGTCGGCGCGCGGCTCCAGCGGCGCCGCCGGGTCCGGGAACACCGCCAGCATCTGCCGCCAGTCGTCGACCTGCTTGCTGATCTCCAGCAGCAGCGACATCACGGTCTGCCGCAGGTTGCAGGAATCGACGAACTCCGGCGGCTTGTCCAGACGCCGGTAGAAGAAGGCGTACGGCTCCGTCTCCCGCATGAAGTCGAACAGCACCTCCTTGCCGAAGTGCCGCACGGCTTCCCGCATCTCGCCGGCCTTGAAGTAGCCCTGCTCCACCAGCGTCAGCATGACCGGCCGCCCGGCCTGCTTGCGCTCCACCTCGGCCAGCGCCAGCACGCCCTCGGGGATCTCCCGATGCCGCATCTGGTCGCCGGTCGGCATCACCCGCCGCGTCAGCTGATGCGGATCGAGGAAGGCGACCATGCCGTCCTTCAGGTAGATGTCGAGGCGGTTGTCGGCCTTCTCCAGGCTCAGGCAGCCGAGGTGCTTGCCGGCGCTGAGCATCTGCAGCACCTCCTCGACGCTGATGAAGTCGGTGCGGCCGGCGAAGCTGAAGTCGCGGCCCATGCCCTGCCGGATCAGCACCTGGTCGAAGGCGCTGGCCAGCTCGGTGAGCGCGGCGATCGAGAACAGGCAGCCGACCGCCCACTCGGCCGCCTTGATCTCGTCGCGGGCCTCGTGCGACTTGTGGAACAGCCGCATCGCCTGGCGCAGCCGCGTGAACAGCAGCTCGCCGATCAGGTCGCGGGTGTCGGACTTGGCGCCCTCCATCGAGCGCTTCTTCTCCACCAGCTCCTGGGCCCGGGCCAGCAGGTGGACGAAGCCCGCCTCGCAGCGCTCCTCCTCCTGGGCCATCAGGCCGTCGACGAAGTCGCCGAGCATCACCTTGAGCTCCTCGCTCAGGGCGATCCTCTCCAGCTGCTCGGGCGCGATCGGCTCGTAGGGCATGCGTGGTGCGCTCTCATCGGCAGTCCACCGGGGGCGGCCTTGCGTGGCGCGGGAGCCACCGATGCCATGGCCGCGCCAGGTCGCCCGGACCGCGGTCCGCGGCTATCCTGCGGCGATGCTCCGCCCCGCCGCCGCGCTGGCCTGCCTCTGCCTGTGGGCCACCGGGTCGCCGGATGCACCCGCCGCTGTGGCCACGCACCCCCAGGATCCGCAGGCGGCCCGGCCGGCGGCGGCCGCCGACTGCGGCCGCTGCCACCAGGCGATCCACGACGAGTGGCGCGCCTCGGCCCACGGCCGCGCCTTCACCGATCCGGTCTACCAGGCCGCGCTGAAGGGCCGCGCGCGGCCCGAGCTGTGCCACGGCTGCCACATCCCGCAGAACGTGCTGGACCGGCTGGGGCAGAAGCCGCGGCCGCGCGCCGACCACCACCACGATGGCGTCGGCTGCGTCGCCTGCCACGCCCGCGGCGAGGCCATCCACGGACCGTTCGGCGCGGCGACCGACGCGCACCGCTCGGTCAAGGACCCGGTGTTCGGCGACCAGGGCAGCACGGCGCTGTGCAGCTCGTGCCACGCCACGGCGATCGCCGACGTGCTGCCGCTGGCCCGCGACTTCGCCGAGGCGGGCCTGCAGGCGAAGGGCAAGAGCTGCGTCGGCTGTCACATGGCCGCGGTCGAGCGGCCGCTGGCGGTGGATCCGGCCACCGGCGCGGCCGCCGGCCCGGCCCGGCACGGCCGCAGCCACGCCCTGCGCGGCCCCGGCGACCCGCTGTTCTGCGCCGAGGCGTTCGCGCTCACCGTCGCGGCGCACGGGGCCGGCCTGCGGCTGCGCGTCCGCAACAAGGCCGGCCACCGGGTGCCCGGCCTCGCCCGCCTGCGGGCCTTCGTCATGCGCTTCCGCGTCGTCGACGGCGGCGGTCGCACGCTGCACGAGCTGCCCTTCACCGTCGATGGCGACAACCCGCTGCTGGTCGGCGAGACCCGCATCCTCGACCTGCCGCGACCCGACGGCGCGGTGGCGGTGCTGGCCACGGTGCATCACCGCTTCGGCGACACCACCCGCGGCGGCACCCAGGTGCTCGACGAACGACTGGAGATCCGATGAGCGGAAACGACGAGCCGGCCCGCCGTGACGCCCTCCTGGTGATGGATCAGCTCGGCCTGCGTCCGGACCCGGCGGCGCCGGAACCGCTGACCTCCTCGCATGGCTCCTCGCTGCCGTTGCGCTGCCTCGGCCCCGCCGGCCGCCGCTTCCTGCTGAAGGTCTACCTGCCGCCGCCGGCCACCACGGTGCTGCCGGTCGGCATCCGGCCCGGCGACTACGCCCGCCGCGAGACCGCGTTCTACCGGCTGCTGGACAGCACCGATCCCGAACGCCGCGAGCTGCCGGCCCCGCGCACCGTCCTGATCGGCCCCGGCGACCCGCCGGGCTGGCTGCTGCTGGAATGGATCCCGGTCGCGCCCGGCCCGGTGCAGGAGACGCTGGGCCTCGACGACGTGTTCGAGGTGCTGCACCGCCTGCAGAGCCTGCCGCACGAACGGCTGCTCGGCCGGCGCGACTTCCCGCTGCACCACTGGACGCCGGTGGGCTACCTGGAGCGTATCCGGCTGATGTACGAACCGGCGCTGGCGGTGATGGGCGAGCGCCGCTGGCGGCAGGTGCAGGCGTTCTTCACCGAGGCGATGCGCTGGACCGACGCCCGGCCGCCGCTGCTGGTGCACGGCGACTTCACCGAACAGAACCTGCTGGTGGACGAGGACGGGCGGCCGTTCGTCATCGACTTCGAGGAGGTCGGCATCGGCAACGTCGATCACGACCTCGCCTGGCTGTGGATCCACAGCCAGCGGCCGCATCACTGGAAGACGCAGCTGCTGCAGCGATGGCTGGGCCCGCGGGTCGGCAGCGACCGGCTGCGCAGCGAATGGGGCATGCGGTCGGCCCTGGTCTACCTGGCGGTGCGGCGGCTGCGCTGGGGCCACCTCGCCCATGGCGGCGGGGACCAGCGCGCCTCGGCCAATCTGGCCCTGCTGGACGCGGCGCTGGCCGGCGGCGAACACCTGCTGCCGAGCTGAGGCCGGCGCCGCCGCCGGGCGGCGGCAGGTGCCGTACCCGGGCGGCACCGGGCCCGACCGCATTCGGATCAGAATCCACAACTCGTTATATTGCAGATAGTTAGGATTTCCTGGAATTCCGGGGCGAGGGTGGCACGGCCTTTGTCATGCACCGGTCATGGTCCGCCTCGATGCCCCGGAACGCACCGTCCCCCTGACCGACGAGGAACTCGTGGCGCTGCTGCTGGACGGGGAAGCGGAAACGGCGATCGGCGGCCTGCAGGATCGCTACGGCCGCCGGCTCTACCACTTCGTCCACGGCATCGTCCGCGACGCCCATCTGGCCCAGGACGTGGTGCAGGAGGTCTTCGAGAAGGTCCTGCTGAAGCACACGCTCTACGTGCAGGGCACCAACTTCCGCGCCTGGCTGTTCGAGGTGGCGCGCAACCAGGCCCTGTCGACCCTGCGCCAGCGGCAGCGGATGCCGCGGCCGGTCAGCGCGCTGCAGGTCAACGACGGCGACGACGGCAACGACGACCTGCTCGCCGCGGTGCCGAGCGGTCCCGAGGACCGCAGCCTCGAGGAGGCAGAGTTCATGCAGGCCTTCACCGCGGCGGTGGCCGACCTGCCGGAGCACTACCGCACGGTGTTCGACCTGTGCGTGCGCCAGGGCCGCCCCTACCAGGACGCCGGCGTCGAACTCGGCCTGCCTACCGGCACCGTGGCGATCCGCATCATGCGGGCCAGGAAGCGCCTGTTCGCCGCGCTTGGCCCGCACCTCGACCGGCTGCGCCGGCCGCCGGCCTGCTTCCAGTAGCCTCGCCGATCAGGGCAGCGCGACGCCCAGCCCGGTCAGGGCTTCGTCGGCCAGCCGGTCCCAGCCCTGATTGGCCGCCGGACTCGCCGGACTCGGGTGCGGCATGCGCCCCACGCGCAGTTCGCCGCGGCCCAACGGGTCCTGCAGCACCGCCCGGGCGCGCTGCTCGGCGAACGCGCCGATGCCCACCACCAGGGCCGGCCGCAGCGCCGCCACGGTGCTCCGCAGCAGCCGGTCGCACAGCGCGAACAGCGGCTCGCTGGCGGCCCTCGGCAGCTTGTCCGGCGTCAGGTTGGCGCCGCTGTCGCCGACGAAGGCGAGCGGGCAGTAGTTGTGCACGAAGAAGCGGCGGAAGAAGACCGTGGGCGTGGCGAAGCGGCGCGCCGCCCACTGCCACACCCGCCGGCCGCTGACCTCGCTGCGGGTGCAGTCGAGGCCCTGGATCGGCCGTTTCGGATGCACCCGCGCGGGCTGCCGCACCACGCCGTGCAGCCCGAGCCAGCTCCGCACGGCCTCGACCTCGCCGAACGGCACGCCGGTCTGCACCATGCCGAACGGTCCGGGGTTCATGCCCAGCAGCAGCACCTCCTTGCGCCCGCGGCCGTAGCGTTCGAGCCACTGGCGGTGCAGGTCGAAGGCGTAGTCGAGCGGGTGGTAGACGCAGGCCACCGGCGGTCCGAACTGCAGACGCGCCATCTCCTCGGCCAGCCGCTGGGTCGTGCGCACGAGGCTCACAGGCAGAGGTGTAGCGCCGCGGGGCCCGCGGCGGAACCCCGCACCGGTCCTAACCCGGCAGCCCGAAGCCGAGCAGGCGGCCGATCTGGTGGATCGCCACCGCCACCAGCCAGGCCAGCACGGTCATGTAGACGAACGAGAACACCGGCCAGCGCCAGCCGTGCGTCTCGCGACGGATCACGCCCAGCGTGGACACGCACTGGCTGCACAGCGCGAAGAACGCCATCAGGCCGAGCGCGATCAGGCCATCCATGGTCGGCCGGCCGTCGGCGCCGCGCGACCGCCGCAGGGCACCGCGCAGGCCTTCGTCGCGATCCTCCGGCTGCAGCGCGCCGAGGTCGAAGGCGCCGGCATCGACCTCGCCGAGGCTGTGCAGCGTGCCGAGCGTCGGCACGATCAGTTCGCGGGCCGGGAACGAGGCCAGGATGCCGACGGTGAGGCGCCAGTCGAAGCCCGCCGGGGCGAACGCCGGCTGCACCGCCTTGCCCAGCCGCGCCAGCCAGCTCTGCTCCAGCCAGGCCGCCTGCTCGCGGGCGTCGATGCCGGCCAGCAGCTCCTCCCGCTCCGGCTCCGGCGCGGTGGCGACGGCGGCCCGCTCCGCGGCGAACGCCGCCGCCACCGCCGGCGGCCGCGGGTAGTAGGCCAGCGCCCAGACCACGACGGTGGCGACGAAGATCACCGAGCCCGCCGCCTTCAGGAAGCCGCGCACCGCCAGCCACACCTGCAGGCCGATCACCTTCCAGGCCGGTGGCTGGTAGACCGGCAGTTCCATGGCCAGCATCGAGCGGCCGCCCTTCAGCACCGTCTTCCGCAGCAGGAACGCCACCAGCGCCGCGGCGACGATGCCGAGCAGGTAGAGGCCGAACAGCACCAGCCCGGCCTGGGCCGGCGGGAAGAAGGCGCCGATCATCACCACGTAGACCGGCAGCCGCGCCGAGCACGACATCAGCGGCGCCACGGCGATGGTCGCCAGCCGGTCCCGTTCGTCGTCGATGATGCGCGCCGCCAGGATGCCGGGGATGGCGCAGGCGAACGAGCTGGTCAGCGGCACGAAGCTGCGGCCGGTCAGCCCGACCTTGCGCAGCACGCGATCCAGCAGGAACACCGCACGGGCCATGTAGCCGGTGCTCTCCAGCAGCGTCACCAGCGCGATCAGCAGCGCGATCTGCGGCACGAACACCAGCACCGAGCCCAGCCCGTTGACCAGGCCGTCGACCACGAAGCTGCGGGTGGCGCCCGGCGCGAACAGGCCACCGAGCCGGTCCCCCAGCCATTCCTGGCCGGTCTCGATGCCGGCGACGAACGGCTCCGCGGCGGTGAACACGACCTGGAACAGCAGCACCACCACCGCCGCCAGCAGCAGCGGGCCCAGCAGCCGGTGCAGCAGCACCGCGTCCAGGCGGTCGGTCCAGGTCCGGCGCGGCGACGCCGGCTTCGTCACCGCCGCGGCGGTGGCGTGCGGATCGGCGGCCGCGGCGGGCGGCGACTGGGACGACGACGGCTGGGCGCTGGCCAGCAGCGCCCGCAGTTCGTCGACGCCCGCGCCGGTGCGGTTGTCCACCGCCACCAGCGGCAGGCCCAGCGCCCGCCGCAGCGCGTCCTGGTCCACCGGCTGCCCCTGGGCCACGGCCACGTCCTGCTTGGTCAGCGCCACGACGATCGGCAGGCCGAGCCGGCGGAGCTGGGCCAGCAGGTGCAGTTCGACGCTCAGCTTGCTGGCGTCCAGCACGGCGCAGAGCAGGTCCGGCGCCGGCCCGTCGCGCCCGCGCAGGAACGCCACGCTCTCGCCCTCGTCGCGGGACGCCGCGACCAGCGACTGCACGCCGGGCAGGTCGACGACCCGCAGCCGCACGTCGCCGGCGCGGGTCTCGGCCTCGATCCGTTCCACCGAGGTGCCGGGGAAGTTGATCGGCCGCAGGCTGGCGCCGGTCAGCCGCATCACCAGGCTGGTCTTGCCGGCGTTCGGCCGGCCGCACAGTGCCACCGTCACCGTCCGCTGAGCGGCCGCGACGCTGCTCACGCGCCCGCCCCGACCGGCGCGGTCAGCACGCGCAGCGCCTCGTCGCGGCGCAGGGCCAGGCGGAAGCCGCGCAGCCGGAACAGGATCGGGTCGCGCAGCGGCGCCCGGCACAGCACCTCCACCGGCGTGCCGGGCCACAGCCCCAGGTCGTGCAGCCGGCGCGCCAGCACGTCGTCGCCTTCCACCCGGAGGACGGTGGCGACCTGCCCCACCGGGGCGCAGGCGAGACAGGGGACGGTGCAGGCGGGCATCGGGCTTATTGAGACTCGATCACAGGTCGGCGCCGCATTCTGCGTCGCGCCCCGGTCGCGGGCAAGGCCGCAATGGCGCACGCGCCGCGGGATTTTCTGCGCACAAGGCCCACCCGGGAGGCGGGCCGGGCCCGGTAAGAAGGAGCCCCATGGAACCGACCCCGCACCGGGTGGAAGTGCGCCTGCAGGGCACCGACTGCACCTTCGAGACCGGCCGGATCGCCCGGCAGGCCACCGGCGCCGTGCTGGCCCGGTCCGGCGACAACGTCGTGCTGGCCACGGTGGTGGCCGCCGAGGAACCGAAGCCCGGGCAGTCGTTCTTCCCGCTGACCGTCGAGTATCGGGAGAAGCTGGCCGGCGTCGGCCGCATCCCCGGCTCCCGCGACCGCCGCGAGGGCCGCATCACCGACCACGAGGTTCTCGGCAGCCGCCTGATCGATCGCACCCTGCGCAGCCTGTTCCCCGACGACTACCGCTGCGAGGTGCAGATCCAGGTGCAGGTGCTCAGCGCCGAGGCCAGCTCCGACGTCGAGAGCCTGGCCCTGCTGGCGGCCAGCGCCGCCCTGCACGTGAGCCCGGTGCCGGCCCGCGGTCCGGCCGGCGGCCTGCGCATCGCCCGGGTCGGCGGCCAGCTGGTGGCGTTCCCGAGCCGCGCGCAGCGCGACGAGGCCGACCTCGACCTCACCGTCGGCGTCGGCCCCGACGGGCTGGTGATGCTGGAAGGCGAGGCGCGCGAGGTGCCGGAGGCGGAGTGCCTCGCGGCCATCGAGGAGGCCGGCCGCTGGATCCAGCGCTTCCAGAAGGCCTTCGCCGAGCTGGCCCGGCAGGCCGGCAACGGCAAGCGGGCGGTGCCGGCGCCGCCGGAGCTGCCGGCGCCGCCGACCGCGGCCCTGGAGCAGTTGCGCGCGGCGCTGCGCCTCACCGGCAAGGCCGAGCGTCGCGCGGCGATCCGCGCGGCCCAGGACGGCTGGGTGTCGGCGCTGGAGGAAACCGCCCGGCCGGCGGCGGCGCAGGCCTTCGACGCGGCGCTCCATCGCGAGATGCGGGAGATGGTGCTGGCCGACGGCCGCCGCCTGGATGGCCGTTCGCTCACCGCAGTGCGGCCGATCTGGTGCGAGACCGGCCTGCTGCCGCGCTGCCACGGCTCGGCGCTGTTCACCCGCGGCGAGACCCAGGCCATCGTCACCTGCACGCTCGGCAGCCCCGACGACGCCCAGCGCACCGACGGCATGGCCGGCGTGAACCTGAGCGAGCCGTTCCTGCTGCACTACAACTTCCCGCCCTACAGCGTCGGCGAGATCCGCCCCCTGCGCGGG
>CAZMGG010000134.1:0-14564 GCA_964565715.1 uncultured candidatus Brocadiaceae bacterium | reverse complement strand
ACGACCCGGCAGTAGGCGCGCCGGGCGGTCCAGTCGCGCTCGGCCTCGTCGGCGCCGTGCTCGCGCCGCCACTGGCCGGCGCCGAAGTAGGGCTCCGGCTGCGGCTCGGCGGCCGCGGCGACGACCGGGCCAGCCCGGCGCAGGTCGGCCAGCAGCGCGCGCCAGCGTGGCTCCTCCGCCAGCCGGTAGGCCAGCAGGGCGCCGCAGCGCTGGAGGTCGCCTCTGGCCGCCTTCGCCGCGTGATCCGCCAGCAGGCGCAGGCCTGGGCCGTCCAGGCCGGCAGCGAGCAGGGTGCCCGCACGGGTTCGGCGACGCTCCGGCTCGCCGGCGTCGACGCCGTAGTCGGCGAGCACCTCGTCGAGGTCGGCCAGGTCAGCCACGGCGCACCGCCTTCGCGTCGGCCAGCCGGCTCACCGCGGCCCGGGCGGCGGCAGCCCTCGCCGGATCCGGTGGTGGGTCGGCCGGCAGTGCCCTGCTGCCAGTACCAGGCCCTCCAGTACGCCCCTCTCCTGGTACAGAACCAGAGCCACCATCCATCCATCCATCCAATGCTCCCTGATCCATTCCCTGATCCAGAGGCGTAGAATCCGGGCGGTCGTTCCGGGTTCGGCGGGGTTCGGCGGGCGACTGGGGAGGCTCGCCGGATTCTGGCGGTGTTTGGGGGAGCCTCGCCGGCTGCCCGTTGGCGCTCGCGCCCGCCCCGCGCCTCCTCGCCTCCGGTGGGGCAGGGAGCTTCGAGTCCCACCGCTTGTCGATCTTCTGGTGCTCGGCGAAGCCGGGGATCGCGGCGTAGCTGCACCCGTCGACCTGGTACACCTGCACCAGTCCAGCCTCAACCAGCTCGGCAAGCCAGCCGGCCACGTCGTGCTCGTCGTCGTAGGGGAACAGCTGGCCGCGGATCAGCGCTGCGTTCGCCCGCAGACGGCCGTGGTCATCGGCCAAGCCCCACAAGCCAATGAACATCAACCGCGCGTCCCGAGACACGCTGGCGACCTTCTCGGACTGCCAGAACTCGGGTTTGACCGTACGGATTCTCACTCCCGTGCCTCCTCTCGCAGGCGCCGCAGGACTCCAGAGAAGTACTTCTGTTGCCGAAGGGCCCTGTCCCAGTGGTATTCGGCGTTAGGTGCCCCAAGGCGCTGCGCCGTGATTGCTATGGCTTCCGTGATGTGCTCCGGTCTCTCACGTCGCACAATCAGTCGGAGCCGGCTCGCCATGTCTTCCGACATCGGCCCGATCTGCTCCTCCCACATGTCGGCATAGTGACGCTCAACGGAGCTTCGAGCCTGCGCGAGGTCCTGCTGAACGACGAGGAATGCCCGGATCTGCTCAATCTGATCGCGCAACTCATCCACCGACGGTGAGGGTGGCCCTTCATGATCGAGTCGTCTTGCACCCTTGCCTCCGTTGCATTCCGCGCAGGCAGTGACCAGGTTGGCGTCGTCGTCCGTTCCGCCATCAGAGACCGGTATCACATGGTCAACGTGCAGCGGGCGATCCACGGGCGTCGCGCCGCAGTAGCGGCAACGGAACCCGTCGCGCCTGAAGACCTCGAAGCGCTGCGACGGCCTCAGACCCTTGCGTTTGCGTTTCATGCTATCCTCTCATTCCCCCTCGGCTGAGGAGGCTCATGGCCCGGACGGTCTCGCTCTGGAGCCACGCCGTCGCGCTCCAGAGGAAGGCAGGGTCTTTCTTGTCCCCGCCGATCATGGGGCGCCGAGGAACACCGGTGCTTCGATCAGCCTGTCGACCAACTCGGCCACGACCGCCTGCAGGGCCAGGATCCGCACGCGCTCGACCTCGTCGGAGAGGACGCGCAGCTCGACGGTCTGGCCCTCGAGGTCGAGGTGCACGCCGAACTCGACGCCCCCGGAGAAGCGCGAGAACCCCGGCGTGGTCCAGATCGGCACATGCAGCGTGAACCGCTCCGGCACATCCTCGGCCTGCTGCACCGCGGCCTCGATGCTGCGGCCGAGCGACTCCTTGCCGTGCGCGACGTTGGTGCGCCCGCTGCTGGTGCGCACGAAGTCGATCCGGCTCAGGGCCTGCACCACGTGGCCGTGATTGCCGCCGTGGAACTCGAGCTTGAGCATCTTGACCAGGTCCTTCGGTTGGAACTTGGCCGGCTGCTGCTGCAGCCGCGCGCAGAGTTGGAACCTGGCGCTCTCCTGGAGCGGGACCGTCACCACCTCCCGCCGGTCGCTGCCATCGAGGTATGCCGCGATGCCGCACGCCGACACGTAGACCTCCGGGCGCGGTGCGATGTTCGGGTTCTTCAGCGCCCGAACCAGGTCATCGAAGCCGGCTAGAGTGTGCTGCCGCAGCGGCGGCGGCACCGATACCTCCTCCAGCTTCTCGCCGTTCCGCAGCCACAGGCGATGCGGAACCTGCTCGTGCTCGTGGAACTCGGCCTGACGGGCGCGCTGCCCCAGGTCGACGATCTTGGTAATGAACTCAGCCAACATCGGCCATCTCCTCCTCTTCGCGGTCGCGCCGCGAACTGCTCTCGCGCTGGGCGGTTGGTTTCGGCGCCATGTCGAGCGACATCTGGTGGACGTCGTCGGGCGAGGCGTCGTTGAACAGCAGGCCGCCCGGCACCGCCTGCATGTTGTAGGCCTTCGATTGCCGCTTCGGGATCGTGTCCGTGATGCGGAAGGTGACGTTGACGCTGTCGAGCTCGCCGTCGTCGGCGACGGGCTCCATGCTGACCAGCAGCGCGAGCTTGCGCGCGGTCTTCACTCCGGGGCGGTCCTTGCAGTCCGCCTCCAGGCGCTTCAGGGCTGCCTCGAACGCGAGGCGGATACGCCCTCCGTCCATCTCGGCCAGGGTCTGCAGACTGAACTTCTCCAATGCCATCGCTACCTCCGTTTGGTCTTCGGCTTCGGCTTCCTCTTCGCAGCCCACCGCGTACGGCGCCGCCATGGCTCGTTCCCGCGGTGGGTGATGTTGTCGAACACCGGCATCGCCGGCCCCTGCGCGCCGAATGACGCGGCGAGCATCAGCAGGGCCATGGCTGCGGTGGAGCGCTTCATGGCCCGCTGGCCTCCTCATCCTGCCCGCGCTGATCCCACTCCTCCTGCACGCCGCCAGGTTCGGTGAAGCACTTGGTGCATAGGGTCAGCACCATTTCGCGCATCGGCTGCACGCCCTGATCGCCGTGCGCGTCGAAGGCATCCGCGAGCGCTGCGGCGCCGCCGAAGAACTGGACCATGCCCAGGTGCTCCCGGACCGCGCAGGGCTGGAGCTGGGCGATCCTCATGGCGACCCCTCGCTCGGCCGCTCGCACGCCAGGTGCTGGTCGCCAGCGCCGCCCATGCAGTCGGGGTCGTTGGCGGGACAGCCGTCGTCGGGCGCCGCAAGACTGCCGACAACAGACTGCCCGGGGATGTGCTCGGGCTCCGCGTCGGCGATCACCTCGCTGTCCAACTCGATCTCCACCCAGCCGTCGATGAGGTGCCAACTGACGTCCGCGGCATGCTCCTCAGCGAGACGCTGAGCCCGCCCGGATGCCTCGCCCTCAGCGCCGCGGAATCGCTCCACGATGACGCGGTCCTCGGCGATGACGATGATGGTGTGTCGCCTACTCACGCGCCACCTCCCGCGGGCTTGGAGGTCCCGCCATCCATGTATCGAACCGGGATGCACAGTGGGCACGCACAGTGCATCCCGTGCTCGGGCTCGACCACGCGCGGACTAGGCAAGGGGGCGCAGGACAACCCATGTGGCCACGCCGCCTGCTGTCGCAGTGCGTCGCGGATCTCGCGCAGGACGGCGATCAACTCGTCGATCTTGGCATCACTCACGACCCACCTCCCGCGGGCTTTGGCTGCTGACCCATCACCAGTGCGATTCCCATTTCGGCGGCAGCACGCCGCGTTAGCTGCTCGATCATCGCCTTGCCGTCGTCGCGCGTACTCCGACAGTGCTCGCGCGACACTGCAAAATCGACGTGGGTAGTCAACTCACCAGCGCCTTCGAGGAAAGCTACGGGGACCGTGAACCGCCGTGCGCGGATGCGCTTGAGGGTCACATCGCTCTTAGGTTCAAACCCATCAATGCCATATCCCGCGTCGATGGTGTCGATCATGCAGACCTCGACGCGCCGGGAGTTGGCGCACCTCTTCCAATGGGCTAACTCATACTCCCGTGCGAGATACTGGATGCGGCCAATATCCCGCAAATCGTGGCCACGTAGTCCGGCCAGCATCTGCTTCCACGCGAGCCGCAAGCGGCGGGTGATGCGCTGAATCACGACCCACCTCCCGCGGGCTTGAGGCTCATGGCCCGGACGGTCTCGCTCTGGAGCCACGCCGTCGCGCTCCAGAGGAAGGCAGGGTCTTTCTTGTCCCCGCCGATCATGGGGCGCCGAGGAACACCGGTGCTTCGATCAGCCTGTCGACCAACTCGGCCACGACCGCCTGCAGGGCCAGGATCCGCACGCGCTCGACCTCGTCGGAGAGGACGCGCAGCTCGACGGTCTGGCCCTCGAGGTCGAGGTGCACGCCGAACTCGACGCCCCCGGAGAAGCGCGAGAACCCCGGCGTGGTCCAGATCGGCACATGCAGCGTGAACCGCTCCGGCACATCCTCGGCCTGCTGCACCGCGGCCTCGATGCTGCGGCCGAGCGACTCCTTGCCGTGCGCGACGTTGGTGCGCCCGCTGCTGGTGCGCACGAAGTCGATCCGGCTCAGGGCCTGCACCACGTGGCCGTGATTGCCGCCGTGGAACTCGAGCTTGAGCATCTTGACCAGGTCCTTCGGTTGGAACTTGGCCGGCTGCTGCTGCAGCCGCGCGCAGAGTTGGAACCTGGCGCTCTCCTGGAGCGGGACCGTCACCACCTCCCGCCGGTCGCTGCCATCGAGGTATGCCGCGATGCCGCACGCCGACACGTAGACCTCCGGGCGCGGTGCGATGTTCGGGTTCTTCAGCGCCCGAACCAGGTCATCGAAGCCGGCTAGAGTGTGCTGCCGCAGCGGCGGCGGCACCGATACCTCCTCCAGCTTCTCGCCGTTCCGCAGCCACAGGCGATGCGGAACCTGCTCGTGCTCGTGGAACTCGGCCTGACGGGCGCGCTGCCCCAGGTCGACGATCTTGGTAATGAACTCAGCCAACATCGGCCATCTCCTCCTCTTCGCGGTCGCGCCGCGAACTGCTCTCGCGCTGGGCGGTTGGTTTCGGCGCCATGTCGAGCGACATCTGGTGGACGTCGTCGGGCGAGGCGTCGTTGAACAGCAGGCCGCCCGGCACCGCCTGCATGTTGTAGGCCTTCGATTGCCGCTTCGGGATCGTGTCCGTGATGCGGAAGGTGACGTTGACGCTGTCGAGCTCGCCGTCGTCGGCGACGGGCTCCATGCTGACCAGCAGCGCGAGCTTGCGCGCGGTCTTCACTCCGGGGCGGTCCTTGCAGTCCGCCTCCAGGCGCTTCAGGGCTGCCTCGAACGCGAGGCGGATACGCCCTCCGTCCATCTCGGCCAGGGTCTGCAGACTGAACTTCTCCAATGCCATCGCTACCTCCGTTTGGTCTTCGGCTTCGGCTTCCTCTTCGCAGCCCACCGCGTACGGCGCCGCCATGGCTCGTTCCCGCGGTGGGTGATGTTGTCGAACACCGGCATCGCCGGCCCCTGCGCGCCGAATGACGCGGCGAGCATCAGCAGGGCCATGGCTGCGGTGGAGCGCTTCATGGCCCGCTGGCCTCCTCATCCTGCCCGCGCTGATCCCACTCCTCCTGCACGCCGCCAGGTTCGGTGAAGCACTTGGTGCATAGGGTCAGCACCATTTCGCGCATCGGCTGCACGCCCTGATCGCCGTGCGCGTCGAAGGCATCCGCGAGCGCTGCGGCGCCGCCGAAGAACTGGACCATGCCCAGGTGCTCCCGGACCGCGCAGGGCTGGAGCTGGGCGATCCTCATGGCGACCCCTCGCTCGGCCGCTCGCACGCCAGGTGCTGGTCGCCAGCGCCGCCCATGCAGTCGGGGTCGTTGGCGGGACAGCCGTCGTCGGGCGCCGCAAGACTGCCGACAACAGACTGCCCGGGGATGTGCTCGGGCTCCGCGTCGGCGATCACCTCGCTGTCCAACTCGATCTCCACCCAGCCGTCGATGAGGTGCCAACTGACGTCCGCGGCATGCTCCTCAGCGAGACGCTGAGCCCGCCCGGATGCCTCGCCCTCAGCGCCGCGGAATCGCTCCACGATGACGCGGTCCTCGGCGATGACGATGATGGTGTGTCGCCTACTCACGCGCCACCTCCCGCGGGCTTGGAGGTCCCGCCATCCATGTATCGAACCGGGATGCACAGTGGGCACGCACAGTGCATCCCGTGCTCGGGCTCGACCACGCGCGGACTAGGCAAGGGGGCGCAGGACAACCCATGTGGCCACGCCGCCTGCTGTCGCAGTGCGTCGCGGATCTCGCGCAGGACGGCGATCAACTCGTCGATCTTGGCATCACTCACGACCCACCTCCCGCGGGCTTTGGCTGCTGACCCATCACCAGTGCGATTCCCATTTCGGCGGCAGCACGCCGCGTTAGCTGCTCGATCATCGCCTTGCCGTCGTCGCGCGTACTCCGACAGTGCTCGCGCGACACTGCAAAATCGACGTGGGTAGTCAACTCACCAGCGCCTTCGAGGAAAGCTACGGGGACCGTGAACCGCCGTGCGCGGATGCGCTTGAGGGTCACATCGCTCTTAGGTTCAAACCCATCAATGCCATATCCCGCGTCGATGGTGTCGATCATGCAGACCTCGACGCGCCGGGAGTTGGCGCACCTCTTCCAATGGGCTAACTCATACTCCCGTGCGAGATACTGGATGCGGCCAATATCCCGCAAATCGTGGCCACGTAGTCCGGCCAGCATCTGCTTCCACGCGAGCCGCAAGCGGCGGGTGATGCGCTGAATCACGACCCACCTCCCGCGGGCTTGTTGCCGATTGCCAAGTCCCCCAACTCGGGGTGGTACGCCAGGATGCGGGCCAGTCGCCGCCGCAACTCGTCGACCTCGGCGCGTTCGTGCGCGAGGCTACCCACGGCTTCGCCGGCAGGCGGTTCGGTCAGGTAGTTGCTATGGCGATTGTGCTGCGCGTGATACTGCTCTTTGCACCAGGGCGGACACGCAACGACCACATCATCTCTGACTGGGATCGGGCACCGGCATTGCGCCACGATGTGGCCGTGCTTGCACTTGTGCAGGAAGTGGTTGCGCGTCACGACCCACCTCCCGCGGGCTTGGTCCGCCTACGCCCCCGCTTGCGCCTGCGCCGCAGCTGAGTCTCGTAGATACGGTGCTCAACAGCGTCATATGAGGCCAGCCCCCTGCACTTCGAGCAGTGCATCGCGCCGATCTGGCTGTCCCACGGCCCGATGTGGGGCTTGCAGTTGGAGCCCCAGGCGTGCAGTAGCAGCCTCCATGACGGCTGGTTCACGACCCACCCCTTAAGGAATCCTGGCGGCTTGTACTTGTGTTTCACGACCCACCCCCTGGCTTCGTCCCCTTGATCGCCGCATCGACGACGCGCCATGCGTCGGCGAGGACCTCGCGGCTGCTCTCGGCGGCGCGGCGCTCCTCGGCCAGGATCTCGGCCAAGCGCTTGCCGGCGTCGGCGATCAGGTAGGTGAGGGCCCACTTGTCCAGTCCGGACAGGACCACCTCGTAGTGGCCGCCGCGACCGGAGAGGCCCGAGATCACCAAGGTGCCGCGCTCGATGCTCGCGGACCCGTCGTGCAGGTGGATCTTGCGGGTGGTCATGACCAGGCCCTCCAGATCGCGGCGATCGCCACCGCCGCAACCGTCACGGCGATCAGCCACCACAGGAACGGGCTCTCCAGCAGGTCGAGCAGCCAGTCGCTGCCGACGCCCTCGTCGTCGTAGGGGTGGTGCAGAAATGGCTGCGGCGTTCCCTCGCCACCGCTGCCCCTATTGCCCTGCGAGGAGGACCCCGGACCCGCCGGGACGGTTGAGAAATCGGGTGCCGGCTTGCGCAGGCGGGGCGGCGTCCTGGCGGCGACGCTGCGGCGGACCGCGGCGTCGAGGATGTGGTCGCGTCGAGACTTCACGTGCATTCCTCCAGGGGCGTGTTCCCCTTGGTGTTCCCGTGGACCCCCTTCACCGGCTGATAACGGCCGCGTAGGCAGCGGGAGCGCCAGCGCGAAGATGCGCCGCAAGTGTTGACGACACCGGCGCTTGCTGGTGTACCTTCGCGCACAGCGGTGGGCGTCGGCCCCGAATCCCACTCCCACCGCCATCCCCTCCCGGCCTGCCCTCCAGCCGCGGGCTCGCGTCCGCCGACCATCCCTTCGTCGTGATCCAGTCGCGCCCAGCCCCGCCGAAGACCACCACCCTCCACTTCTCGCGGTTCGAGTTCAAGTACGTGCTGCGGGCGGCCCTGCGGCGCGAGGTGGAGGCCGCGCTGGGCCACTTCGTCGAGCTCGACCCCTACGTGGCGGGCCAGCCCGACCACCGCTACTTCGTCCGCAGCCTCTACTTCGACGACCCGGACCTGTCGGCGTTCTTCGAGAAGACCGAGGGCCAGCTCACCCGCAGCAAGTTCCGGATCCGCACCTACGCGCGCACCCTCGACGACCCGGCGCCGTGGTTCCTCGAGATCAAGGGCCGCCACAACAACCTGGTCTTCAAGCACCGCACGCCGGTGCGCGGCGACTTCGACAAGCGCGCCCGCGGCGAGGCGCTGTCCCAGCTCCTGCTGCGCCACTGCGATCCGGGCACGGTGCGCGACAAGTTCGAGTTCGAGCTGTTTCGCAAGCGGCTGCGGCCGGTGGTATTGGTGGACTACCTGCGCCGTCCCTACGTGAGCAAGTTCGACCCGGAGTTCCGGCTGACCTTCGACCAGGACCTGACCACGGCCCGCAGCGACACGATGTTCCCCGACGGCATCCACCCGCTGCGGCCCATGCTGCGCGGCTACACCGTCATGGAGGTGAAGTTCCGCCGGCACGTGCCGGCCTGGTTCCACCGCATCATCCAGGCGTTCCAGCTCCGCCGCGTGTCCATCTCGAAGATGTGCGCCGGCGCCGAGGCCCTGGGTCTCGCCCAGGATCCCACCTGACCCACGGACCGACCCAACGGACCAACATGCTGCCGCTCATCCTCGGACCCCAGGGCCTCGGCCAGACGCCGGCCGACGTGATCCACCTCTACACCACCTACGACTACGTGGTGAACATCGGCCTGGCGACGGTGCTGGGCATCGTGCTGGCCCTGGTCTACCGCCACTCGCACAAGGGCCTGAGCTACAGCCAGTCGTTCACCCAGACCATCCTGCTGGTGGCGATCATCGTCGCCATCGTGATGATGACCATCGGCAACAACCTGGCCCGGGCGTTCGCCCTGGTCGGCGCCCTGTCGATCATCCGCTTCCGCACGGTGGTCAAGGACACCCGCGACACGGCCTTCGTGTTCGCGTCCCTGGCGGTGGGCATGGCGGCGGGCACCGGCAACCACCTGCTGGCGGGGATCGGCACCGCGTTCCTGGTGGCGGTGGTGCTGGTGCTCTACGCCACCAACTTCGGCGCCCTCTACAAGAGCGAGTTCATCCTCCGCTTCACCTTCGACCAGGAGAAGGACAGCAACGGCTACCTGACCCGGATCCAGCAGGCGGCGCGGCGGGCCAACATGCTGCACGTGGAGCCATCGGGCGACGGCCGCTCGCTGCGCCTCACCTACGACATCACCCTGGAGAAGGACGCCACCGCCGAGAAGCTGACCCACGCGCTCAGCCAGGTGGACGGCGTCTCCGACGTGGTGCTGATCGTGTCGAAGAACGACGTCGACTACTGAGACGTCTCTTGCGCCCTGGCCGGCGCCGCGGTCTACTCCGCGCTCCACCTGGAGAGGTGGCAGAGTGGCTGAATGCAGCACCTTGCTAAGGTGCCGTGCCCTTCTTGGGCACCGGGGGTTCGAATCCCCCCCTCTCCGCCAGTCCCTCGCCGAGGGCTTGGTCGTGGCCTGAACGGTCGAATCGCCGTATCTCCGGTCAAATACGGTACTTATGACGACACACCCGAGCTGGGGCGCGGCCCTGCTGCTCGCCGTCACCGGCCTCTGGGCCTGCCAGGGCCCGGCCCTGACCGTGACCCCCGCCGAGCCCGGTGCCACCGGCGCCCGCTTCCTGGATGGGCGGCAGCTTCCGTCGGCCCCGAGCCACCGCCTGCCACAGCCGTACTACGGCACCGCGGTGCTGGACGCCTTCCCGGTCCGTGGTGAGGGCGGCGGCGACGAGTTCCAGAAGGTGCCGGCGCGCGCGACCGTGGCCATGCCCGAGCCGGTGAGTCCGTGGTGGTTCCCCCTCGACTTCCCCCTGGAGTGCCTGCTGCGCCTCGCCGAGCCACCGCCGGAGCCGGTGGGCACACCCATCCTGGCCGACAACCCGGCGCCGGCCATCACCGACTACCCGCTGGCCGGCGCCGAGGAACTGCGGCGGCGGGCGCTGGCTGCCCGGGTGCGGCGATGAGGCGCGCCCTGGTGCTGGGGCTCGGCCGTTTCGGCGGCGGCCGGGAGGCGGTGCGCTGGCTGCATGGCCAGGGCTTCCAGGTCCGGATCGGCGACCGGAGCCAGGGTCCGGACCTGGACGAGAGCCGGGCGGTGCTGCAGGACCTCTCGGACCTCGACTGGCAGCTCGGCCGCGAGGACGAAGGGCTCCTCGACGCGATCGACCTGCTGGTGGTGAACCCGGCCATCGCCGATGGCCACCCGCTGCTGGCGGCGGCGGCGGCCCGCGGCATCGCGCGGACCCAGGAGGTCAACCTGTTCCTGGAGAGCTACCCCGGCACCGTGGTGGCGGTCACCGGCACCAACGGCAAGTCGACGACCTCGACCCTGCTGCACCGGGCGCTGGTGCGGGCCGGCCGGCCGGCCCTGCTGGGCGGCAACATCGGTCGCAGCCTGCTGGCCGAGTCCGGCGCCTGGCGGCGCGACCAGGTCGCCGTGCTGGAGATCTCCAGCTTCCAGCTCGACCGCATCGATGTGGCGCGCCACCGCGTGCACGGCGCCGTGCTGACCCGGCTCGGCAAGGACCACATCGATCGCCACGGCTCGCTGCAGGCCTACCACGCGGCCAAGGCCCGGCTGCCGGCGATCGCCACGGACTTCCTGATCCATGCCGCCGACGACGCGGTGGCCGCGGCGATGCCGAGCCAGGCGCGCCGGCGCTTCACCTTCGCCCCCGAGGCGCCGCCGCGCGCGGACCGGGCCGGGGGGCGCGACGGCTGGCTGTGCCTGCCCTCGCCGGGCGGCGAGGCCACGCCGTGGCTGCATCGCCATGCCCTGCAGCTGCTGGGCGACTTCCAGGGCGAGAACGTGCTGGCCGCCGGCACCGCGGCCTGGCTGCTGGGCGCCGCCGCCGGCCCGGTGGCGCTGGCGATGGCCACCGCCCGGCCGCTGCCGTTCCGGCTGCAGTTGCTGACGGTGCGGGACGGCGTCCGCGTCTACGACAACGGCGTCTCCACCGAGATCGAGTCCACCCGTTCGGCCCTGCGGGCGATCCAGGGACCGGTGCACTGGATCGGCGGCGGCAAGAGCAAGGACGGCGACTACCAGGCGGTGGCGGACGGCGTGCGGCCGTACGTCAGCAGCGCCCACCTGTTCGGCAGCGCCGCCGGGCCGCTGTCGGCCTGCCTCGCCGGCGTGCCGGTCACCGTGCACGAACGGCTGCCGGCGGCGCTGGCCGGCGCGCTCAGGACGGCGCGGCCCGGCGACGCGGTGCTGTTCAGCCCGGCGTTCGCCTCGTTCGACCAGTACCCCAACTTCCGCGCGCGCGCGCTCGAGTTCCAGCAGTGCCTGCTGCAGCCCGCGCCGGCCGGAACGGCGGCACCCGCGATCGAGCGCGAGGGCACACAGCCCTGAAGCCGGGGTCCGCGCGCACTGGCGGGCGCTGCCGTCGGCGCTAGACTGCCGGGATCGCCATGCATTACTGCACGGCTTGCCACAAGCAGGAAGCGACCGTCACGATCACGGACCTCACCGACGGCGAGGTCGTGGGGCACCGCCACCTCTGCACGGCCTGCGCCGAGGCCACCGGCGCCGTCGGCGGCAAGCCGCAGCTCAAGCTGTCCCCGGAGATCCTGGAGGACCTGCTGGGCACCAAGCCGAAGGGCGGCCGCGAGTCCCGTTCCGGCCGCGACGGCTGCCCGGGCTGCGGCACCACCGTCGCCGAGTTCAAGACCAAGGGGCGGCTGGGCTGCCCGCGCTGCTACGAGACGTTCCGAGCGAGCCTGGTGCCGCTGCTGCAACGGATCCACGAGGCCGCCAGCCACCGCGGCCGGCTGCCGGGCCGCTCCGCCAGCAAGGCGCCGGCAACGGCGGCCGAGCCCGACGCCGGCCGCCGCCTCGCCGAGCTGCGCCGCCGGCTGGAGGACGCCGTGCGCGGCGAACGCTACGAGGAGGCCGCCGGACTGCGCGACCAGCTCCGCCAGGCCGAACAACCCGAGCCTGCCGAGGGGCGCGGCGACGACGACCAGGGCGAATGAGCAGGAAGCGCAAGGAGCCCGACCCGCCGCAGGACGGCTTCCAGACCGGCGAATGGCTGGCCGGCCGCGGCCCCGACGTCGACATCGCCCTCTGCACGCGGGTCCGGCTCGCCCGCAACCTGCAGGGTTTCCACTTCTCCACGGCGATGTCCCCCGAGGAGGCCCGCGAACTCAACGAGTTCGTGTGCGCGCGCCTGAAGAAGCCCGGCCTGCCCGAGAAGCTGCGGATCGTCGCGCTGGACGGCCTCGACGAACTCGAGCGCACGGTGCTGATGGAGCGCCACCTGATCAGCCGCGAGCAGGCCACCAGCAAGCGCAGCCGCAGCGTGGCGGTGAACGAGGCCGAGAGCGTCGCGGTCATGGTCAACGAGGAGGACCACCTGCGCAGTCAGGTGTTCCTGTCCGGGCTGCAGACCGACGAGGCCTGGCGGCGGGCCGAGGTCCTCGACGAGGCGCTGCTGCAGCGCCTGCCGATGGCATGGAGCGAGGAGTTCGGCTTCCTGACCTCGTGCCCGACCAACCTCGGCACCGGCCTGCGGCTGTCGGTGATGATGCATCTGCCGGGCCTGGTGTGGGCCGACGAGATCGACAAGGCCACCAACACCGCCCAGAAGATCCACCTGGCGGTGCGCGGCCTCTACGGCGAGGGCAGCAAGGCGCTCGGCGACTTCTACCAGGTCAGCAACCAGGTCACGCTGGGCCGGTCGGAGACGCAGATCGCCGCCGACGTGGCCCTGGCGGTGTCGCGGTTCGTGGTCTGGGAACGGGAGGTCCGCGAAGCGCTGCTGCGGGGCCCGGCCCGGATCCGTACCCTGGACCGCATCCACCGCGCCCTCGGGACGATCGAGCGGGCCCGGATCCTGACCAGCGAGGAGGCCCTGGGCTGCCTGTCGGCCCTCCGGTTCGGCATCCAGCAGGGCGTGCTCGAGGGCATCGCGATGACCGACCTCAACCGGGCCCTTCTGCTGACCCAGCCCGGCCACCTGCAGCGCTTCGCGCAGCAGACCCTGGACCCGGCGGCCCGCGACGAGCACCGCGCCGGCTTCCTGCGCCAGATCCTGCGGCTGCCGGAGTAGCGCGGATCGCGGATCGGGACGCCGCAGGCGCACCCGAGCAGGCGCCGTCGAAAAAAACCTCGCCCCCATTTCCTGGGGCGTCCGCCGCGTCCTGCCCCCCTAAGATCGCGGTTCCCACCCCGCCGGCGGCCCCTGCGACCGCCGTGGTCCGACGCCAAGTCGCCACGGCACCCTGGATCCCGACGCGAGGTAAATCCTATAGACCGGACCGCCGATCTACGTGGCGTAGACCGCGCACCACTGGCTTTCGGAGACCGACCCGCATGTTCGACCGATTCACTGACCGCGCCAAGAAGGTGATGTCCTTCGCGCGCCAGGAAGCGATGAAGTTCAACCACGAGTACATCGGGACCGAGCACATCCTGCTCGGCCTCGTGCAGGAAGGCAGCGGCGTCGCGGCCAACGTGCTCAAGGGGATGAGTGTCGACCTGGAGAAGATCCGCCACGAGGTCGAGAAGATCGTCAAGACCGGCCCGTCGATGGTGACCATGGGTCAGCTCCCGTTCACGCCCCGGGCCAAGAAGGTCCTGGAGCTGTCGATGGAGGAGGCGAGCCAGCTCAGCCACAACTACATCGGCACCGAGCATCTGCTGCTCGGCCTGATCCGCGAGAGCGAGGGCATCGCCGCCCAGGTGCTGATGAACCTGGGCGTCAAGCTCGACGAGGTGCGCGAGGAGGTCCTGGAGTTCCTGGGCGCCTCCGAGCACAACAGCGAGGAGGACGCCGAGGGCGAGTCGATGGGCGGCGGTTCCGGCTCGGCGCCCCAGGGCGGCCAGTCGGGCTCCGGCCAGACCGGCGGCGGCGGCGGCAAGAGCAAGACCCCGGCGCTGGACTCGTTCGGCCGCGACCTGACCGATCTCGCCCGCGACGGCAAGCTCGACCCGGTCATCGGCCGCACCCTGGAGATCGAGCGCGTCATCCAGATCCTCTCCCGCCGCACCAAGAACAACCCGGTGCTGCTCGGCGAGGCCGGCGTCGGCAAGACCGCCATCGTCGAGGGGCTCGCCC
>CAZMGG010000133.1:2098-14685 GCA_964565715.1 uncultured candidatus Brocadiaceae bacterium | reverse complement strand
CTCGACCAGGAACAGCTCGGCGTCCTCGCGGGCGGGGCCCTTCTGGCAGTCGGCCAGCTTGGCCGGCAGGCCGACGCCCTCGAGGGCCGACTTGCGCCGCACCAGGTCGCGGGCCTTGCGGGCGGCCTCCCGGGCCCGCAGCGCGTCCATCGCCTTCTGGAAGATGGCCCGCGGGGTGCCCGGGCTCTCCTCGAACAGCGTGCGCAGGCCCTCGCCCACCACGCTCTCGACGATCGACTGCACCTCGCGGTTGCCCAGCTTGATCTTGGTCTGGCTCTCGAACTGCGGGTCGGGGACCTTGATCGACAGCACCGCGGTGAGGCCTTCCTTGAAGTCCTCGCCGGTCGGCACCGGATCCTTGTCCTTCATCATCTTCTCGGTCCGCGCCCAGTTGTTGAGCGCGCGGGTCAGCGCGGTGCGGAAGCCCACCAGGTGCGTGCCGCCCTCGATCGTGTTGATGTTGTTGACGAAGGTGAAGACGTTCTCGTGGTAGCCGTCGTTGTATTGCAGGGCCAGCTCGACCACGTAGATCTTGTTGGGGTCCTCCTCCGAGGCCGCCTCCTTCTGCAGGTAGATCACGTCCCGGTGGATGTTGCTCTTGGCCTCGTTGAGGTGCGCGACGAACTCGCGCAGGCCTTCCGGGAAGTGGAACTCCTCGCCCTTGTCGATCCGCTCGTCGTGCAGCGTGATGCGCAGGCCGGCGGTGCCCATCAGGTAGGCCAGCTCGCGCAAGCGCTTGCGCAGGATCTCGAAGGACATCTCCGTGGTCTCGAAGATCTGCGAGTCGGCCTTGAAGCGCACCAGGGTCCCGGTGTTGTCGGCCTTGCCGATCACCTTCAGCTCGCTGGTCTTCTGGCCGCGGGCGTAGGTCTGCCGGTGGATCTTGCCGTCGCGGAACACCTCGACGTCGAGCACCTCGGTCAGCGCGTTGACCACGGAGATGCCGACGCCGTGCAGGCCGCCGGAGACCTTGTAGCTGTTCTTGTCGAACTTGCCGCCGGAGTGCAGCTTGGTCAGGATCACCTCGAGGGCCGGCGCGCCGGTCTCGTGCATGTCCACCGGGATGCCGCGGCCGTCGTCCCGCACCGACACCGAGCCGTCCTTGTGGACGCGGACGTCGATGCGGCTGGCGCGGCCGGCCAGGGCCTCGTCCACCGAGTTGTCGACGACCTCCCACACCAGATGGTGCAGGCCCTTGTTGCCGGTGTCGCCGATGTACATCGCCGGGCGCTTGCGCACGGCGTCGAGACCTTCCAGGACCTTGATCGAACTGGCGTCGTAGCGGGGCTGTTCAGACATGTGCGGTTCCTCCCAGGCGGAACTGCAGGACCGCGACCTTGTCGGCGGGCAGCAGTTCGTTGAGCCGCGTCCGGAGCTGCTCCTTGCGGTAGCCGGTCAGCTCCGCGTAGAGCGGGGCCGAATCGACCTGCACCACCAGCTTGCCGCCGCGGAAGGCGACCACCTGGCAGCTGGACCGCTGGTGCGGCGGCAGGGCGGCGTCGAGGGCCTCGTTGACGTCGCGGCGGGCCACGCCGCGGCCGAGTTCCCGAACGATGCCGCGCAGCAGCTCCGATGCGCGTTTGGGTTCGTTCACGGTCAGGTGCCGCTGATCGGCATCACCACGTAGGTGAAGGACTCGCCGAGCGCGAACTTGGCCGGCATGGACTCGTCGGACATGTCCAGGCGGACCTCGTCCAGCGTGCTGACGCGCAGCGCCTCGAGGATGTAGTCCGGGTTGAAGTTGATGCTGCCGCCCGCACCCTTGACGTCGACGTCCATGGACACGTCGGCGCGGCCGCGGGAGTTGCTCTCGGCGGTGATCTTGAGCGTCGAGTCCGACACGTCGAAGCGGACCATCCGCATGTCGGCGGCGCTGAGGATCGCCGCCCGGCGCAGGCAGCTCTCCAGCATCGACCGGTTGATGGCCACCGAGGTGTCGGCGGCCTTCGGGATGACGCCCTCGTAGTCCGGGAAGCGGCTGTCGAGGAGCTGGCTCTGCAGGTGGACCTTGCCGAACTGGAAGGCGATCTGCTTGTCGTTCACCGCGATCTGCAGGTCGTCCTTGCTGCCCTCGGGGATGGCCCGGGCCAGGGTCGACAGCACGCGTAGGGGCACCACCACCTTGAAGGTGGCCTTGACCCCCTCGAGGTTCTGGTAGGACACCGCCAGCCGGCGTCCGTCGGTGGCCACCAGGCGCAGGCAGCCGGCCGAGAGATCCATCAGGATGCCGTTGATCGCGTAGCGGGTCTCCTCCCGGGCGGCGGCGAAGGCGCTCTCCTGGATCATCCTGAGCATCCTGGCGGCCGGGATGGTGACGCTCTTGGCGGCGTCGAAGCTGCTCTCCTGCGGGAACTGCTCCGGATCCTCGCCCAGCAGGCGGAACGTGCCACCGCCGCTCTCGATGGTGGTGCGGCCATCGCTGGCCTCCATGGTGACGGTGGGATCGGACAGCTCCCGCAGCAGGGCGGCGCACTCCCGGGCCGGCAGCAGGGTCGAGCCCTTGCGGCTGACCTTCACCGAGTCGAGGTCGACGCGCGCCGCCAGTTCGAGGTCGGTGGCGAACAGGGTGAGACCGCCTTCATCGGCCCGCGTGAGCACGTTCTGCAGGACCTGGCGCGTGGTCTTGGGCGGCACCACGGAGCCGACGAGAGCGAACGCTTCCTGCAGTTGGGTCCGGTCGCAGAGGATCTTCATCGGGGTTGGCAGGTCTCGGGGGCTGGTGCTCGGGAGTGGCGGATCGACGAGGAGATCATCATCTAGAAGAGATCAAACCTTCGTCATCCATCATCGTCGCGTCGCGAGTGTGGACAGCGTAGCGGAGGGGGTGCCGGCGATCACGCGAAAGGCCCGTCGAACGGCCGAAAACGGCCATTCGCAGGGTTCGGGCGATGGGTCGGGAAAGCCCGGTGGGAGGTGTCTGGCGGCCTCCCGGAGAGGCGTGGATCACGCACCCTGGCCAGCGCCGCCGGGAGGCTCCTCAAGGATCCATGCAGTGCTTTCCGCAGCCTGCCCAGAAGGGCTCCCGCGACATCCCACGCAATCCTTGCCATCCCATGGCGCCACCGGTGGCGGAGCATGGGGCATCGGGCGACGGCCTGGAAAAAGTGTGGAAGGCGGCGCGGCTGTGGGGGAATCCCACCTGCGAAGGGACGCGGGAGCGACGGCGGGGCCCGAAGCGACCCACGCGCCTGCCTGCCCCCGCCTGGTGGACCCGCCTAGCGGCTCGAGCGGGTCATCAGCCGGTTGCTGAGCCCGTCGAGCATCTCCTTGAACATGCGGTCCTTCTGCGACCGCTCGCGGATCTTGCCGACGGCGTAGAGCACCGTGGTGTGATCGCGGTTGCCGAACACCCGGCCGATGTCCTCCAGCGACAGGTCGGTGTGGTCGCGGACCAGGAACATCGCGATCTGCCGCGGCAGGCTCACCGCCTGGGTACGCGACTTGCCGGTCAGGTCGCGGGCCGAGATCGCGAAGTCGCTGGTGATCAGGCTCATCACGTCGTCCACCGAAACCTGGCTCTGCCGGCGCATGGCGACGCCGCGCAGCGCCTCCTCGGCCAGTTCGACGGTGATCGGGCGGTCGGTGATGGCGGCGATGCCCACGACCTTGATGACCGCACCCTCCAGCTCGCGGATGTTGTTGGTCACCCGTTCGGCGATGAAGTAGGCGACCTCGTCGGCCATCTCGACGCTGCGGGCCTTCGCCTTGCGCCGCACGATGGCGACCCGCGTCTCGAAGCAGGGCGCCTCGATCTCGGCCACCAGGCCCCAGCGGAACCGCGACACCAGCCGTTCCTCGACGGTCGGGATCTCGGCCGGCGGCCGGTCCGACGACATCACGATCTGCTTCTGCAGGTCGTAGAGCGCGTTGAACGTGTGGAAGAACTCCTCCTGGGTCTTCTCCTTGTTGGCCAGGAACTGGACGTCGTCCACCACCAGCACGTCGACGCTCCGGTAGAGCCGGCGGAAGTCGTCCAGGTTGTTGCTCTGGATGCTGCGGATGTAGGTGTTGGTGAAGTCCTCGCAGCTCAGGTAGAGCACGCGCGCCTTCGGGTCGCGCGCCATCACGGTCTGGCAGATGGCCTGCAGCAGGTGGGACTTGCCCAACCCGACGTTGCCGTGGATGAACAGCGGGTTGTAGGCCCGGCCGGGGTTCTCGGCGATCGCCAGCGCCGCGGCGTGGGCCAGGCGGTTGCACGGCCCGACCACGAACTTGTCGAACGTGTAGTTCGGGTTGAGCTGCGAGGGCACGAGCCGGCCGTCGGCCTTCTGGGGTTCGCCGCGGGACTCGGTCCGGCTGGCAGGCGCCTGGAGCGGCGCAGGCGCGGCGGGACCGCCGGTCTCGCCGGCACCAGCCTCGAGTTCCAGGGTGGGCTCCGGTCTGGGGCTCTTGCTGGTGCTGGCCTGGTGGTGGGTCCCGGGCAGGAGCGTCGTGCAGTCCCAGCCGTCCTCCTCGCGCAGCGAGAGGCTCACCCGGCGGCGACCGCCCAGCGCGGCGGTGATCGAGTCACGGATGGCGGTCAGATAGTTGTTCTGCAGCCAGTTCTTGACGAACTGGCTGGTGACCGAGAGTTCGACGTCACGGTCGTCGGCGCGGGCGAGCGCGAGGCTGCGGAACCACGGCTCGAACTGATCGCGTCGGACGCGATCGACCAGCTGGAGCAGGATGGACTGCAGCAACGGCGCCTGGCCGGAAGTGCACAGGGAATCGGGGACGTTTGGTTCCACCATGGGTGGACAGACCCGGAAACCTGGGGGACAACGAGAGACAGCGCCGGGCGGGGAGACGGAACCCGGACGGCACCGCCGTGTCGGTACAGACCCCGGGCATGAGTCTGCTACCACACGGAACGAGCAAGGCTGATCACGCGGCCAGCGAGGTCTAGGCGGACCCTGCTGGCGAGAGCGCTGGCGACCGCGCAGGCGATCCTCAACGGGACGCCTTCATACCGATGGCGTGGGATGTTGCCAAGGTTCCGCGCGCAAGTTTGTCGAAGGCTGTGCGCAAGTCTTGTGAACACCGGAGCAGACCAACGGCTTCGGAATCTTCGCGTGGTGCGTCGTCGCGGTGCGCGCGGCCCGGCTTCACGCGCGACGCAACGCGTCGATGGTGCGGGCGAAGATCACGCCAGCCCGGGCGGCGTCGTCGGTCTCGTGACGCGGACCGAAACTGAAGCGCATGCACGCCCGCGCCGCCGCCGGTTCGAGGCCGATGGCGGCCAGGATCGCCGGCGGCGTCGGCGATCCGCTCGAGCAGGCGGAGCCCTGCGACGCCTCGATGCCGGCGGCGTCGAGCGCCGGCAGGAGGATCCGTCCATCGACGCCCGCAAAGTGGACCATGGCGGTGTTCGGCAGGCAACGCGGCAGCGGCGACAGGATGCGGTGCGGAACACCGGTGGCCGCAAGTGCTTCGAGGAACGCGTTGCGCGCGCGCGCCATCCGCTCGGCGCGCGCGGCGCGTTCGGCGCAGGCCAGCGCGACGGCGAGGGCCGTGGCAGCCACCAGGGCGGGGCTGAGCGTGCCGGGCCGCAGGCCTGCTTCCTGTCCGCCGCCGAAGAGGAGCGGGTGCAGCGCATCGGGGCGCCGCACCACGAGGATGCCCGAGCCGCGCAGGCCACCGGCCTTGTGCACCGACAACGCCACGCTGTCGGCGCGCGAGCAGGCCTCGGCGAGATCCACGCGGCCCAAGGTCTGGGCGGCATCGACGTGCAGCGGCCGCCCCAGCTTGCGCGCCAGATCGGCGGCTTCCCCAATCGGTTGTAGCGTCCCAAGTTCGTTCTGGCCGTGGACCAGCGCGAGGAGACCCACCGGGACCGGCGGGGCGATGAGCTGGGCGGTGCCTTGCGCGTCGACCGTGCCGAGAACCACGCCGCGGACCTCGGCGGCCTGTCGCACCGAGGGGTGCTCGGTCGGGGTCAGCCACACTGGCAGCCCGGGATCGCCGAGGCCGCGCACCGCCAGGTTGTTCGCCTCGGTTCCGCCGGAAGTGAACACGATCTGGCCGGGTCGGACGCCCAGGGCTCTGGCCACCTCTTCGCGGGACTCCTCGACCATCGCCCGGGCCTTCTGGCCGGCCTGGTGCAGGCTGCCCGGGTTGCCCGGGAACCGCTCCTCCACCTCCAGGAAGCGGGCGAGCACCCGGGGATCGACCGGCGTGGTGGCGTTGTGGTCGAGGTAGTGCCTCACGCCTTCTGCAGCACCCGCTGGTAGAGGTCGACGTAGCGCTCCAGCACGGCCGCGCTGCCGAACAGGTCCGCGGCGCGCTGCCGCGCGGCGCGGCTGTGCTCCTGGTAGGTCCGCGCATCGGTCAGCAGCCCGAGGGCGGCGCCGGCCAGGGCGTCGGGCCGGCCCAGCGGCGCCAGCGCGCCGGTGCTGCCCAGCACCTCGGCGACCCCGCCCACCGCCGTGCTGACGCAGGGCACGCCGCAGCTCATGGCTTCCAGCATGCCGAGCCCGAAGCTCTCCGACTCGGACGCCATCAGGAACAGGTCGGCGTCGGCCAGCACGTTCTCGATGGCCTCGACGGTGCCGAGATGCGTGATCTGGTTCTGGCAACCGATGTCCGAGGCGATCGCCATGGCGTGCTCGCGGTCCGGGCCGTCGCCCACCAGGAGCAGCCGGGCCGGGACCTCCTTGCCGATCTGGGCGAAGGCGCGGACGATGTCCCCCACCCGCTTGATCGGCCGGAAGTTGGAGGCGTGCACGAGGATCCGCTCCTGGTCGGGACGTTGGTGCCAGCGGCCCTTGCTGCCCGGGTGGAAGCGCTCCAGGTCGACGAAGTTGGGGATCACCTCGATCGGCGACTGCACGCCGAACACCAGCTGGGTCTCGTCGGCGAGGAACTGGCTGACCGCGGTCACCGCGTCGGACTGCTCGATGGCGAAACGCGTCGGCCGCATGTAGGCGCGGTCGCTGCCGGCCACCGTGATGTCGGTGCCGTGCAGGGTGGTCACGAAGCGCAGGCAGGAGCCGCTGCACATGCTGCGGGCCAGGAAGGCGGAGACCGCGTGCGGGATCGCGTAGTGCACGTGGAAGAGGTCGATGTCCGCCTCCTCCTGCACCTCGATCATGCGGGTGGCCAGGGCCAGGTCGTAGGGCGGATACTTGAACAGCGGGTAGCCGGCGACGCGGACCTCGTGGTAGCGCAGCCCGCGGATGCCGCGCCGCAGCCGGCTCGGCCGGTCGTAGCTGAGCAGATGCACCTCGTGGCCGCAGACCGCCAGATGGTGCGCGATCTCGGTGGCGACGACGCCGCTGCCGCCGACGGTGGGATAGCAGACGATGCCGATGCGCATGGGCGGCGGATCATAGCAACGGCGGGGCGCCATCCCGCCGCCGCCTCGCCCCCGGCGCTACGCCGGGTCGTGATCCGCCAGCGCCGGCAGGTTCACGCACAGCCGCAGGGAGCCCGCGTCGTCCCACGCCAGCTCGCAGCGCCCGCCGAGGCCGGCGACGAAGTCCTGCAGGGTGGCGGCGCGACTGCCGTCGTCGGCGGCCGCCGCCGGACCGCGGGCGGTGATCTCCAGGAGCAGGGCGTCCCGATCGTGGCGGGTGCCGATCTCGACCTCGCCGCCGGCGCCGGCGTGGGCCGCGGCCAGCAGGAAGGCGCGTTCGATCAGGGCGGGCAGGCGTTCACCGCCGTGCGGATCCTGGGCCACCGGCGGCAGGTCCGGGGCGAGCCGCGAGCGCAGCAGCACCGGGAAGGACAGCCGGCGAAGCGCCCCGTCGATCGCGCGGGCGACGATGCGGTTGAGATCCACCGGCCGTTCGCGCTCGCGATCGAGGGCCGCGAGGAAGTGTTCGACGGCGTCCTGCAGGTGGGCGGTCTCGGACTCGATGGCCTCGTCGGCGCCGTCACCCGGGAACAGGTCCTCGACGCCCTCCTGCATCCGGAACGCCTCGGCCTCGATCCGGCCGAGGCACTGGTTCAGCAGGTCGGAGAGCTGGTCGAGGTCGCGATCGTGGGCCATGACGGGATCCGCCGCCGTCATCGGCATTTCCGGTGCGATTCCTGCAGGCGGTCCGTGGCGCGCTGCTAGCCCCCGGCGGCGGCCTCGCCGGCGGCCTCGGGCCCGGCCTCCGGCGACGGCGGGACGGCAGTCTGGTCCGCGCGGGCCGGTGCCCGTTCCGGCAGCCCCAGCATCTGCAGGAGCTCGGCGGTGAAGGCCTCGTAGTCCCTGGCGCCGTTGGAGTCCGGCGCGTGCTCGAAGATCGTGCGGCCGAAGCTCGGCGCCTCCGCCAGCTTGACGTTGCTGCGGATCCGCGTGCGGGTGAGCTGGTCGCCGAAGTGGCGGCCGATCTCGGCCAGCACCTCGGCGCTGAGGTTGGTGCGCTGGTCGACCATGCACGGCAGGATGCAGGCGATCTGCAGCTCGGGATTCAGGCGGCGCTGCACCAGCTGGATCACCTCCAGCAGCTTGGCCATGCCCTGCAGGGAGAGGTACTCGGCCTGCATCGGGATCACCACGCGGTCGGCGGCGACCAGCGCATTGGCCGACAACACGCCCAGCGACGGCGGGCAGTCCATCAGCAGGAAGTCGAAGTCCGCGCGGGCCGGGAACGCGGCGATCGCCTCGCGCAGGATGGTCTCCCGGCCGATCCGGTTGGCCAGCACCTGCTCGACGCCGGCGAGGCTGGTGTCGGTGGGCACCACGAACAGGTTCGGCTCGGACGTCGGCAGCACCAGGTCCTGCAGCGGCGTGTCCTCCAGCAGCAGGTTGGTGAGCGAACTGGCCTCCAGGTCCGGCCGCTGGTCCATGTGCACCGTCAGGTTGGCCTGCGGATCCATGTCGAGCAGCAGCACGCGGTAGCCGCAGCGGGCCAGTCCGGCGCCGAGGTTGACGGTGGTGGTCGTCTTGCCGACGCCGCCCTTCTGGTTGATGACCGCGATGCTCAGCATGGTGTCTCCTCCGGTGGATCTGGCGGTGGATCAGGGGAACAGGGTCCGCGGGTCGCAGACCGGCAACGGCCCGTCGCTGCAGAAGGCCTCGGCGGCGGCGACGCCGATGGCGCTGCCCCAGTAGCGGTCGCGGGCCTGGGCGCGGCCCAGCAGATCGGTGCCCTGCACGAAGTGGCCGGCGCCGGCGATGCCGAGCTGGCTCTGGTAGCAGCGGATCAGCTCGGCCTTCTGCTCGGCGACGGCGGTGATGTCGATGCAGAGGGTGGCGGTGATGGGCCGGTTGCCGGGGTAGCGCAGCAGCAGCCGCGGCCGGAAGGCGGGGCCGGCCGCCGGCAGGTGGTGGCGCAGGCCGGCCAGGAAGAACGCGCGGGCGGCGAGGTGGGCGGCGGCGGTGTGATCCGGGTGCACGTCGTCGGCGACCGGCGCCAGCAGCAGCTGCGGTCGCAGTTCGCGGATCTGCGCCACCAGCAGGCCGGTGGCGTGATCGTCGTCGCGCACGCCGGTGTCGGGCAGGCCCAGGTTGCGCCGCAGGCGCAGAGAGAGCCGGGTCGCGGCGGCCTTGGCTTCGCGATCGCGGTCCTCGGCGGTGCCGCGGGAACCCATCTCGCCGCGGGTCAGATCGACGATGGCACAGGCGATGCCAGCCTGCCGCAGCAGGAGCAGCGTGCCGCCGCAGGCGATCTCGACGTCGTCGGGATGCGGACCCACCGCCAGGACGCCGAGCTGTTCGCTGGCGCTCACAGCTCCAGCACTCCGTGATCGAGCCGGAACGGATCGGCCGATTCGACCAGCAGGTCGGCGAGGTGCGGGCCGTGGGCCACCAGGAACGGCAGCGGCGACAGCACGCGTTCCTGCGGCCGCGCGCGGGGCCGCAGGTTGGCGCACAGCCGGCGGATCTGCCGCAGGCCGGTGCCCTCCCGGTTCTGCCGGGCGTTGCGCACCTTCTGCAGCAGGCGGTCGATCTCCTCCAGGGACTTGGTGCGGGCGCGGTCGGCGGCGCCGAGCAGCGAGCGGTCCATCCGTTCGAGCTTCTGGGCGATCGAGTCGAAGCCCGAGCGCAGGCGGGTGGCGAGTTCCTCGAGTTCGTCCTCCAGGGTGCTGCTCTCGTCGCCGGCCTGGGTCTGCGCCAGCACCTCGGGCTCGGCGGACAGGTCCGGCAGGTCCCAGCCGAAGCGGCTGAGCAGCTTGGCCAGGGACGGCTCCACCAGGGTGAGCGAGGCCCGCGGCACCAGCACCGGCGCGGGCACGCCCAGCAGCCGGTAGAGCGGGTTCACCACCGCCAGGTAGGACAGCTCGCCGGGGCCGACGACGAAGGCGATGCTGGGCAGGCAGGCGTCCTGCCACAGCGGGCGCAGCAGGGCGCCCGGGCTGAGGTCGCCGACGTTGTTGCAATCCTCGCCGTCGGCGAGCGGCACCCGCTGGCTGCCCGACACCTCGAACATCATGGTCGCCGCCGGATCGATGGTGACGTCGATGCCTAGGTCGCCGAGGTCCTCGCAGCCCTGCTTGACGCGATCGCGGATCTGGTCGGCCTGGCTCCACCAGCGCTGCAGCGGCGGGAACGCCTCCGGCGGCAGGTCGCGCGGCTCGATCACCAGCAGCCCGTGCTTGCCGAACAGCTCGAACAGCATGCGCGTGGTCTGGGTGCCCAGCGTCTCGCTGGGATGCCGTGGCCGGAACAGGCTCATGGCCCAGTCGCGGAACTCGCTCTGCGGCAGCAGGTCGTCGGCGGCGCGCAGGACCTCGTCGAGTTCGCGGCCCACCGGGATGTCGCGCAGGGGCTCGCTGGTGCGGTCGAGGTCCAGCCGGAAGCGCTGCACGTCCTGGTTGCCGTTGACCAGGAACAGGCGGTTTGCCTCCTCGAGGTCGTGGTCGTCGGTGTGGTTCCAGAACACCGGCACGACCGGCGGCGCGTCGTCGAGCCGGCCGATCTCCTGGCACAGCCGGATGGCGGTGGCGGCCTTGTGCAGCGTGAACAGCGGCCCGCCCATCAGGCCGGGCTGCTGGCCGGTGACGACGACGTGCACGCGGCCCTCGCCGAGCGCACGGGCATTCTGCAGCACGGGCTCGGGTGCGCCGTGGCGCTGGGCGTAGGCCAGCAGCGCGTCGCTGAGCGCCTTCGGCGGCACCACCCGGCCGGCGCCGGTGGGCGCCCGCCGCAGCAGTTCCTGCACGGTGCGCGCGCGCTTGCCCAGCACGGCGGTGATGTCGCGGTCGTCTTCGAGGTACCGCTGGTGGACGTCGGATGTGCCGAGACGTCGGAACGAGATGTGGCGCAGCGTCGGGCTCAAGGCGCGTGCACGTTACGACGAACGGCCGGTCCGGGCGACGGCACGACACTCGGCGGCGAAGGATTCGGCGGCGCGCTCGACCTTGGCGAGCCAGTCGCGATCGCCGGGCTGGAACGCCTGCATCACGCCGCGGCTCTGGTTGATGAGTCCGCCGAGGCCTTCACGGTCGAACGCGGCGCGGGCGTCGCTGGCCTTGCCGCCCTGGGCGCCGACGCCGGGCAGCAGGATCCAGGCCCGCGGCATGCGGGCGCGGAGCGCCGCGAGCTGTTCCGGCCAGGTGGCGCCGACCACCGCGCCCACCGGCGACCAGCCGTCCTGCGGACCGAGATCGGCGCCCCAGGCGGCCACCGCGTCGGCCACCGCCTCGGCCAGGGACCGGACGCCATCCGGGCCGGTGCGCAGGTCCTGCAGGTCGACGGCGCCGGGGTTGCTGGTGCGGACCAGCACGAACACGCCGCGGCCGCCGTTCGTCCCGGGCCGGCAGTGCCGCAGGAAGGGCTGCACCGAGTCGCGCCCCAGATAGGGATGCAGGGTGACGGCGTCGGCCCAGCGGAAGTGGCCCTCGGCGTAGGCCTCGGCGGTGCTGCCGATGTCGCCGCGCTTGATGTCGCCGATCACCAGCAGGCCCAGTTCCCGGGCCTGGGCGCACACCGCCTGGTAGGCGCGGAAGCCCTCCCAGCCCCAGGCCTCGAAGAAGGCGATGTTGGGCTTCACCACCGGCACGTGCCTGGCCAGCGCGGGCAGGGTCGCCTGGTAGAAGGCGAGGCAGCGTTCGGCGGGGGTGGCGCCAGGCGCGAGGTCGTGGGGCAGGGCCTCGAGGCGGGGGTCGAGCCCCACCACCGCCGGCGCGGCGCCGCTGCGGATCCGGTCGGCGAGACGGCTGCCGAAGTCGGTGTTCATCGGCAGGAGAGCCTAGCCGTGCGAGGGCCGGATCCGAGGCCGCACCGTGGCCTGATTGCGGTGGCATCGCTCCGGTGGGTCTGCTCTCCTTCCTCGTCCTCGAACTCCCCCCACGGGAACCCAAGCATGGTTGTCTTCTTCGTGCCCAAGGAGTCGGCCCCCGGCGAGACCCGGGTGGCCGCCGTCCCCGAAACGGTCAAAGGGCTGACCAAGGCCGGCCTGCAGGTGCAGGTCGAACGCGGCGCCGGCCTGCGGGCCGGCATCCCCGACCAGGACTACGCCGCCGCCGGCGCCAATCTGGTGGACGGCAACGCCCGCTCTGCCGCCGACCTGGTGAGCTGCGTGCAGGTGCCCGACGGCCCGGGGATCGCCGGCCTCAAGCCGGGCGCGCTGCTCATCTGCTCGCTGCAGCCGACGCTCAACCTGCCGGCGGTGAAGGCCCTGGCGGCGGCGAAGGTCACCACCCTGGCGCTCGACCTGATGCCGCGCATCACCCGG
>CAZMGG010000133.1:0-2088 GCA_964565715.1 uncultured candidatus Brocadiaceae bacterium | reverse complement strand
AAGATGGACATCCTGTCCAGCCAGGCCACGGTGGCGGGGTACATGGCGGTCCTGCTGGCGGCGACCTCCCTGCCGAAGATGTTCCCGCTGCTGATGACCGCCGCCGGCACCATCACGCCGGCCCGGGTGGTCATCCTGGGCGTCGGCGTCGCCGGCCTGCAGGCCATCGCCACCGCCAAGCGGCTCGGCGCGGTGGTCGAGGCCAACGACATCCGGCCGGCGGTGAAGGAGCAGGTCGAGAGCCTTGGCGCCAAGTTCATCGACACCGGCACGCCGCCGGACGCCGAGACCAAGGGCGGCTACGCCAAGGAGACGTCGGACGAGTACCAGAAGCGGCAGCGCGCCACGCTGACCGAGCACCTGAAGGCGGCCGACGTGGTGATCACGACGGCGCAGATCCCCGGCCGCAAGGCGCCGTTGCTGGTCACCGAGGAGATGGTGGCGGCGATGAAGCCCGGTTCGGTGATCGTCGACATGGCGGTCGGCACCGGCGGCAACGTCGCCGGCAGCAAGCCCGGCGAGCGCGTCGCCGTGAACGGCGTGACGATCCTGGGCGAGACCAACCTGCCGACCATGGCGGCGGCCGACGCCAGCCGCATGTTCGCCCGCAACGTGCTGGCCTTCCTGCCCGAGTTCGTCAAGGACGGCGCCGTCAAGCTGGACCTGGACAACGAGATCATGACGGCGGTGACGGTGACGCACGACGGCAAGGTGCGGCACGCCGGCGCCGCCGCGGCCCTGGAGAAGGGGAGCTGACCGTGGATCCGATCTTCCTCATCCTGTTCGTGTTCGTGATCGCCTCGCTGCTGGGCTTCGAGCTGATCACCAAGGTGCCGCCGACGCTGCACACGCCGCTGATGTCGGGCAGCAACGCCATCTCCGGCATCACCATCGTCGGCGCGATCATCTGCGCCAGGAGCGGCGAGTCGTTCCTGGCCCAGTCCCTGGCATTCCTGGCCATCGTCTTCGCGATGATCAACGTGGTCGGCGGCTATCTGGTCACCGACCGCATGCTGGCGTCGTTCCGGAAGAAGGAGAAGAAGTAGCGTGGACTACCTCTACCTGCTGGCGACGCTGCTGTTCGTCTTCGGCATCAAGAAGCTGACCAGCGTCAAGACCTGTCGCACCGGCAACCGCCTGTCCGAGCTGGGCATGGCGATCGCCATCATCACCACGATCGCGCTCGCTGCCGGCGTCAACTGGTACGTGCTGGTGGCGGGCATCGTGGTCGGCAGCGCCATCGGCGCGGTGATCGCGGTGCGCACGCCGACCACGCAGATGCCGGAGATGGTGGCGGCGCTGAACGGCTTCGGCGGCATCGCCTCGGCCCTGGTGGCGATGTCCGACATCCTGCAGAGCGAGATCATCAAGACCGACGGCCACGCCCTGGCGGAGGCCGGCCTGGTCAATGCGATCAGCACGCCGGCGACGATCCTGATCGGCATGGTCACGCTGACCGGCAGCTTCGTCGCCTTCTTCAAGCTGGCCGGCAAGAAGATGGCGCACCCGCTGAAGGGCGCAGCCCGGCACTACCTGCACGTCGCGCTGGGGCTGCTGGCCATCGGCGCCGCGGTGTGGCAGGTCATGTCGCCGAGCCATGTCGGCCTGACCACGGCGACGATCCTGCTGGCGCTGTCGGCGGCGGTGCTCGGCGTGTTCCTGGTGATGCCGATCGGCGGCGCCGACATGCCGGTGGTGGTGGCGCTGTTGAACAGCTACTCGGGCGTGGCCGGGGCGGCGGCGGGCTTCGTGATCGACAACCCGCTGCTGATCGTCGCCGGCGCCCTGGTCGGCACCTCGGGTCTGATCCTGACCCAGATCATGTGCAAGGCGATGAACCGGTCGCTGGGCAACGTGCTGCTGGGCGGCATCGGCGACGACACCGTGGCCAAGGACGCCAAGGACTACAAGTCGATCAAGTCGACCTCGCCGGAGGAGGTCGCCATGCTGCTGGACGGCGCCACTTCGGTGGTGATCGTGCCGGGTTACGGTCTCGCCGTCGCCCAGGCCCAGCACACGATCCGCGAGCTGGCCGACCTCCTGCAGAAGCGCAACTGCACGGTGCGCTACGGCATCCACCCGGTGGCC
>CAZMGG010000132.1:0-14744 GCA_964565715.1 uncultured candidatus Brocadiaceae bacterium | reverse complement strand
GCGCCGACGAGGCCGAGCGCGACTGGACCGCCCGGCGCGCCTACTGCCGGGTCGTCTCGGACCGGGCCGACCGGCGGGCCGTGGCAGCCGACCTCGGGGTGAGCCTCGAGGACCTCGAGCAGCTCGTCGAGCGCGGCCGCGTCCTGCAGCGGCCGGCGGCCGACCCTCGCCCCCTGCCGGCGCCCGAGCCCCGGCGCCGCCTGGAGAGCATCCCGCGGCCGGCACCGCGGACGAAGGGTCGGCGCGGCGACGGGCTGACCGGCACCGACGCGCTCCTGCCGGCTCTCCGGGCGACGGCGCCGCAGCTCGCCGAGCAGGTGCGGCGCGACGGCTGCCTCGACATGCTGGCCGTGCTGACCGACCCGGTTCGGGCGGCCGCGTACGCGACCCTGACCGCCGATGCCGCGATCGTGCAGAGCGGCGACGGCTGGCCGGTCGTGCCGCACCGCCTGGTCACGCGGGCCGAGGAGCGGCAGAAGCTGGTGGCGGAGCGCCGGGCCGCGGAGCAGCGCGAGCTGCTGCGGCCGCGGCTGAGCGACTGGAGCGACGGGAGGGCAACACCTGCATGAAGGCGATGCGACAGACGCGGCGATCCCTGGTCACCGACATCCTGCACACCTGGAGGCGGCGATCGGCCCGCGAGGAGCAGATCCTCGAGGCGCTGCGCCGCGCCGGCGACCACTGCACACCGATGGCGCTGCGCATGGTTTTGCGCGGCGAGCCGAGCATTGCGGGCGCGAAGTTCCGATGCACGTATCCGGGCCCATTGGGCCGGGCGTGTTGGGCCCTGCACTTGCCCCCGAGTGGCACGTGCCAGCGCTGTGGGCGTCCGACGCAGACCGCCACGGACGTGTTCTGCGGGCTGCCCTGTGCGGGCCGAGGACGGCACGGTGGCCTCGGCGGACGCCCATTGGGCGCACTGCCCTGTCGCGCGCGACTTCCGCCGCAGGAGCCCGCAGCAGTGAGGGTCTACATCAGCGGGCCGATGAGCGGGCTGCCGTTCAACAATCACCTCGTGTTCGACACGGTGGCGAAGCGGTTGCGGGCGCTGGGCCACGACGTGGTGAACCCGGCCGAGCTTGACCGCGCCAGCGGGCGCCCCTGTGGGCCGCTGCCCGAGGAGACTTACCGGGAGGTGCTGCGGGCCGACATCCGGCACCTGATGGAGTGCGATGCGGTCTGCATGCTGCCGGGCTGGCAGAACAGCCGCGGAGCGCAGGCAGAGGAGGCCGTGGCCAGGGGCCTCGGCATGGTGATCTGGTATCCAGGTGCGGCCATCCCGGCCGCCGAACAACAGGAGCGAGCGCAGTGACGAACCCGAATGCTGTTGCAATCCGAGAACCCCAAGCCGGTCAGCTCGCCGTTGCCGACATCAGGCGGACCAACGATCTGGTGCAGCAGGTGCTGAAGGAGCTGATGGTGCCCGATCACCACTACGGCGTGATCCCGGGCACAGAGGCGCGTCCTGGCGAGAAGCCGCGGCCGCCGGTGCTGCTGAAGCCGGGCGCCGAGAAGCTCTGCATGGCGTTCCGGCTCGCGCCGCAGTTCCAGGTGCAGACGATCAGCCTGCAGGACGGGCACCGCGAGGAACGTGTCACGTGCACGCTGACGCACATCCCGACGGGCGCCGTTGTGGCCACGGCGTTGGGCAGCTGCAGCACCATGGAGAGCAAGTACCGCTACCGCAACGCGAAGCCGAAGTGCCCGCGGTGCGGGGTCGAGGCCGTGCAGAAGTCGAAGAAGGAGCCTGGCTGGTACTGCTGGAAGAAGATCGGCGGGTGCGGCGCCACCTTCGGCCCCAACGACAAGGCGATCAGCGGGCAGAAGCCGGGCAAGGCCGAGAACGCCGACATCGCCGACCAGTGGAACACGGTCCTGAAGATGGCCATGAAGCGATCCCACGTGGCGGCCACGCTGATCGCCACGGGGGCCTCGGACATGTTCATCGTGGAGGAGGATGCCGGGGCTGTGCGCCATAGTCACGGCGAGGATCAGGACGAGGGCGAGGAGCAGCAGCCAGCTGAGCAGCCCAAGCGCTCCGCCACCGAGGACCTGGCGCACCAAGTGGGGCAGATGGCGCAGAAGATGGGCATGACCAAGCAGGGCCTCTGGAAGGCCATGGGCGACCACGGCATCGAGCCGCCCGAGGGCGGGCTGACGGACCTGGGCGTGCGCGAGCTGCGCAAGCTGCTGGGCGTGCTGCAGGCCCTGGGTGAGGAGCCGAAGGCATGACGATCCCCGACCTGTCGACGCTGTCGAAGCGCGAGGTGCACCGCGCGATCGCGCAGGAGCTGGCCCAGGTAGCGGCTCTGACGCTGCAGCGGGCGAACGCCCACATGGCCGAGGCCGGCGCAGGCGAGCGCTTCCTGGTGGCGGTCGAGCAGCCTCAGGGCCAAGTGCGCGGCCCCGAGCTTCTGGTGCCACGGGGGACCGCATGACGGAACGGCAGGGTCGAGGGGAGGGGGTCGCGGGTCCCTCCGGGGGGGTGGGGGCCCATCGTGGTTGCGGCCCGACCGCTTTTCTTGTGCGGGGATACGCAAATAGTGATGCCGCCGCCCTAAGGTGATGCGCGAACGCGAGATAGATGGGCCGTCGATCGAGCCGTCCGACCATCGGTGCCCTGGCCATGGGCCTCGGCGTCAACCCGCGCACCCTGACGAGGCACTTCGAGGCGGGCCTGCCGCGCCTGGCCGAGGGGCAGTCCGAGCAGGACTGGCTCACCGCAGCCCGGCAGTGGATCGCCGAGCGACGTGGCAAGCCGGGTCCGCGGGCGACGGCGCCGTCGCCGGCGGTGCAGGACGCGCTCGATCGGTGGCGCCAGGCGCGGGCCGAGCTGGCCGAGCTGCAGTTGCAGGAGGCCCGCGGCGAGGTCCACACCCGCTCGGAGTGCGAGGCTGCGCAGGTGCGGCGGCTGCAGGAGCTGCGTGCGGCCTTCACCCGTCTCCCCGATCTGTTGGCCCGTCGGCTCTACCAGGCGCCTTCGCCCGAGGCGATCAAGGTGGTGGTCGAGGAGGAGCTGCGCAGCGCATTCGACTCACTGGCGCGCGGAGATGCGGAGCCCGCCGAGGAGGCCGCGGCGGGTGAGTAGCACCGCTTGGACCCGGCCGATGCGCGAGGCCCTGCGGTGGCCGGAGCGCCTGACCGTGTCCGAGTGGGCCGACCGGCACCGCGTGCTTGACCCGCAGACCAGCGCCGAGCCGGGGCCGTGGCGCACCGTGCGGGTGCCGTGGGCGCGCGAGTGGATGGACTCCGCCGCGCTCCCGTGGGTGCACCAGGTCACGATCCAGAAGAGCACGCAGGTCGCCGGCACCGAGACCCTGCTGAACGTGCTGGGATACGCGATCCACCAGGACCCCGGTCCCATCACCTACGTGATGCCGAGCCGCGAGGACGCCGAGGCCTTCGGCGAGAACCGCGTGCTGCCGATGCTGCGCGCCAGCCCGGCGCTGGCCGGCCAGCTGACTGAGGACCGCCACGACATGAAGCGCCGGCGGGTGAAGTTCCGCCGGTGCACGCTGCACCTGCGCACCGCCCGCGTGCCGTCGGAGCTGGCGCAGCTGGCCGCCCGGTGGCTGTTCGGGGACGAGTGCAACAAGTGGCCGGAGTGGACGCAGAAGGAGGCGGGGCCGTGGGAGCTCGCGCTCGAGCGAACCCGGACCTTCTGGAACCACACCGCCTACCTGACCAGCACGCCGACCATCGCCAATGGCCTGGTCACCCGTGAGTTCCAGAAGGGCGATCAGCGGCGCTTCTACCTGCCCTGCCCGCATTGCGAGCACCGCCAGTTCCTGCGGTTCCCGCAGATCAAGTGGCCGGCCGAGATCGACACCGAGGAGGAGATGCGGGCACGCAGAGACGCCTGGTACGAGTGCGAGGAGTGCGGCGAACGCATCGGCGACCTAGAGAAGGCCGGCATGCTGGCCCGCGGGTTCTGGTGCCCCAAGGACGTTGACTGGCGGGATCACCTGGTGGACGGCCGCGTGATCCTGCCCCAGGATCGGGCGCCGCATCGCAGCTACCACCTGTGGGCCGGCTACTCGCCGTGGCTGGCGTGGTGGGAGATCGCCGCGAAGTTCCTGCGCAGCAAGGGCGACCCGGCGCAGCTGCAGAACTTCGTCAACTCGTGGCAGGGCGAGGCGTGGCAGGAGAAGGTCGACGAGCCCAAGCCGGCCATGCTCGAGCAGTGCCGCGGCGGCTACGTCCGCGGCCAGGTGCCCGAGGACGTCCTCGCGATCACCGTCGGCGCGGACGTGCAGAAGCGCTACATCCCCTACGTGGTGCGCGGCTGGGGCACAGGGCAGCGCAGCTGGCTCCTGGACCATGGTCGGGCCAGTGACTTCGGCAGCCTCGCGGAGTCGGTGCTGCGGCGGCCGTGGGGGCCCAAGTCGCTGCGAGTGCGGATGCTGCTGATCGACGGCCGCTTCCGACACGCCGAGGCCGTCGAGCTCGCCAGGACCTGGGGGCCAGTCGTGCGGCTCAGCAAGGGCGTCGAGCTGGACGACATCACCAAGCCATGGACCCTGCACCGGATCGACCGTCACCCGGAGACCAATGCGCCGTTGCCGCAGTCGGTCGTGGTGGCCCACGTCAACGTGCACGCGATCAAGGACGAGGTGGCGCTGGCCATCCGCCGCGGCGGCGCCGACGAGCCCCGGGCCTTCCGCATCTACGACGACATCGACGCCGACTACCTGACCGAGCTGACGGCAGAGCACAAGGTGATCGTGCGCACCCGCGACAAGCAGCGCGAACGGTGGGTGCCCAAGGCCGGCGCGAAGCAGAACCACTTCTGGGACTGCGAGGTTCTCGCCGCGGCCGCGGCCAAGATGCTCGGCATCGAGATGCTGCGCCACGCCGGGACACGGCCGCCGCGGCCACCGCGACCCGCCGCCGGCGGCGAGGAAGGAGGCCCCCGCCTGTGGCGGCGTACTACGTAGTGCCCCACGATGGGCAGCAGAAGCCGGAGCGGAGCGACGCGGTCGCCGTCGTTCCGTTCGTACCCTGGCGGTGCCCGACGTGCGGGGACTCGAAGCCAAGGACCTACGGCCAGGAGGGGCGTGTGCGCTACCACTGCTGCCGCCGCTGCAAGCTCAACTACCGCAGCATCGAGATCGACCCGAAGACGCTGCGGGACCCCAACGCGCTGCGGGGCCTGATCCCGTGACCGTTCAGCACTGCTGATCCCGCACGGCTCAGCTGGGATCACACGTGGCGACACTGCGTCGCAGTGGCTGCCATCCCCACGTTCCTCCTGCTCGGCGACGAGCATCTGTCCGGTCCTCTCCCTGACGTGAATCCGGGGACGCCGCCCAGCAGCTTCTACATCGGCTTCAAGAACTACCCGAGCCTCATGCGGCCGGTGCCGTACGACAGCGGGCAGCCGACCGGCGTGCCGCTGTCGCCGGCCTTCCGGCCATGGTTCGACGGGCAGTACGGCGGCACGGGTGACTGGGTGGTCTACCACCACATCGAGAACGCCGCGGCCGCGGGCACCAAGGGCAGCACCTGGTACGAGGCGTATCGCGGGCTCGGCCCGGACGTCACGTGGATGCAGCTGCTGGCGGCCAACTACCCGACCGGCTTCAAGTTCTTCAAGTTCGGCGTGATCGGCAGCCGCTTCGCGAGCTGGTCCGGCGCGGGCTCGGCCAGGACCTCGTTCCTGGCGCAGTGGAACCAGGCGGTGGCCCGGGCGGCCGCCGGCGGCGACACGCTCGACGTGCGGGGCGTCTTTCTGATGCTCGGCGCCCACGAGTGCGACGCCGAGAACCTGAACATGGAGGCCGACCTGCGGGCGATGCTCGCCGACCTCCGGACCACCGTCGGGAGCTCGGTGCCGGTCGTGATGCTGCATCACAGCGCCGAGCTCTTCCGCACCAGCCACGCCGGCTACGGCCAGCTGCTCCGCCGCGTGGTCGCCCAGGTGGCGGCAGACACCGACAACGTCGCCCTGGTGGATGCCGGCGCCAGCACGTTCGCGCCGGCGGTGCCGATCCTCGGCAGCCCGCACGACTCCACCGACCCGCAGTACTACAGCACCGACGAGTACCTTCGGTTCGGCGCGGCCGCGCACGCCATGTTCCAGGCGATGGCGCTCACACCGGTGCAGGGGACCGGGCTGCGGGTGCTGGTGTCGATCGGCACCAGCAACACCGTAGGCGCGATCGACGCACTGGCCGCCGTGTTCGGCGAGCAGCCGGCGTTTGTCGGCCCGGGGCCCGGCTACCTGACGCCCGGCGCGCTGGTCTGGAACGGCACCGCGCTGGTCGGCTACGACGTGATGAGCACGGCCAACACGCTGGGCAGCGTGTCGCCTGGCGTCTACGGGTCCGAGCTGACCCTGCTGGCCGACCAGATCGCGCGGCACCCGGGCGAGACGGTGGCGCTGCTGAAGATCGGATCGGGCGGCAGCACGCTGACGGAGGAGGCTGCCATCGGCAGCAACCGGTCGTGGGAGAAGGAGGCCGACGACCTCTACACGCTGCTCCTCGAGGAGCTGGCCAAGCTGAAGCTCTACGCCCTGCAACAGCGCGGCGAGACGGTCGACATCACCGGGATCCTGGTCAACGTGGGCGACAACGACCAGCTGACCCAGGCCGACGCCGAGCGGTTCGCTGCCCGACTCGGGCCCTTCGTGGCCAATCTGCAGTCCGACCTGAAGACCAGGGTCGGCGGCGACGCCATCCCGGTGGCACTGGTCCGCACCCACGCCCAGAGTGCCCTGGCTGTCACGCCAGCTGCACGCGAGACGATCCGGGCAGCCATCGACGCGCTCGCCGGCCAGGCGGTCGGGGTGCTGGACATCGACGACCTCGAGCTGCGCAGGGACAGCCTCCACTATGGCCTGGAGCTGACCCATCACATCGGCCGCGCCGCCTCGGACTGGTTCGAGGACGTCGCCAATGGCACGGTGACGACGGTGACGCCGTTGCCCGCGGCTGCCGCTCCGACGGCCGTCGCGGCGATCGACGAGGCCCTGGCGGCGGATCCCGACGTGGCTGCCTACACGGTCAACGGCCGCACCGTGCAGCGTCGGAGCCTGCGCGAGCTGATCGACGCGCAGCGCTACCTCGAGGGCCGGGCCAATCGATCCCGCGGCCTCGACCGCACCCAAGTGAGCTTCGAATGAGCCGCACCCTCTACGGGCCGGGACTGCTCGGCGGCATGCGCCGTCTGACGGACTCGGCCATCGACGTCGTGGCGCCGCGGTGGGCGCTGAATCGCCGGCTGGCGCGAGCCGCCACCAGCGAGCTGCTCAACTACGAGGCGGCGCAGCGCCGGAGGACGCGGCGCCGGCAGCACGCCAGTTCAGCCGACGTCGACCTGCTGCAGGACCTGCCGGAGCTGCGGCGGAACAGCCGTGCCATGTGCCGCGACGACAGCACCGGCAAGGCCATCGTCAAGGTCTTCCTCGACAACGTCGTGGGGACCGGCATCGTCCCGCAGAGCCTGGCGAAGCCAGAGACGACGGGGCTGACCGACAGCCAAGCCAGGGACTGGAACCGCGCCTGCGAGCAGGTCTTCGAGGAGTGGGCCACCGATCAGGCCGACGCAACCGAGCACAGCAGCTTCTACAGCCTGCAGCGCCAGGTGCTCCGGTCGATGGTGGTCGATGGCGAATGCCTGGTGAAGCGCACTTCGGTGGATCCGGCGCAGGAAACCTGGCGTTTGCTGGCGTCGTCGATCGAGTCGGTCGACCTCGACCGGCTCCGCGACCCCCCGGCAGCCTCGCAGGCGGACCGGGAGCTCCGAGGCGGCGTCGAGATCGGTCCGCGTGGGCAGCCCTTGGCCTACTGGGTCCTGCCCTATCACCCGGACGAACGGATGCTGAGTCGGTCGTCCCGGCGCCGAAATGACCCGGTCCGCTACACCCGGTGGGCTGGCGGGCTGCCGCTGATGCTGCATGTCTTCGATCGGGAGCGGTCGGGCCAGAACCGCGGCGTGCCGGCGATGTCCGCGAGCTTCGGGTTGGTCGAGAGCCTGAACGACTACATCGAGAGCGAGGCCGTCGCCGCCCGGGCCGCCAGCAAGATCTGCATGTTCATCCGGCAGACGGTCTCGCCGGTGGCAGGCCTGATCGACCAGCAGCCCAACGGCCCCGACTGGCACGAGCGCCTCGAGAGCGGGACCATCCGCTACCTCAATGACGGCGAGGAGCCGTTCTCCTTCGCGCCACAGCGACCGGGCACCCAGTTCGAGCCGTTCGTCGTCCGGCTGCTCAAGTCCATCTGCGGTTCGTTCGGCCTGCCCTATGAGCTGGTCAGCAAGGACTTCGGCGGGATGAACTACAGCTCGGCCCGGGTCGCCCTGCTCGAGGCTGCGCGCGGCTTCGAGGCGATGCGGCAACTCCTGCAGGAGCAGTTCTGCCAGCCGTGGTGGCGCATCGTGATCACCGAGGCCGTGCTGCGCGGCCTGCTGCCGACGCCGCGCGGATTCGCCCAGAACCCGCGGCCATTCCTGGAGACGCTCTGGGTGCCGCCGATGCGCGGCTACGTGGACCCCACGAAGGAGATCCAGGCCTCGCAGATGGCCGTGGACGCGAACCTGTCGACGCCGCAGGCGGAGGCCGCGCGCAATGGCCAGGACGCGGAGCAGGTGCTGGAGCAGCGGGCCCGGTTCCTGCGCCAGGCGCGCGAGACCGCGAAGCGTCACGGGCTCGACGAGGGAGCGTTGCTGCCGACGCCGAAGGCCGGCGCAGCTGCGCCGCCATCAGCAGTGCAGAACGAGGGGGAGGCGGAGGACGACGAGAGCGAGCAGGATCCCGACACCGCAGAGCACGAAGAGCCCGCGTCCGGCGACGACGACGAAGAGCCCGAAAACGAATGACGACCCTGACCGAGAAGCGCAAGGTGCCGCTGGCTGCATGCCGGCTGCGCTCGCACGAGCTGATCGAGCTGCGCCTCGCCGCCGCCGAGACGCCGGAGGTCGAGGGCAAGCCGCGGTCTCGCGAGTGGTCCATGGTTGCCAATATCGGTAAGACCATGCAGCGGTGGTGGGGCTTCATGGTGCTGGACCTCGCCGGGGCGCGATTCCGGCAGCGCCTGCCGCTGCTGAAGGACCACGACACCGAACAGCGGCTCGGATACTCGAGCAAGATCGAGGTCACCGAGCGCGGTCTGGAGGCCTCGGGCAGGCTGCTCACCAAGTCGCCGATGGTCGAGCAGGTGCTCGCGGACGCCGCCGACGGATTCCCGTGGCAGGCCAGCATCATCGTCGAGCCGCACAACGTGCAGGTCCTCGACGAGGGTCAGAGCGCCGAGGCGAACGGTCGGACGGTCGAGGGGCCAGTGCACATCTGGCGCGACTACACGGTGCGCGAGCTGACGATCACGGCGCTCGGCGCCGACGACGAGACTTCTGCCGAGGCCTTCGGCGCCGGGGACGGCGCGGAGGTGGAGGCGCTGTTCCACAGGAGCGAGGAGATCGAGATGGCAGAGACCAAGACCCCGCCGGCCAAGCCGGCGGAACTGTCCGCGGCGTCGGTGCGCGATTCGCACCCGGCCGTGGCCGCCGAGCTGCAGAAGCTCGGCGTCGACGGCGAGCGCGAGCGGGCGCTGGCCATCCTGGAGGCGGCCGACCCGAGCCAGCAGCAGCTGGCCGTCGACCTGGTCAAGCGCGGCGCCAGCCGCGAGGAGGCCCTGCAGGTTCTGCTGGGCGATCTGCGCCAGCGGCACGCCTCGGCCCTGCGCCAGGTCACGGCCGCGCCCGGCACCGAGCCCGCCGGCGCTCCTGCCCCGGAGAACAGCCGCAAGGCGGCCCTGGCGGCGATGCCGGAGGGTCCGGAGAAGTGGAAGGCGGAGTGGGAGGCCGACGAGGCCCTCGCCGCCGAGTTCATCGACCAGGCGAGCTACCTCGCCTGGCGCCGCCGCAACCCCGCCCCCGTGGCGGCCAAGAAGGAGTCCTGATTCATCATGGGCGCTTCCACCGCAACGCCGCTCACGAGCCGCGCGATCAAGGGCATGTACTTCGCTGCTCACGAGGCCGCTCAGGCGGACTCGTGGGTGCAGAACATCGCCAACGTCTACGACACCGACCAGCCGCAGGAGGAATACCCGTGGCTCGGCGCCAACCCCACGATGCGCAAGTGGGAGGGCGAGCGCACCGCGCAGGAGCTGCGTGGCGACAAGGTGATCCTCATCAACGAGGACTACGAGTCGACCATCGAGTTCCGTGGCCAGGACTTCCGGCGCGACAAGACGACGCAGATCCAGGCCCGCATCCGCGAGCAGGCCGAGAACGTGGTCTCGCTGCCCGAGCGCCTGATCAGTGCGCTCCTGGTGGCGAACGGCACCGCCTACGACAACGTCGCCTTCTTCCACGCCAGCAGCCACGTCGTGGGCTCGTCCGGCGTGATCAAGAACGCGCTGGGCACCGGTGACGGCATGGCTGGCGCGGCCGCGCCGACCTCCGCGCAGCAGGCCACCAACATCCTCCTGGCGATCCAGAAGATGCTCGGCTTCCTCAACGACCAGGGCGAGCCGCTGAACGCGCTGGCGCGGATGTTCAAGGTCATGGTGCCGGTCAACATGTGGTCGGCGACCATCGCCGCGCTGCAGGACGAGTTCACCAGCGCCGGCGTGTCGAACACCATGGCCTCGCTGCGCAAGCGCGGCGTGTCGATCGACGTCGTCTGCAACCCGCGCCTGACCACCACCAACCGGTTCTTCGTGTTCCGCGAGGACGGCCCGATCAAGCCGTTCATCTACCAGAGCGAGATGGACGAGCCGGGCATGCTCGACGAGAGCAGCGAGCACTTCTTCAAGACCAAGCGCGTCCAGTTCGGCGTCTCGGCGTCGGCTGCGGCCGGCTACGGCCGGTTCGAGTACGCGATCCAGTGCACCACGAGCTGATCGGCGTAGCCACGAGGACAACCACGGGCTGATCGAAGACAGCCACCACAGACAGGAATCCGATGACCAACTTGGTAGCCAACAAGCCCCGCACGTTCCGCGGGGAGCGTGTCATGTCCTCGATCGACGTCGAGGCCTCGACCAACATCTTCCAGGGCGCCGCGATCGAGGAGGGAAGCAACGGCGGCGCCCAGAACCTCACCGGCGCCGGCACCACCTTCCTCGGCCTGTCCCTCGAGGAAGGCCTGAACGGCAGCGGCGCGCTCGGCGGCAAGCGGGTGACCTTCGCCGGCCGCGGCGTGGCCCTGCTCTACGTCGACCACAACTCGGTGGCCATCGCGCGCACCGCGGTCGGCGCGGCGGTCTACGCCAGCGACGGCGACACCTTCACCACGGTCAGCACCAGCAACCAGCAGATCGGCAAGGTCGTCGAGGTGCCGCCGGAGACGGTGGGCGCGACGGCGGGCTGGCTGTGGGTGGCGTTCGAGGGCGCGGCCTTCCGGTCGATCTGATGCGGGTGCGCCTCTACACGCAGGACGGTGACCTGGGCACGGCCGAGCTGGCGCCCGGGCGCACCGTCCAGGACCTGGTCGCGGCCCTGCGCCGCGGCCAGTTCTACGTCGACCGCATCATCGAGGAGGAGCCGGCCGAGCCGGCTCCGAAGCGCAGCAAGGAGACCGCGAAGGCGTGACCCTGGATGACCTGCTCGACCGGCACGCGCGCGGCATCCTCACCGACTCCCGATACGTCGGCGAGGTGGTGACGCTGCGCCGTGCCGGCGCGCCAGATCGGCAGGTCCGTGCAGTGGTCGATCGGCTGGGGCGGCAGCGAGACCAGGACGAGCGCCTGCTGTCGACCAGCCGGGCCATCCTGTTCCTGCCGCGGGACGAGGCGGTGGGGCTCGGGGTCCACCAGGTGGGCGACGAGATCGTGATGGCCATGGCGGCCGGGGCCACGCCGGTGCCGGCCCGCATCGTCAACGTCGAGGCCGCTGACGCCGGCGGCCTGCGGGTCGAGGTGATCGCGTGACGGTCCTGGCCGTGGGCGACGACCGGTCGCTGTCGGTGCGTGTCGACGTGTCCAGCCTCGAGCGCGCCATGCTGCGGGCCCCCGGGGTGGTCTACTTCTGGGCCCGGAACTTCCTGGGCTCGGTCTTCGGCAAGCACCGGCAGCAGTGGCTGCGGCAGAAGGGCGTCAAGTTCGGCCGCGGCGGCGAGGGATCGCGAGCCATCCGGGTCTTCGGCGTCAACGAGGGCCCCGACCGCCCGGAGGACCACCAGGTGGTCTACCACGTGCGGCCGAAGGAGGCCCGGGCCGGCGCGGGCGGCTCGGCCGTGCGAGCCCTGCACGATCTGCGCGCGGAGGCCTCCACCGGGTCCACTGTGCTGGCCGTGCACGAGTTCGGCACCGACATCCGCAGCCAGCGGTGGATGGCCGTGCCGGTCAAGACTCGGCCGGGCAGCCCGAAGGCCTGGCGCGAGCGCTACCCGCAGAAGGAGCTCGTTCTGCGTCCCGGGCGCGGCGGCAAGTTGCTGCTCTACGAGAAGCGCAAGGTCGGCGCCCGCGGCCGGCCGCGCAAGGATCAGCCCGCACCGCAGAAGGAGCGCATGCAGCTGCGCTTCATCTTGACCCGGTTCGTCGAGATGGACCCCACGCTGCGGATGTACGACACCTGGGACCAGCTCGCCGCCTACCGGGCGCAGCAGTGGCAGAGGGCCACCGAGCGCATCGAGCGCGACCTGGCGCGGGGGAGGACCTCGTGACCAGCCTGCGCGATCGCATCCTGGAGAACATCACGGCGCGGCTGCAGACGCTGTCGGGGTGGACGGTTTCCCGACGCAACCCTGGGAGCGACCTTGGCAACGGCGCCGCGAAGCAGGTGTGGGTCACCGACTCCGGCGAGCAGGTGATCCGCACGGACTCCATGACCGTCCAGAAGGACCTCGGCGTGACGCTCCTGGTCTGGCTGCGGATGGAGGACTCGCCGGCGGCCCTGGGGCGCAACCCAGACCGGTATCTGAGCGAGTCCCTGGTGGACCTCGAGGCGGTGCTCTTCGCGCCTCCGGCCATCGACCTGGCGGAGCAGCTGCTGCTCGATGGCTGGTCGCCGTTCCCGCCGCAGGGCGAGCACGACGAGAACCTGGCGCGCGCGGTGGTCCGGCTGCGGGCCCGCTACCGCCACAACATCGGCGACCCGGCGACCTTCAGCCCCATGGTGGTCGCGTGAGCCAGCTGACGATCCCTGTCGGCGGCGTGCCCGAGGCGGCCTTCCCGCCGTCGGCGTCGATCGAGCAAAGCGACGGCATGGAGGTGCGGCAGAGCGACCGCCACCGCGGCGCCCTGCGCACCAGGGTGCCGGATCCCCAGGTGCAGCCGGTGGTGTGGGTCCTGGGCTACCAGGGGATCCCGTCCGCCGTGGCGGCCCTGCTGCGCGCCCACTACCGGGACCACGGCGAACGCATCTGGACCTGGCGGCACCCGATCGACGGCGTCGACCACTACGTGCGCTACGCCGAGCCGCCCCAGATCCAGTTCCACCACCGAACCAGCCAGGCCGCGGCGCAGGTGACGCTCGAGCTGGCCACCGTGCACGAATAGGAGACCACACCCATGCTCAAGCGACGGCAGCAGATCCTGGCCAAGATCGAGGACAGCGACGGCGTGGCGGTGACGCCAGGCGCGAGCGACGCCGTTTTGGTCTACGAGCCGGAGACCAACGACGACGTGAACTTCCTGGACCGGGTGCCGGCCGGCGCCACGCTGAGCCGCGAGAACACGCCGCCCGGCCTCACGACCAGGACCAACACCTTCCAGAGCGACTTCCGCGGCAGCGGTGCTGTGGCGACCGCGCCCGAGTGGGGCAAGTTCGCCAAGGCCTGCGCGCACCGGGAGGTCAACCTGGTGCGGCTGCCGGTGACCGGAGTCTCGAGCACCGAGCGGTTCCAGGTCGGCGAGCTGGTGCAGCAGGGCTCCAGCGCGATCCGGGGCATCTGCCTCACCGACCTGAAGGGCACGGATGGCGACGTGCTGGTGGCCGTGATCGCCGGCACATTCACCAACGGCGGCACGCTGACCGGCGAGAGCGCCGGCGCCTCGGCCACCATCGGCACCGTCGACAGCACCGACGAGGGGTGGGGCTACCTGCCCGACAGCCTGCGCCTGGTGCAGTGGACCACTGGCGCCTGGTCGGCCAGCACGCCGGCTGGCGTCGGCGTCGTCCTGTCGATCCTGCGCGGCGGCTTCGTGATGGGCAGCCTGCAGGTGGTCGAGCTCGGAACCGGCAGCAGCTGGACCACCGGGGTCAAGGGAGTGCTGCTCTGGGGCACGCTGGCGAACGGCGACGTCCTCAGCGATGGCACCAACACGGCGACCCTGTCGGCCTCGCCGACCCAGGTCCGCACGCCGAGCCTGACCGTCTGGAACAACCTGGACGGTTTCCTCCGGCAGACCGCCGGCGCCCGCGGCGACTTCACCCTGGAGGGCGGCAACGGCGAGCCGCTGGCGTTCTCGTGGACGCTCCGCGGCCGCGCCGACCTGCACACCGCGGCGCTGCCCACCACCGTCAGCGGCCTCAGCACGGTGCGGGCCCCGCGCCTGTTCGGGGCCTTCGTCGGCCTCGGCTTCGGCACCCAGTTCTACCGGATGCCGGTCAAGTCGGTCAGCCTGACGCCGGGCAACACGGTCAGCGATCGGCCCGACGCGAACGCCACCGGCGGCAGCCAGGGCACCCAGATCACCGACCGGGATCCGACGATCACCATCGAGATCGACCACGTCGGGCTGGGCTTCGACCTGCTGTCGATGCGCAACAGCGAGTCGATCGTGCGCTTCGGCGCCGTGCTCGGCGGCAACGGCGCTGGCACGTGGGCTGGCCGCACCGCCGGCAACACGCTGGCG
>CAZMGG010000131.1:0-14980 GCA_964565715.1 uncultured candidatus Brocadiaceae bacterium | reverse complement strand
CTCCGCCACTTGCGGGCGCCGTTCAGCGCCACGCGCCGTCGAACTTCAGTCTAGCGCCGACCTCGTCGCTCGTCACGGGGCACGCGCTGCTGCCGACGCTGCCCGCCTGCAACACCCGCGCGACTCCCTCCCGTTCCCTCCGGAATCCGGAGTCCGCCTCCTGGCCGCAGCCCCACCGCCGCCCCTTCTTAAGATTGCACGTGCTCAGCGCGCCACCCGACGCCGGCGCAGCAGGAACGCAATCAGCAGTGCCGCCGCCGCGCCCTGGCCGATCAACGGCGCCGCCGCCGCCGCCGCCGGCAGCGCGTCGTCGCCACCCTGACCGAGCCCGTGCCGCAGCAACAAGACCGCCGCGTGCAATCCCAGCAATGTCGTCGCGTCGAGCTGGCCGCGACGACCCAGCCGCAGCCCCACCTGCAGCACCAGCGTCACCACTCCCAGCACCAGCAGCAACACCAACAGCCAGCGCACCGGCAAGGACGCCGGCAGCAGCTCCACCGCCGTCACCGTCGGCCGCAGACTCGCGGCAGGAACCTCCAATGCCTCGGCCAGCAGGAACGCGGCGGCGACGATCGAACCCGCGGCCAGCATCGCCCACGGCAACAATCGTCGCGCCACGGCCCGCACCGGCAGCACCGGCCAGCGCCGGCGCCGGGCGGTGCGCCACAGACGCAGGCTGCACTGGCCGAGCGCCAATGCCAGGGCTGCGCCGGGCAGCAGCAGATAGACGCCATAGGCGGGCTGGCAGGCCACCGCGAGGCCGAACGCCACCGAGCCGCACGCGCACAAGAGCCCGATCACCGCCCAGCGGCGGAGGCGCGAGCGACGCGAGGGCCGCAGCAGGTCCGGCAGGCCCTGGCAGACCAGCAGCCCGAACAGGCCGAACACGGCGGTGGCGGTCTCCGGGCGCAGCACGTGGCCGTCGTGCTGGATCGGCGGCAGCAGGGCCAGCACGAGGCAGGTGGCCACCGCGAACAACCGGCCGCGGGCGCGCATGGTCGTCAGGTAGACCAGCAGGCCCAGCCCCAGCACGCCGAGCATCTGGCCCAGACGGGCGCGACCGAGCAGGTCCTGGCCGGCGGGGCTGTCGAGCGGCGCGGCCTCGGCATCGTGGGGCAGGGCCGCGCCCTGGAACAGGCGCGCGACGGCGCTGCCGCTGCGGGCCGGGTCCTCCTGGCCCTGGTCGAGGCCCTGCAGGACGCGGGCGTACTCGCCGGGTGCCGCCGGCTCGGCCAGGTGGCGGCCGGCCAGCAGGGCGGGCAGGGCCGCGGCCAGCAGCACGAGGCAGGCGGTGGCCAGCGAACGCAGCCGATGGCCGGCGTTCACCAGGCTGCCCTCACTTCCCCGTCTTGCCGGCGATGCAGTCGATCTCGACCAGCGCGTTCTTCGGCAGGGTCTTCACCGCCACCGTCGCCCGGGCCGGCTTGTTGCCGGGGAAGCTCCTGCCGTAGACCTCGTTGACCGCGGCGAAGTCGTCCATGCTGGCCAGGAAGATCGTCGTGCGGACCACCTGGTCGAACGAGCTGCCGGCCTGCTGCAGGACGGCGGCGAGGTTCTTCATGACCTGGGTGCACTGATCGGCGGCGGTGGTGCCGACGAGCTGCATGGTCTTCGGGTCCAGCGCGACCTGGCCGGAGCAGAAGACGAGATCGCCGAGGACGACGGCCTGGCTGTAGGGGCCGATGGCGGCGGGAGCGGCGTCGGTGTGGACGGGTTGGGGGTTCATGCCTTCGGGTGGTTCGGGGTCGGCTGGGTGAGGCGCTGGCGCAGGCGGCCTTCCACCTGGCGGGCGAGAAAGCTGGAGACGTCGCCGCCGTTGCGGACGATCTCCTTGATCAGCGAGGAGGAGACGTAGCTGTACTCGACGCTGGGCATCACGAAGACGGTCTCGACGGCGGGGTTCAGGTGGCGGTTGGTGAGCGCCATCTGGTACTCGTACTCGAAGTCGGTGACGGTGCGGACGCCGCGCAGGATGGCCGAATGGCCCTGCTGGCGGCAGTAGTCCACCACCAGGCCATGGAAGGTGGTGACGCTGAGGCGCGGATCGGGCGGCAGGACCTCGCGCAGCATCTCGACGCGCTCGTCGAGGGTGAACAGGCCCTGCTTCTGGCTGTTCACGGCCACCGCCACGGTCAGGGAGTCGAACAGCGGCAGGGCGCGCTCGATCAGGTTGACGTGGCCGCGGGTGACGGGGTCGAAGCTGCCGGGGTAGAGCGCGGAGACCATGATTTCGGCCGGATTCGGGCGCGACATGGTAACCGGCGGCGATTCCGGAGCACGGAGAGATGATGGAACCGAACGCCGAACGTCTGGCCGGGCCGCCGCCGCGGCCGGACCGTGCCCTGTGGCTCGCCGCCGCCTGGTCGATCACCGCCGCCCTGGCGGCGCGGCACGGCGGGCCGGCGCCGGGCGCCGTGGTGGCGATGCTGGGCGTGCTCGGCTGCCTGCTGCGCGGCCGCGCCGGGCCCGGGCTGCTGGCGCTGCCGGTGTTCCTGCTGACGGCGGTGCCGGGGCCGGTGGCGGTGGCGGTGCCGCGGCCGGGGCCCGTGCGGCTCGACGGCGTGGTACGCGGTCCGCTGCAGAAGGACCTGGACGGCAGCCGGTGCGGGCTGGCGACGGCGCAGGGCAGCGTGCGGCTGAAGGTGGTGGGCGACTTCGCCGCGCTGCCGGGCGATCGGCTGCGGGGGGTCGGCAGCGCCGGCGGGTCGGCGGTGCCGGGCGAGCCGCCGCCGGCCATCCTGGCCCAGGCCGACGCACTGACGGTGACGCCGGGGCCGTGGTCGCTGCCGCGGCTGGTGGCCGCCTGCCGCACGGCGCTGCAGGAACGGATCCTCGGGCTGTGGCCGGGCCCGCGCGGCGCGTTCCTGTGCACGCTGGTGCTCGGCTCGGGACCGCCGCTGGCCGACGAGGTGATGGCCAGCCACCGCGCCACCGGGTTGTCGCACCTGCTGGCGGTGAGCGGCGCCCATGCATCGATGCTGGCGCTGCTGCTCGGGCTGCTGCCGTCGGGGCTGGGCAGCCGCCGCGGCGTCGTGCGGCGGCGCGTCGCGGCGGCGTTCCTGCTGCTCTACGGCGCCATCACCGGCCTGCAGCCGCCGATGCTGCGCGCGCTCTGCGCGTTCGCGGTGCTGGCCTTCACCGCGCGGAACGGCCGGCAGGCGGGGCTGGCGGCGGTGCTCTGTCCGCCGGCGATCCTGACCGCGGCGTTCTGGCCCGACGACCTGCTGGGGCCGAGCTTCCAGCTCAGCTACGCCGCGGTGTGGGGCCTGTGGCTCGGCGCCTTCGGCCGGCGGGAGACCGCGGCCCAGCGGTGGCTGTGGGCGCCGCTGCGCATGTCGCTGGGCGCGTCGCTGGCCACCGCGCCGCTGACGCTGCTCTGGTTCGGCACGTTCGCGCCGTGCACGGTGCTGGCGACGCCGCTGCTGGCGCCGCTGGTCACCGTGCTGCTGGCGCTGGGGCTGGTGCTGCCGGTGCTGCAGCCGGCGCTGCCGCTGGCCGCGGCGCTGGCGGCGCCCACCGGCCTGCTGGCGGACCTGTACCTGGGGCTGGTGCGGGCCTGCGACCTGCTGCCCGGCACACCGGTGTTCGCCTGGAGCGTGCCGGGGCCGTGGCTGCTGGCCGCCGGTGCGCTCTCGGGCCTGCTGCTGCTGCTGCGCCTCGGTGGCCGGCGCGGCACCGGGGCGTTCCTGCTGGGCGCCTGCGTGCCGCACTTCCTGCCGGCCACCGCGGTGCCGGCGCCGGAACTGCACTGGTTCGCGGTGGGCCACGGCCAGTGCGCGCTGCTGCGGCTGCCCGACGGCCGCAACCTGGTGGTGGATTGCGGCAGCCTCACCCACGCCGCCCTGGCGGCCCGCAAGGTCGCGGCCACGGTGACCCGGCGACGGATCGACCTGCTGGTGCTGACGCATGGCGACGTCGACCACACGGCGGGCGTGCAGGCATTGCTGCAGCGGCTGCCGGTGACGGCGGTGCTGCTGCCGGCGGAGCTGCTGGGCTCGCCGCTGGCCGAACGGCTGCGGCGGTCCGGCGCCCGCACCGAGGGGCTGCGGGCCGGCGAACGCACGGCGCTGCCCGGGCTCGGCACGGCGTTCCGGCCGCCGGTGGCGGGCGGCGCCAGCAACGACGACAGCATCTGGCTGCGGCTCGCCCTGCCCGGCGGCAGCGTGCTGCTGCCCGGCGACGCCGAGGAACCGGCGGTGCGGGCGGCGCTCGCTGCGGGGCTCGGCGGTGCGGCGCCGATCCTGGCGCTGCCCCACCACGGCCGGGCCCATGGCAGCATCGACGGCCTGCTGGCGGCGGTGCGGCCGCGGCTCTGCCTGTGCTCCAATCGCCAGGGGGACGGCCGTTCGGTGCAGGGCGAGGCGGCGGTGCTGACCGGCGCCGAGGTGTGGGCCACCGGCGAATGCGGCGACCTGGTGCTGACCTTCACCACGGGCGGCGTGGCGATCCGGCCGCTGCTGCCGCGCCTGGTCCTGGGTGAGGCCAGCCGCTAGCCGTCCAGCGCGGCGAACGACAGCAGCGCCATCGCCGTGCCGTAGGCGCGGCCCAGCTCGTGGCTGTCGACGAACACGCCGTCGAACTCAGGCAGGTCCAGCACCAGCTTCCGCTGCTGCGCGCGCCAGCGCTCGCGGTCGGCGCCCGCCGGCAGCGCCATGATCGCCTCGGCCCGGCCGAGCATGTCGAACCAGAAGAAGAAGCCGCCGTAGCCGTGCTGGTCGGCGTGGTCGTCGTACTTGCGCACCGCGGCCAGCAGCCCGTGGTGCTGCATCGCCGCGGTCACCGCCGCCGCCAGATCGGCGGTGCCGCTGGCCCGCCACTGCAGGATCGCCAGCTCGCACAGCGGCATGCGGCCGGCGGCGGCCTCGACGCTGGCGCGGGCGCCGCCGCGGCCGTAGCCGTAGGTGTAGGCGCCGTTCTGCGCCCGGCAGTGGACCAACGCCCGCAGGCCGCGGTCGATCTTCTCCTGGTCGACCGCGGCGCCGTGCTGGCGCGCCTCGTGCAGGCACTGCAGCGCCGTGGCGATGGCGAACGGATTGGGGTACTCGTGGAACCAGGCGCCGTTCTCGGGCTGCAGATCCTGCACGCGCTGCACGGCAAGGCGCAGTTCGATCAGCCTGGCCGCGCGGTCCTGGGGCCGCAGAGCGATCCAGCGGCACAGGAAGCGCACCCGGTAGGCGAATGCCCAGAGGATCTCGTCTCTGTCCTGCAGAGCCAGCGCGCCGTCGGTGGCGGCGCCACCCAGGATCCGCGCCAGCACCTGCTCGGCGCGCTGCCGCAGCGTCTCCGGCAACTGCAGTGCCTCCTGCCGGTGCACGGCCTCCAGCAGCGCCATGCCGGCGAGGCAGGTCACCGCCGCATGCACGTTCGGCAGGCTGTCGGTGCCGCCGAAGTCGTAGATGCTGTCGCGGATCATGCCGTCGCCTTCCTCCATGGCGACCAGGAAGGCGGCGCCGCGCCGCCACAGCTCGTCCACCGCGTAGCTGCTGGCCGGGGCCCGCGAGCCGTTCGGCTGCTCGCGCAACACCGGCTCGGGCAGCGGCAGGAAGTCCTCGAAGCCGCGGGCGAACGGGCCGTGGCCCTCGGCCTCGGCGGCGGCCTTCCACGAGAGCGGCTCCTCGGGCAACTCCTCGGCCAGCCTGCGCCACAGATCGCGCGCGTCCGCCATGCGGCCGTGGCGCGCCAGCGCGGCGCCGTGCAGGAAACGCGCCTCGGCGGCGATGGCCGGGGCCGGCGCCTTCTCCAGCACCGCCGCGGCGCCCCGTTCGACCGCCTTGACGTCGCCCTGCCGGTAGAAGGACCAGAGGTCCTGCAGCGCGGCGGCGGTGCCGGAATCGCCCGGCGGCAGGCCCAGCGCCCGCCGCAGCGGCGCCTCGAACCACTGCGGATGGAACGTGGTGAGCTGGTCGAGGCGCTGCAGTTCCTTGCCGTCGCCGTCCAGCAGCAGCCAGCCCGGCTCCAGGAACGCCAGCCGCCGCAGGCCGTGGGCCCTGGCCGCCTCGCCGCGGGCCGGCTCCCGGACCGGAACCGTCCGCTCGTTCAGCAGCGCGATCGTCGACGGCCACGAGAACGGCCCCGCCAGCAGGTAGCGGTCGATCTCCGGCTGGCGATCCATCGGCGAGCCCTGCACCGTCGGCACGTACCAGAACACCGGCAGGCCGCGTTCCTTCGCCTCCAGCAGCGCCGCGGCCAGCGACTCGCGCCATTCCACCGCCGAACCCGCCCGGGCGGCCTGGCTGGACGGCACCGCCCGGATCTTGCGGGTGGTGTTCTGCGCCGGCAGCGCGGCCAGCGGCAGCAGGAACAGGAACACGGCGGCGCGGTGGTGCATGGCGGATCGACGGGGGAAGTCGGCACGATAGCGGTCGGACCGGCGCGCCCGCCTGGATATAACGGGCCCGTTCCCCGACCCCGCGCACCCGATCCTCCCCATGCAACCGAAGCTGCTGTTCACAGCGCTCCTCTGCGTCCTGTTCCTGCCCGACGAGGGCCAATGGCTGCCCACCCAGGTCCGCGACATGGACTGGGAGGCCCTCAAGGCCCGCGGCATGCAGCTCAGCCGCGACGAGTTCTGGCACCCGGAGAACGGCGGCGTGCTGTCCGCCACCGTCCACATCAACGGCTGCACCGCGTCGTTCGTGTCGAAGGACGGCCTGCTGGTCACCAACCACCACTGCGGCTTCGGCGCGGTGAGCGCGCTGTCCACCGTCGAGCACAACTGGCTGCGCGACGGCTTCGCCGCCCCGGACCAGAAGGGCGAGCTGCCCGCGCCGGGCGTCACCGCCTTCGTCCTGAAGCGCATCGAGGACGTGACCGCGGCCTTCCACGAGGCCCAGGCGAAGGCCACCGCCAACGCCGAGCGCTGGGCCATCACCCAGCAGGTGCAGCAGCGCCTGATCGCCGAGGGCCAGCAGAAGGAGCCCGGCACGGTCTGCTCGGTCAGCTCCTTCCTCGAGGGCAAGGAATACCACCTCTACTACCGCACCCGGCTCACCGACGTGCGCCTGGTCTACGCGCCGCCCCGCGCCATCGGCGAGTTCGGCGGCGAGGTGGACAACTGGGAATGGCCGCGCCACACCGGCGACTTCACCTTCTTCCGCGCCTACGTGGCGCCGGACGGCACGCCGCGCGGCCACCACGCCGACAACGTGCCCTATCAGCCCAGGCACTTCCTCAAGGTGTCGCAGAAGGGCGTCCACGAGGGCGATCTGGCCATCATCATGGGCTACCCGGGCAACACCCAGCGCTACCGCAGCAGCGCCGCGGTGCGCGTCCGCCAGGGCTACTTCTATCCCAAGCGCGAGCAGCTGCTGACCGCCGTGATCCAGGTGCTCGAGGACGAGTCGAAGGCGGGCGAGGAGCGCGCGCTGCGCTTCGCCAGCCAGATCAAGAGCCTCGCCAACGTGCAGAAGAACGCCCGCGGCATGGTCTGGGGCCTCGACCGCAACGCCGTGGTCGATCGCAAGCTGCGCGAGGAGGCCGACTTCACCCGCTGGGTCGAGGCCGACGCCGAGCGCAAGGCGCGCTGGGGCACCGCGCTGGCGGACCTGCTGGCGATGGACGAGGAGGAGGCCGCCTCGATCGAGCGCGACATGGCGGCGGGCTTCGCGGTGGGCTCGCTGGGCCAGCTGGCGCCGTTGCTCAACGGCCTGATCGACGCCTGCGCCGCGCTGGACCGCGCGCCGGACGGCAAGCTGCCCGGCGCCGTGTTGCGCCGGCTGGGCGACGACGCGCTGACCGCCGACCTCGACCTGCAGAAGAAGATCCTCGGCATCGTCCTGCAGGAGGTCCGTTCGCTCCGCGAGGGCCAGCGCCTCATGGGCAGCGAGGCGCTCGGCCAGGGCACCGAGCCCATCGCCGAGCTGGTGGAGCGCCTGCTCAAGGACAGCGGCATGACCGGCGGGGCCGCCCGCAAGGAGCTGTTCGCCGGCGGCAAGGAGGCCGTCGCGCAGAGCCAGGATCCCCTGGTGGTGCTGGCCCGCGGTCTCGCCCGCGAGCGCGACGCCCTGCAGGAACGCAGCCGCGAGCGCAACGGCCGCAACCTGCTGGTGGGCCGCGCCTGGATCGAGGCGCAGGAGGCGTTCCGCGGCAAGAGCTTCTATCCCGACGCCAACTCGACCCTGCGGGTGTCGATCGCCACGGTGAAGGGCTACGCGCCGCGCGACGGCGTCTTCTACACGCCGCACACCACCGTGCGCGGCATCGTGCAGAAGGAGACGGGTCAGGAGCCGTTCGCCAGCCCGGCGGCACTGCTGGAGGCCGCCAAGGGCCGCAAGGAGAGCCGCTTCTACGACGAGGAGATCGGCGACGTGCCGGTGTGCTTCCTGACCGACGGCGACACCACCGGCGGCAACTCCGGCAGCCCGGTCATCAACGGCAAGGGCGAACTGGTCGGGCTCAACTTCGACCGCGTGTTCGAGAACGTGTCCGGCGACTTCGGCTGGAGCCCGGAGCGTTCCCGCAACATCTCGGTGGACGTGCGGTACGTGCTATGGGTCGTGGAGTCGGTGTTCCCGGCGCCGGGCCTGCTGGCCGAACTCACCGGCGCGGCGCGCTAGGGCGCGGCGCCGGCCGCCCCCGCCAGCGCCGGGTCGTAGATCGCCACGTCCGGCAGCTCGCGGTACTTCCCGGCGAAGTCGAGCCCATAGCCGATCACGAACTCGTCGGGGATCTCGAAGCCCACGTACCGCAGCTCCACCGGCACCACCCGCCGGCTCGGCTTGTTGAGCAGGGCGGCCACCGCCAGCGAACGGGCGCCCGACGCCAGCAGGTGCTCGCGCAACGCCGCGATCGTCCGCCCGGTGTCGACGATGTCCTCCAGGATCAGCACGTCGCGGCCTTCCACCGGCACGTCGTGCCCGGTCAGCACCTTCACCGTGCCCGAACTGACCGTGCCGTCGCCATAGGAACTGGCGCGGATCTCGTGCACCTGCGGCTGCCCCGGCAGGAGCCGCTGCATCGCCCGGGCGAAGGTGCGGGCGCCCTCCATCACCGCGATCAGGCACGGCGGCTCGTCGGGATGGTCGTGCGCCACCATGCGGGCCAGCTCGTGGACCCGGCGCAGGATGGCGTCGTGGGCGATCAGCACGCGGAACGGATGGGTCTTCCCGGTCACGGCAGGACGAAGGTCTGGGTGGAGGAGACGCCGGTCACCAGGGGCTGATGGAGGTCCAGCACCAGGTGGGCGGCATGGAGCGGCACGCCGGTCAGGGGATTGCCCGGCGGCAACGGCACGGTCACCGAGCGGTAGCCCTGGCCGGGGACGGGAAAGACCATGCCCGGATACGCCAGGAACAGCTGCAGCAGCGGGTCGAAGTTGAGCGGCACGTGGGCATTGAGCAGCGGGAAGCCCGGACTCGTGCCGTAGGCGACGCCGAGGATCGAGAGCTGGGCGCCCTTGCCGATGGCGGTGCCGCGCAGCGTGAGCCCGGCCTGGTCGATGGCGACGTCGATCCTGGTCCCCCACGGCGTGCTGTCCGCGTCATTGCGCCGGCCGGGACTGCCGCGGTCGCCGAGGCCATAGACGCCGGTGGCGGGGCCGAAGTTGGCGGCGCTGGCCGTGGCCAGCAGCGAGCGCCGTTCCATCGCGGTGCCGCTGCCGCCGGGCCAGCCGCTGCCATAGGCGACCTGGTCCAGCGTCGTGCTGCCCAGCGCCAGGCTGACCGTGTCGCTGGTGTCGCCGAGGTCGAGCGTCCCATAGGGCAGCGCCACGCCGAGCGGCAGGCCGCCATTGCGGGCGGCGACGCCGTCCACCTGCAGGGTGAGCGGGCGGCCGGGCAGCAGCATGTAGTTGGCCGCGAGCGTGATCGACGAGCTGTTGTCGGCGAGCCGCAGCCCCTTCAGGCCGAGCGGCCGGCCACCGGTGGCGGCGATCTCGACGTACTCGCCGTTGGTGTCCGGCACCCGGGAAGGGTTGCGCTGGATCTCGCTGATGCGGACCTCGCCGACCGCCGGCAGGACCGTCATCTCGTCGGTCCAGAAGTCGAGGAAGTCGCCGTTCTGGGCGGTGACGCGATAGCGGCGGCCGTCGGTGTCGATGCGGATGTTGCCGACGGCGCCGAAACCGATGGTGCTGCCGCTGCCGGTGGTCGTGCTGAGCAGCGCGCGGGCCGCCGCGGCGGCGTTCAGCCGGTTGGTGATGCCGGTGGTGGGATGGCCATACGGGTTGCCGCTGCCGCAGCTGACGATGGCCAGCTCCGGATCGAGCCGGGTCACCAGGTTCTGGTTGGTGCTGGTGTTGGAGCCGTGGTGGTTGACCTTGTAGACGTCGACGTCGCCGCAGGCGAGCGCGGCATCGCTCTCGACGTCAGCGGTGCTGTTGCCGCCGCCGGTGAGGTCACCGCCGAACCACATGGCGAAGTCGCGATAGTCGAGGCGCAGCGCCACCGAGCGCGAGTTCTCCTCCTGCGCCGAGGTGGTCGGGTCGGCGCCACCGCCGCCCCAGACCAGGCCGTTCACGGCGATGACGCGCAGCGTGGCGCCGCCGCCCAGCGGGTAGACGGTGCCGAGCCCGACCATGCGGCGGCGCGCGCCGGCGGCGTTCAGGTAGTTCGTGGTGTCCTGGCTCTGGTTGGTGCGGCGGACGTCGCCGCGGTCGTAGGCGAGCAGGAAGGGCCGGGCCAGCACTTCGTCCATGCCGCCCTGATGGTCGTCGTGGAAGTGGCTGAGGAAGGTGAAGCCGTAGCCGGTGGGCTGCAGGGCATCGAGGGCCGGCAGCATGGCGGCGGTGCCGCGGCCGTTCTGCCCGGCGTCGATGGCGTGCACGGTGCCGTCGGGGGCGCGGATCAGGAGGCCGTCGCCCTGGCCGACGTCGACCATGACGACGCTGAGGCCCTGTGGGGCGTCCTGCTCACCGGGGGCCTGGGCGGCCGGCAGGAGCAGGGCGAGGGCGGTGAGGCAACCGAGCATCCACAGAACATAGCGACCCACGCTCCGCCGCGGCAGCGCGAGTTCAGCGGCCGCACCGCCACCGTTGCGATTCCGCCCACGTCACCGGCTGATGGCACCCCACCGCCTTGGTCCCGCAGATTGCTTCATCGCCGACACCTGCACCCTCCCACCGTCCGACGCCAGCCCCTATGGTGCTTGACCCGGCAGCCGCCCATGCTCGAACACCGCTACGGCCCCCAGATCCGGATCCTCGACGATCCGTTCCTGCTCACGCTGCTGGCCCGCATCGGCGCGCCGGAGACCGGCACCGAGAGCCTGCCGGGCCTCGTGCGCGCCGCCTACCAGCGCCTCATGGTGGAGGCCCTCCGTCGCGAGTTCCCCACCGTGCAATCCCGGGTCAAGACGCGCATGACCGCGTCCGAGCCCCGCGCCTTCTACCAGGGCCCGCTGTTCTGCAAGGACACGAAGCTGGTCATCTGCAGCGTGATCCGCGCCGGCATCCTGCCGAGCCAGACCTGCTACGAGACCGCCTGCGAGGTGCTGCCGCCGCAGAACGTGCGCCTCGACTTCCTCAACATGTCCCGCATCGTCGACGACCAGCACCAGGTCACCGGCGTACGGCTCGACGGCAGCAAGATCGGCGGCCCGGTGGACGATGCGATCGTGCTGATCCCCGACCCGATGGGCGCCACCGGCGGCACCGTCTGCCGCACCGTCGACGTCTACCGCGACCTGCGTCAGGGACCGCCGAAGAAGATCGTGGCGCTGCACCTCATGGTGACGCCCGAGGCGATCCAGCGCGTCACCGAGAGCCACCCCGACGTCGTGCTCTACGCCGGCCGGCTCGACCGCGGCCTGTCGCCCGACGAGGTGCTGCGCACGGTCCCCGGCACCCACCCCGACCGCGAACGTGGCCTCAACGACGTCCAGTACATCGTGCCGGGTGCGGGCGGCATGGGCGAACTGCTGACCAACTCGTGGGTGTGAAGCGCCCACGACCCCGTCTGCTGCTGACGCTCGGCGCCCTGGCATTGCTGCTGGCGGTGCTGCCGACCTGCGGCGTCGCCGACCCGCTGTTCTACCGGCCGACCGTGGCCCCAAGGCCCGATCCCGCCGCCACCGAAGTGCCCGGCGCCGAGGCGGTGACCCTCCAGGCGCCCGGCGGCCCGCGTCTGTCGGGACTCTGGCTGCCGGCCCGCGGCCCGGCGCGCGGCACCGTGGTCTACTGCCACGGCAACCGGGGCCATCTGCTGCAACACCTGCCGTTCGTGCGCTGGCTGCCGGGGCTCGGCTATCAGGTGCTGCTGTTCGACTACCGCGGCTATGGCGCCAGCGAGGGTGCCGCTGACCGGCCCGGCACCGTCGCCGACACCCTGGCGGCGGTGGACTTCGCGCTGGGGCGCGATCCGGACCGCACGGTGCTGTTCGGCCACAGCCTCGGCGGCGCGCTGGCGATCTGGGCCGGCGGTGAACGGCCGGCGGTGCGCGCGGTGATCGCCGAGTCGACCTTCCCGAGCTACCGGCAAGCCGCCTGCTGCACGGTGCCGGCGCTCGGCTTCTGCGTGCCGCTGCTGGTGAGTCCGGGCTTCGATCCGCTGGACGCCCTGCCGCGCCTGCCGCCGCGCCCGCTGCTGGTGATCCACGGCACCGCGGATCGCATCACGCCGCTCGAACTCGGCCAGGAACTGCACGCCCGCGCCGCCGAACCGAAGCACCTGTGGGTGATCGAGGGCGCCGGCCACCGCAGCGACTCGGTGCGGAACGAGGGGCGCTTCGCCCAGCAGATCGGCGCGTTCCTCGCCTCCGTGCTGTCGGATTGAGCGAGCCACGGGCACGATGCCTTCTGTGATCCGCCGCGTCGTCGTTGCCGTTCTCCTGACCGCCCTGCTGCCCGCGCAGAAGGCACCGGCCGACCCGGTGGCGGCGCTGCTGGCGGCGCTCGCCGCCGATGACGTCACCGCCGCCAGCCGTGCCACCGCGGCGCTGGCCAGGGCCGAACCGCGGGCGCTGGCGCCGCGCACAGCGGAACTGGCGCCGTTGTGCGGCAAGGCGCCGCTGCCGGCCCTGCCCGACCTCGCCCGGGCGCTCGGCAACGTTGCTCTGTGGGCCAAAGCCGACGTCCGGCCGGCCCTGGTCGATGCCGGGAACGCGCTCGACCAGCGCGGCGAGGCGTTCGTCAGGGCGCACCAGGCCGAGGCGCCGGCGTTCGCCGACGCCATCGCCCGGCTGTTCGCCCGCACCGCTGTGGATGCGGACGCACCGCTGGAGAAGCTGCTGGAGCCGATCCGCAACGAGTGGGAGCACAGCCGGGAGGCGGCCTGCGAGGCGCTGGCGGCCCGCGGCAAGGCCACAGCCAAGGCCTCGCCGGAGCTGGTGCCGGAGCTGCTCGGTTGTCTGCTGCGGCCGCGCCCACCGGCGGGGCACACCAAGCTCGCCGGCGAGTACTACCCGATGCGCGACGCGCCCGAACTGGCGCTGGCCCGGGCGCTGCGTTCGCTGGCGCCGGGCGAGGACCGCATCGCCGCGGCACACGCGGCGATCCTCGGGCGCTCCCAGGATCCCGGCGAACGGCGCGAGGCGGCGATGGCACTCGGCCGCTGCGGCCAGGAAGGCGCGCCGTTCGCGACGGCCCTGATCGCGGTGCTCGACGATGCCACCCAGGAGGTGGCGCTGCGCCGCGAGGCGGTCACCGCGCTCGGCATGCTGCCGGCCGCGCCCGAGGCCCGGCAATGCCTCGAACGGCACCGCGACGACCCGGACCCGCAGATCGCCGCCCGCGCCCGGGCGGCGCTGGGGCACGCGCAACCGGGCCGCTGAGCCGTCGTCCCTCAACGGTCCTTCTGCATCGCGGCCTTCAGCGCCGCCTGCAGTTGGAGCATGCGATCGGCGTTGGCGTCGAGCCGCTGCTCGATCTCGGCGGCCCTGCTCGCATCCGCTCGGGACACCGAATCGTCGAAGACCAGCCGGCCTTCCACGTCGAAGTGCCAATGGCCCAGGTGTTGGCGCTGGAGCGCGAGCAGCGCCCCCTGGTCGACCAGTCCGGCATCGAGCACGCGCAGCATGTCCAGCTGCTGCCGCTGGTGGACGGCGACCCGGAACGACTCCAGCTCCTGGTCGATCTGCTGCTGCGGGATCCGGGCCTTCGTCAATCGCTCTGCCAGGTCGCCGCAGGTCGAGAGTTCGCCTGTCTGGGTCGCAGAGGCGCGCCGGAGGCGCTGCAACCAATCGAGCCTCCGGTCGATCGCGTCGGCGGTCGGCGTGACGTCCGGGGCAGCCTGGGCCTCACGGTGGATCGCCTCGAACTCACGATGGAGTTTCTCGAAGTCGGCCTCCCCCTTCTCGATGGCCTGCATCGCCTCCCGCCGCGCCTGCCTCACCCGCAACGTGCCGTCGCTGTCGCGGAACTGCAGCACCAGCATCCCGATCGCCACCAGGATCGCGACGCCACGGTTCCGGTCGAAGACCCGGAAGGCGACCCAGGAGAAGAACAGCGGCACCATCGCGGCACCGATCACCTGCCCGGTGCGGTAGGCCCCGTCGCCGTCGACGGTTCGCGTCGCCAGCAGACCGGCCAGGCCGGCGATCCCCATCGCAACGATCGGGAAGCGGCCCTGCCGGGGCGACGGTGGCGCCGTAGCTGTCCCCCGCACGGCCCGCCGACGCGGCAACGGTGGCGGTGCGTGGGATCCGTCGCCGGTCACGTCGCCTCTCTCGCTGGCTGGGGAAGGCCCACGGCGCCGGACGATCCCCACCGCCGCGGCCCGGGTCAAGCCGCTCCCCGGCCGCCACCGGCCGGTAATCCCCGGGTCGGGATGACGTCAGCCCTGCCGCATGACCACCACCGACCCGGCCGACTGCTGCCACACGCCCCCACCCGCCCCCGCGCCCGCGCCCTTCTGGCGCCACCGTCCCACCTGGCGCCGCGCGGCGATCAACACCGCCCACTGCCTGCTCGGCTGCGCCCTCGGCGACATCGCCGCGATGACCCTGGTGCCGCTGTTCTGGCCCGAGGTCCCGTTCGGCCTGCTGATGGCCATCGCCATCACCGCCGGCATCGCCACGTCGCTGCTGCTGGAGACCCTGGTGCTGCGCT
>CAZMGG010000130.1:0-15562 GCA_964565715.1 uncultured candidatus Brocadiaceae bacterium | reverse complement strand
CGGTGTTCGCCCAGTGGTTGTGGCTCGATCCGGCCGATCCCTTGCGCCACGGGGCAACTGCCGGCCACAGGTTCCTGGTGCGCTGAGGAGCGCACGCGATCAGGCGTCGGTCACAGAGTCTCAGGGCACCAGCAACCGCGCCTGCACCGGCAGCAACGCGACGTCGACCGGTCCCTCGCCGCCCAGGTCGCCGTCGACCTGCCACGGCCCGCCGCCCGCGATCCGCACCGCCGTCGTCGGCCGCACCAGCAGATCGTGCGTCTCGCGCATGCGGCCGAGGAAGCCCCGCAGCGCGTGCCACAGGAAGCGCGCGCGCCCCATCTTCCGGAAGCACACCGCGTGCAGCCGTCCGTCGTCCGGATCGATGCCCGGCGGCAGCGTCACCATGCCGCCGTACGTGCGCACCCGCGTCACCAGCACCATCGCGAGCTCCTCCAGCACCGTGCCGTCGGCCAGTTCGGCCCGCAGGTCCGCCGCCGGCCAGTTTCGTGCTGCGTGCAGGATCGGCCGCAGCCACTTCAGCTTGCCGCGCACGCGGCCGCGCCGCCGCTCCTGCTCCCGCACCACGACGCCGTCGATGCCGGCCCCGCAGAACAGCAGGAAGCGCCGCCCGTTGGCGGTGCCGATCGCCAGGGACCGCGTCCGGCCGGCGGCGAACACCGCCGCGGCCGCCGCGGGCCGGCGCGGCAGGCCCAGTTCCATCGCCAGCACGTTGGCGGTGCCGAGCGGCAGCACGCCGAGCGGCCGGCCCGGGTCCGGCATGCCGTTCAGGATCTCGTTGACGGTGCCGTCGCCGCCGACGGCCACCAGCGCCTGCCAGTCCTCCGCGCCGGCCGCCCGCGCCCGCCGAGCCGCGTCGCCCGCACCGCTGGTGAAGTGGACGACGCCGTCGATCCCGTGACCGCGCAGCGCCGCGGCGAGGGCCGGTGCCAGCGCGCGGGCCCGGCCGCCGCCGGACACCGGGTTGGCCACGATCAGGATGCGTCTCGGCACTTCCGTTCTCAGAAGGGGCGCGCCACCATACGGCCCCCATGGTCCGGTTCCGCGTCCTGGTCACGGGAGCCACCGGCTTCCTCGGGCCCCACGCCACGGCCGGACTGCGCCGGCGCGGGCACCAGGTCCTGACCAGCGGGGGTCATGGCGGCGACCATCCGGCGGACCTGGCCGATCCCGCGGCCCGCGCGGCCCTGCTGGCCACGACGCGGCCGGATCTCGTGCTGCACCTCGCCGCCCGTTCGCGCATGGGCCAGTGCCAGCAGGACCCGGAAGGCGCCCGCCGGATCAACGCCGCGGTGCCAGAGGCCCTCGCCCGGGAACTGGGCGACCGGCTGCTGCACGTGTCGACGGATCTGGTGTTCGACGGCCGGAGCGCGCCCTACGCCGCCGACGATCCGGTGGGTCCGTTGTCGGCCTACGGCGCCAGCAAGGCCGAAGGCGAGGAACGGGTGCTGGCGCTGGGCGGTCGCGTCGTGCGGGTGCCGTTGCTGTTCGGCCCGGACGCGCGCGATCAGGGCGCCACGGGGATGATCCGCGCGGGCCTGCGCGCCAGCACGCCGGTCATGCTCTACACCAATGAGTACCGCACGCCGTTGCACGCGCGGGATGCGGCCGAGGGCCTGGCGGACCTGCTGGTGCTGCGTTCCGGCCCGCGGCTCGCGCACCTGGCCGGGCCCGAACGGGTGTCGCGCTGGGAGCTGGGCCTGCGCTTCTGCGCTTTGCAGGGCCTGTCGGCGGAGCTGCTGCAGGCCGTGGAATGCCAGGACGCGACGCGGCCGCGCGACGTGTCGCTGGCGTCGGTGTGGGAGTGTCCGCGTCCGCTGGATGCGATGCTGCGCGACGGCTGAGCCGTCGTCACCGGCCTAGCCGCGCACCATCTCCCACACCTCGGCGCCGAGGAAGTCCCAGGGCAGGCGGCCTTCGTCGCACTCGCCGGGCTTCACCGAGAACTGCACGTCCACCATGTAGATGATGCGGCCGCGCTCCTGACCGAGGTTGCGGGCGCCGTGGGCGACGCCGGGGGGGATGCGCACCAGCCGGTCCTTGCCGTCGCCGAGCACCACCCGCAGGGTCGTGTTCTCGGTGGGCGAGCCCTTGCGGCAGTCGTGCAGCACCAGCAGCAGCTTGTCGCACGGCGGCACGTACCACACATCGGTCTGCCGGTGGTGCAGGTGGAAGGCCTTCACCGCGCCGGGCTCCATCTCCGAGTAGTTGATCTGCTTGCACTCGAAGCCGGGCAGCTGGCCGTGCATGCCGGCGCCGAGCCGGCCGAGTTCGGTGATGGCGCCGCCGTCGTCGTTGAAGCGCTTCAGCTCGACGATCTCGATACCCTGGATCGTCTGGCGGCCCGAGTAGTCCTGGAAGGAGAAGGCGGCCTTGGCGCGGTCGTTGATGACGGCCTCGCCTTGGGTGGGGGTTTTCTGGGTCACGGGAGGCTCTTCGGCCGGCGCCCCCGGCCCACTTGCGGGCGGGGCGCCGAAAGGGCCGGATTGTCGGTCCGGCCGGGAGGCGGCCCGCGCGGCGCGGGCGCGCGGGTCACTTCTTGGCGTTGTTGCTGCCGCCGGCGCCGCCCGCACCGTTGGCGGGGGCGGTGCCCGTGGGCAGCAGCCAGGTCGCGTCGGTCGGCGGGGTCTGGTCGAGCACCAGCGGGATCGTCACCTCGGTCAGGCGGCGCGCGTTCCGCTGTTCGATCGGCATGCCGAGCTTGATCGTCACGCGCTGCTTGCCGCCCTCCTTCTCGGGGGTGGCGTCGAGCTCGACGGTGGAGCCGGCGTAGGTGGTGGTCACCGCCAGGTCGTGCTTGACCGGCAGGGCGGCGACGATCGCGCCCTCGTTGTTGGTGAACAGGATGCTGCTCGACTCGGTGTTGACCGCGACGCCGTTGATGCGGACGAACTTGATCTTCTCGAGGGCTTCCTTGTCCTCGAGCTCCTTGGCGTCGATGCCGAACTTCGTCAGCACTGCGCGCCACTCCTCGGGCTTCTCGTCCGCCGGCTTCTCGGTCTTGCGCTTGAGGTCGGCCTGGACCTGCTTGAAGCCCGCCTTGAGCGCGTCGGTGAGCTCGCGGGGCATCCCCTTCTGGCGGAAGAGGACGCTGTAGATGCCGGGCTCCAGGGTCGGCGAGGCGACCTTCTCGGTGGTGGCGATGGTGCCGACCAGCAGCAGGGTGCCGGTCTGGGTGGCCTCCTGCAGCTTCTTCAGGTCCATGCCCTTGTCGCGGGTCAGGAAGTTGACCGGCGCCGCCGAGACCATGTGGTAGGCCTCGGGGAAGCCCGTCGCGCCGAACTTGTAGCGCTCGATGCCGACCTGGTCGGCCAGGTTGACCTCCTGCTCGAGACCGAAGGCGCGCTGGTCGAAGTCGCCGCCCTTGATCAGGGAGAACAGCGCGTCGTAGCCCGGCTTCGGGGTCTTGGCGAGGCGGAAGCCGACGCTGTCGACGGTCTCGGTGGTCGGGATGGCGATGCGGGCGTCGATGTGGAGCTGCACCGGGTCGCCGGCGGAGAGATAGGAGCCGCCCTTGACGATCACGCGGCTGTCGTTCCACAGCGGCGGGATCATGCCCTCGGACGGGGTGAGCTTGTTCTTGACGAACTTCGTCCACTCGTCCTGGAACGCCTTCTCGCCGGCCAGCGGCTTGAACTCGCGGGTGGCGGTCCACTCCCAGACCTGACCGGCCATGTCGAAGTGGCCGTAGGGGCCGATGGCGATCTTGACCTCGCCGGGCTTCTTCAGCTTCTGGTCGCGGTAGTTCTTCAGGACCATGGCCTCGAGGGCCTTCTCGCCGTAGTGGTCGCCGCCAGGGAAGCCCTGGGCCGCGCCCCAGATCCAGGCGTGCTCGCCGTCACCGCGGGCGGCGCGGGTCCACTCGACCTCGGTGGGCAGGCGCATGCCGAGCCAGCCGGCGCAGCGCATGGCGTCGCGCCACGACACGAAGCGCACCGGCTGCTCCTCGATGGAGTTGCCGTTCTCGTCCTTCAACTCGTAGGGCAGCTCGGCCCAGTGCCGTTCCCAGTAGTAGACCGCCGCCATCGGGCCGTCCTGCGGGAAGGCCTTGTTGATCTCCTCCAGGCGCTTCTCGTAGTCGTCCTTGCGGCCGTAGCGCCACCAGTGGTACGGGATGCGCGCCTTGTTCTTCTCGGCGAAGGCGCGGTACTCCTTGTTGGTCACCTGCCACTTCGCCAGATAGAAGGTCGCGACCTGTTCGCGCGAACGGCCCAGCTCCGAGAGCGTGTTCTGCAGGGCCTTCAGGTAGTTGGGGTTCTTCGGATCGAGCCGCTTCGGGTCGTAGGGCGGCACGGTCTCGGCGCACACCTCGATCAGCCGTTCGGCGGACAGGCCGACCCACACCTGGCCGGCGGGCACCTGGATCAGGAAGGTCGGCAGGCCGTTGCCGGCGGGCGTTGGCGCGTTCGCCTGTGGCGTCGCCTGCGCGGTCGCTTGCGACGCCAGGACACCGAGCACGACGGACGACAGGATCGGGAGAGCAGGGTGCTGCTTGGTCGGCATTGCGGGGCAGTCTCGGTGGGGGGACTCGCGGCCGCCAGGGGGCGTGGCGGCGGGGCGCCGGGGGGGAGAGGCCGGGGCCCCGATCAGAGGGGAAGGGCCCATTGTTGGGGCTGCGGAGCGGACCTGCAAGCCCGGGGTTGCGGCCTCACCCTGCGCCGCAAGTTGCGTGCGAGCGCCCGGTGGCACCGCGTCGCGCGCCCACCGCGGTCAGAACAGCAGTTCGGGGCGGCTGGCGAAGAAGCGCCGGCCCATCCGTTCGAGCCCGTCGGCCACCAGGTGGGCCAAGTCGGGGTCGAACTGGCGACCGGCCTGGTCGCGGAAGAAGGCGACGATCTTGCTGATCTCCCAGGCGCCCTTGTAGCTGCGCGGCTCGGCCAGGGCGTCGTAGACCTCGGCCAGCACCAGGATGCGGCCCGGCAGGGCCACGTCCTCGCCGCGCAGGCTGTTCGGGTAGCCCTTTCCGTCCCACCGTTCGTGGTGCTGGTAGACCCAGACGCGCACGTTCTCGTGGTCGTCCAGGGGCTCCAGGATCTCGTAACCCATTTGCGGGTGCCGGTTCACGACCTCCCGCTCGTCGGCGGTGAGGGGGCCGGGCTTGGTCAGGATCCGGGTCGGGATGCCGATCTTGCCGACGTCGTGAAGGAGGGAAGCCAGGCGCAGGCTCTCCCGATCGTCGTCGCTCACGCCGCACCGCTGGGCCAGCGTGTCGGCATACTGCACGACCCGCTCGGCGTGGCCGCTGGTGGTCGGATCCTTGGCCTCGATCGCTCTCGGCAGCACCGAGGCCAGCACCCGGTTCTGGGCGGTGAGCGCCGAGGTCCGCCGGGTGAGTTCGGTCTCCTGGATGATCCGCCGGCAGGTCCGCAGCAGCGCGTTGGGTTCGGTGGGCTTCACCAGGATGTCGGCCACGCGGCTGCGCATGGCCTCCTGGGCCCGGTCGAAGGAGGGGCGTCCGGTCAGCAGCAGGACCGGTATCGCCGGGCACTGGGTCCGCGCCGCGTCCGCCACCTGGTAGCCGAGGTCCTGTTCGCCCAGGTACAGGTCGGTGATCACCAGTTGGTAGCGGTCGTGTTCCAGCGCGTCGAGGGCGCTGCGCACCGAGTGGGCGCAGGTCGTGGCGTAGCCGGCCTGCTGCATCATCAGCGCGAGGCTGGCCAGCGCCACCGGTTCGTCATCCACCAGCAGGACCCGTTGCGCCGTCGCCGGCCGGTGCACGCCGTTGGTCGGGATCGGTGCTGCCTTGCTGTGGGGAGCGAGGCCGGCGGAATCAGGGAGAGAGGGGAGAGGTGAGGTTTCTGGGAAGGACATGGTCTCGTGGATTGGTCCCAGATGCCGGAAGCGAAACGCGGGCGGATCCAAAAAGCGAGCACTTTCCACAGTCGCTCCACAGGTTGCGGCGCCCCGTTGTGTAGAGAGTGTGGACAGTGCCGGCGATTCGCGTCTGCGTCGTTTCCTCGCCGCACTCCACCTGCAAAACTGACGCCACGCTCATGGTGGAACGTTGTTCACGAACGGTCGGCGCCGATGAGGCCGGCATCCGCCTCGATGTCTTCCTGGCTCGACAGCCCGAGGTCGGCGTGCGCGCGCGCGCCAGGGATCTGCTCGACGCAGGCTTGGTGGATGTGGACGGACAACCGGCTCGCAAAGCCGGGCAGGTGATCGGCGCCGGGCAGGTGGTGGCGTTTGCCGCCGACCGCCGCACCCACGCCGATCCGGTGGCGGATCCGGGCACCGCCGCGGCGGAGCTGCCGGTCCTCTACGCCGACGACTGGCTGGTGGCCGTCGCCAAGCCGCCGGGCCTGCCCAGCCATCCGCCGGCGGAGAGGGACTGGCAGGGGCACTCGGTGGCCAGTCTGGCGCGCCGGCAGTTCGGTGCCCTGCCGGCCCTGGCCGGCGAGGATCGGCCGGGCATCGTCCATCGGCTGGACCGCGACACCAGCGGCGTGATGGTGCTGGCCAGGACCGAGGAGGCGTTCCACTTCCTGCAGGCCCAGTTCAAGGCCCGCACCGCCAAGAAGGAGTACCGGTGCATCGCGCACGGCGTGTCGCGGTTCGACTCCGATTGGATCGACAAGCCGATCGGCAGCGACCCGGCCAAGCCCGACCGGCAGGCGATCGTGAGCGAGGGGCGCGAGTCGTCGACCTACTACGAGGTCGTCGAGCGCTTCGTGGGCTTCACCTACTTCCGCTGCCTGCCGAAGACGGGGCGCACGCACCAGATCCGCGTGCACATGGCCAGCGTCGGCCACAGCCTGGTGGGGGACCGGTTGTACCGGCCGCGGCGGGCGCAGCTGGAGCAGCTGCCGGACGACGCGCCGGACCCCGGCCGGCAATGCCTGCACGCCATGCGGCTGCAGCTGCGGCACCCGTGCAGCCACGACGAGATGGAGTTCGAGGCGCCGCTGCCGGCGGACCTGTCGGCGCTGCTGGAATGGCTGCGGCGGCACCGGGGCGTGGGGTAGGCCGGCGAGGCCCGGCGCTCAGTCGACGCGGAAGTGCGTCACGCCGAGCGGGATCTCGCGCCGCAGGCCCGGCCGTTCCAGCAGCACCGCGGTGGTGCCGGTGGCAACGTGCACGCGAGCGGTGCCCGGTGCCGACAACGATCCCAGCGACACCTCGTCGCCGGCCGGCCCGCGCAGCAGCACCGTCGTGGTACCGATCGGGCGCGGCACTTCGAGTTCGAGCCAGTGGCCGCTCGGCGCGAACGTCGGCCGCGGCTCCGCGGCGGTGAATGCGGCCCAGGCCACGACCTGCCGGCGCCCGTCCAGTTCCTGCTCGAACCAGCCGGCCACCGGGGCCTCGCGCAGCACCGGCACCGGCGTCCCTGCCGGCAGGCGTGCCGGGTGCGGGCCCATGAGCCGAAGATGGACGAGACCCCGCTCCAGCCCTGCGCACGATGCCCGCACCCAGGTCGCGACTTGCAGGGGATTGCCGATCACCGCCGTCGCGGCACCTTCGTCGGCCGCGGTGATCGTGGTGGGAAACGACCGGCGCGGCCATTCGAGGCGCAGCACCGCCGGCTGGCCGGTCCGCAGCGGCTCCAGCCGATCGACGAGGCAATGGCCGTCGCGGGCGCTGCCGAGCGCCGTGCTGCCATCGACCTCGCAGGTGACCGGGACTTCGGGGCCGAAGTCCGGCACTCGCACCGACCAGCGGGTCGCCGTGGGCCGTGACACCGGCACCGACAGGCGCGCGCCGGGCGCCACGCGCACCAACTCGACCGCGATGGGGCCGGGGCCGCTGTCGGTGTGCCAGCGGAGCTGGTAGTCGCCGGGCGGCAGGACCCAGATGAATCCGGGGGTGCCGTTGGTGCTGACTTGATCGGGCTGCAGGTACGGCGCCGAGGAAGGATCCGCTCTCGACGGCAACGCCTCGGCCAGGAGCCACGATCCGATCGATTCGGGCGGTGCGCTTTCTGCGTGCAGGTACCCGAGCGCGGTCCGGGGCGGCAGGGGAACACGCCACAGGTCGGCCACGCGGACCACGTCGCCGGCGGGCACGGCGAACAACGGGTGCGCGGGCGTGCCGCCGAACCAGTGCGTCGTGGCGGTGGCGGCGGTGCGGGTGGTGACGAAGACCGCGCTGTTGCCAGGCCGGCGCCTGCCGAGCAGCTCGCCGACGCGGTCCGGGCGCAGGCTGGCCGGAACCAACGTGTCGTGTTCGAAGCAGGCGACGCCGACCAGGTCGTCGAGCGGCCGCAGCTCATGGTCGCCGGCGGTGGCGAGATCGGCTTCGCCGTCGACGGTGACCAGCGAGATCCAGCCAGTTGCCGACCAGAGGGCGGCGCGCGCCGGCGCCCTTGGCAGATATGCACGGAAGACGCCGTCGGCGTCGGCGCGCAGCAGCCACGCATCGTCGCTCGGCGGCGGCTCCCGACCGCCTGGCCAGAGCGCGAGGCCGAGATGGGGCAGCAGTGCCGGGGACGGCCCGCGCAGCCGCAGCGTCACCGCCGGACCGTCGGCGGCCAGCACGACTTCGTGCCGTTCGCCGGGGCCGAGCCGCACCTCCTGGGCGGGCACGGCGTGGGCCATCGCGGTGTCGCCGTCGGCCAGCGTCGACGCCGTGGCCCAGACCGGGTCGTAGGGCGGCACCGCGAAGTCGGCGCGGGCCAGGTCGGGCTGCCACGGCACGTCGCGGGTGGCCAGCGTGCCGTCCTGGGCATCGGTGACCGCGAAGCGCACCGTCCGCACGCCGGGCAGGTCCCCGCGCAGCACGATGGAGAGGAACGCGGTCGCCGGCGGCGTCGCCTCCGGCGCGACGCGGGCTTCGCTCGCGTCGTGCGCGGTCGCAATCGGGGGGGCGGACTCCGCGGTGACCGGCCCAGGGGCCAGCGGCACGGACGCCGGCGCGATTGGTGCCCGAGCCTCCGGCTCGGCGCGGAACAACGGCAGGGTCGAGAGCGCGAGCGCCAGCGCCAGCGCGCACAGGGCCAGCAGGCGCGGTGCCGCGGCGGTGCGGGGGCGGACTGCCGGGTGCGGGCCGGGTACGGGCATGGCAGCTGCCACGTTACCTTCCGTGCCTGCATCGTTGCGATCCGCATCCCGATGGCGACAATGCGGCCGCCTCGGTCCCCCTCGCTCACGGAGGTTCCATGCGCGCTCTCGTTCTCTCTCTCTCGCTGGCGGCGCTCTGCGGGGCGTGTTCCAGCAAGGTCGCCAGCACGGTGGACACCGCGCTGCAGAACAAGGCGGACACCGTCACGGACTGTCTGCCGCCGGTGTTGCAGCAGTTCAATGCGCTGCTCGACTACGCCGATCTCTGGCGCCTGAACGGCGGCAACAATCCGGCCGACCCGGCGGGCCTGGTCTGGGCCGAGCAGGGCGACGGCAGCGTCAACGTGACCATCACGCTGACCGGCTTCACGATCACCAGCACGATCCGCTTCTACAGCCCGGGCGGCGCGGCGCAGGACCTCAACCTGTCGCTGACCAGCCTGTCGCAGGCGATCGACGACGCCGCGACGCAGCTCCGCGCGCTGTTCACCACCGGCACGCCGTTCATGGTGGGGACCTGGTCGCTGGCGGGCACCGGCATCAGCGGCAGCGGCGCGCTGACCGGGCTGATCGCCGGCTCGACCAACCAGAACGAGCTGGAGGAGGTGCGGACGACCACGGCGGTGGTGTCCGGCGGGCCGCCGCCGGTGGCCGACGGCACGATCAACGGCGGCACCAACTGCACGCTGGTGTTCAACACGAGCGGGCTGCGCACCGACGACACGCCGGGGCAGGAGTATCCCGCGGGCGTGGTGACGGTGACGCTGACCGGCCCGAAGGACACGGTGAACGCGACGCTGACCTTCGACGGCACGGTGGTGGCGAAGCTCGCCGTCACCGGCATCACCGGCACCTTCCACGTCAACCTGCAGACCCGCAGCGTCCACCACGTCCCCTAGGAGCATCGGACCATGCGCAATCGATTCCTTCTCGTCGTGGCCGCGCCGGTGCTGCTGGCGTTGCCGTCGTGCTACACGTTCGAGGTCGAGGCCCAGGCCGGCTATGCGCAACTCGCGCTGGACGGCGACTTCGGCTACGTCGGCGGCACCAACAACACCAACATCCAGCAGGACATCGAGCCGGCGCTGGGGCTGGGCGACGACCAGGGCACGCCGTTCGGGCGGCTCGAGCTGGACTTCGGCACCGCCACGCTGAGTGCGTCGGGCTTCATGTTCGAGGACGAGGGCCAGGGCACGCTGACCGCCAACTTCGGCGACAACCTGACCGCGGGCACCTCGGTGTTCTCGACGTTCGAGCTGACCAACATCAAGGTGGCCTGGGCGTTCGACATCGAACTCGGGCCGGTGACGCTGGCGCCGGGCATCGCCGCCGACTTCTTCGATCTGAGCATGACCGTGCGTGACTCGATCGGGATCGCCACCGAAGAGGCCGAACTGGCGGCGCCGATCCCGATGCTGTTCCTGCGCGGCGGCGTCGACGTCGGGCCGGTGCGCGGCGTCGGCGAGGTCGGCTACGTCGCGGTCGACATCGAGGACGTCGAGGCGAGCCTGCTGGACGTGGAGGCGCGCCTGGAGGTGGCGCCGACGCCTTGGTTCGACGTGTTCGTCGGCTATCGCCTGATCAACATGGAGGTCGAGGGTCTGATCGACGACGACACCTACGACATCGACATCGGCCTGTCGGGCTTCATGGTGGGCGGCGGCTTCCGCTTCTGAGACCCCTGGGCGGCCCATCGCCGCCCGCTGTTGCCTTGGCCGCGACGTTCCGCTACGCCAGCCGCATGCAATCCCGCTGGAACGACGCCGGGGCCGAGGCCGCCATCCAGGAGTTCGCCGCCGCCGGCCGTGACGTCGCGCTGCGGGTCTACACCTCGCGTCTGATCGGTCAGGACGCGGATCTGGTGCTGCACGGCGGCGGCAACACCTCGGTGAAGACCACCGCCCGCGACCTGCACGGTCGCGAGATCGAGGTCCTGCACGTGAAGGGCAGCGGCTGGGATCTCGGCGCCATCGAGCCGCCGGGGCTGCCGGCGGTGCGGCTCGCGCCCCTGCGCGAGCTGCGTTCGCTGTCCACGCTGACCGACGAGGCGATGGTGAACGCGGTGCGCGGGGCGCTGCTGGACAGCACCGCGCCGGATCCGTCGGTGGAGGCGCTGCTGCACGCGTTCCTGCCGCACAGGTTCGTCGATCACACCCATGCCGACGCGATCCTGGCGCTGACCGACCAGAAGGACGGTGCGGCGCTGGCACGCGAGGCGTTCGGCGAACAGGTGGCGATCCTGCCCTGGATCATGCCGGGCTTTCCGCTGGCCAAGGCGGTGGCCGAGGCCGTCGAGCGGAACCCGAAGTGCATCGGCGTGGTGCTGTGCCAGCACGGGCTGTTCACGTTCGGCGAGGACGCGGCGACGAGCTACCGCCGCACGATCGAACTGGTGGACCGCGCCGAGCGGTTCGTGCGGGAGCGGGGCGCGAAGGCCACCGTGGACGCGGCGCCCACACCCCTGCCCGCCGCCGAGCGCGGGGCGTTCCTGGCCCGCGCCCTGCCGGTGCTGCGTGGCGCGCTCGGCATGGAGGTGGCGCGGCCGTGGGGCAACGACTGGCAGCGGGTGGTGGCCGAGGCCCGGCCCACCGACGCCGCCGCCGCGTTCGCCGCCCGCGCCGACGCCGGCGAACTCTGCACCCGGGGGCCGATCACGCCGGATCACGTGATCCGCACCAAGGGGCGTTACCTGTTCCTGACCCGTGCCGAGGCCGAGAGCGCCGAAGCCTGCCGGGCCGCGGTGGCGGACTACGTCGGCTGGTACCGGGGCTACTTCGAACGCTGCGCCGCACCGCTCGGCCACCGCGTGATGCTGCAGCCCCTGCCGGTGGTGGCCGTGATCGAGGGCACGGGGCTCGTGGCCCTGGCGCCCGCCCGCAAGGCCGCCCGCATCGCCGCCGACATCGCCGAGCACACGCTCGCGGTCTGGGCCCAGGGCGAGGCGTTCGGCCGCTTCCAGGGGCTCACCGAGGCGCAGCTCGTCGAGATGGAGTACTGGCCGCTGGAGCTGAAGAAGCTCGGCAGGCAGAGCCCGCCGTCCCTGCAGGGCCAGGTGGCGCTCTGCACCGGTGCGGCCGGCGCCATCGGCAGCGGCGTCGCCGAGGCGCTGCTCGAACGGGGCGCCTGCGTGTTCCTCACCGACGTCGACGAGGCGCGGCTGGCGGTCGTGCGCGACCGCCTCGGGCGGCACAAGGGCCAGCTCGGGAGCGCCACCGCCGACCTCACCGATCCGACGGCCGTGGCCGCCCTGGTCGACCGCTGCGTGCAGGCCTTCGGCGGCCTCGACCTGCTGGCGCACAACGCCGGCATCGCCCACGTGGCGCGGCTCGAGGAGCTGCGCACCGCCGACTTCGCCCGGGTGCAGGCGATCAACGTGCAGGGCACCCTGCACGTGCTGCAGCAGGCCGCCCGGGTGTTCCGGGCGCAGCGCACCGGCGGCGCCGTGGTGCTGCAGGTGAGCAAGAATGCGTTCGCGCCCGGTCCCGCGTTCGGCGCCTACTCGGCCAGCAAGGCCGCCGCGCTGCAGCTCGGCCGCATCGGCGCCCTCGAACTCGCCGAACTGGGCGTGCGCGTCAACATGATCAACGCCGACGCGGTGTTCGGCGACGAGCAGGTGCCGAGCGGACTGTGGCAGGAGGTCGGACCGCAGCGCATGGCGTCGCGCGGCCTCGATGCCGCCGGCCTGCGTGACTACTACCGGCAGCGCAGCCTGCTCAAGGTCACCGTCACGCCGCGGCAGATCGGCGAGGCGGTGGCGTTCTTCGCCGAGGGCCGCACGCCGACCACCGGCGCGGTGCTGCCGGTGGACGGCGGCCTGCCGGACGCCTTCCCGCGCTGACCGGCGCTGGGCATGGCCCTTGCAGATCCCTCGGTCTTCCCCAAGGAGACCGCCATGCTGCCGAGCACCACCGGGCGCGTGCCGCGCCACACCGACGACGAGATCAACCAGCGCATCCTCCGCCGCACCGAGGAGAGCATCGCCTACCACGCCGCCGCCGGCCCCGAGGCCATCGAGCGGCGGCTCGGCGAACTGGAACGCGAATGGGACATCGAGCGGACCCTTGAGGCCAACGCCGCCGGGTTCTCCCTGGCCGGCCTCGGCCTCGGCCTCCTGGTGGCGCGCCGGTTCCTGCTGCTGCCGGTGCTGGTGAATGGCTTCCTGCTGCAGCACGCCCTGCAGGGCTGGTGTCCGCCGCTGCCCCTGTTCCGCCGCATGGGCGTCCGCACCCAGGCGGAGATCGACGCGGAACGCTACGCGTTGAAGGCCCTGCGCGGCGACTTCGGCGCGGTGGCGGAGCAGGGCGCCGCGCTGCAGGGCCGCGATGGGACCACCGGCCTGGCCCAGGAGGCCCTGGCCGCCACCCGGCGCTAGACGCGATCGGGCGCGGCGGCACTGCCGGTGCGCCGCGCGCAGGCAGACCCACCTCCGAACCAGGTCGCCCATGCCGTCCTTCCCCCGGCCGGCGCGCCCTGGTATCACCCGTCCCCCGTGTCCGCCGACGCCCCCGCCATCGAACTGCGGCAGCTGCGCAAGGTCTATCGCAGCGGCCGGAAGGAGACCGTCGCCGTCGACGGCCTCGACCTGATGGTGCGGCGCGGCGAGGTCTTCGGTCTGCTCGGACCCAACGGTGCGGGCAAGACCACCACCGTCGAGATCTGCGAGGGTCTCAACCAGGAGACCAGCGGCGAGGTGTTCGTGCTCGGCCGGGCCTGGCGGACCGGCCAGGATCGCTCGATCCGCGCCCGCATCGGCGTCTGCCTGCAGGAGACCAAGTTCTTCGAGAAGCAGACCGTGCGCGAGACGCTCCACCTGTTCGCCGCCTGCTATCACGGCGGCCGGCCGGTGGACGAGGTCCTGCGCCTTGTCTCGCTGCAGGAGAAGGCGGACGCCCGGCAGAGCCAGCTGTCCGGCGGCCAGCGGCAGCGGCTGGCGGTGGCGACGGCCCTGCTGGGCCGGCCCGAGCTGCTGTTCCTCGACGAGCCCACCACCGGGCTCGATCCGCAGTCGCGGCGCCAGCTCTGGGAGGTGGTGCGGCAGTTCCGCCAGGAGGGCGGCACGGTGCTGCTCACCACCCACTACATGGACGAGGCGCACCAGCTCTGCGACCGGATCGGCGTGGTCGACCGCGGCCGGCTGATCGCCCTGGGCACCCCGCGCGAACTGATCCATTCGCTCGGCGCCGAGCACGTGGTCGAGCTGGATGCCGCCGGCGTCGGCGCCCGGCTCGGCCAGCAGCTGCTCGACGCCCTGCCCGGCGTCCAGCGCAGCGAGGTGAGCGCCGACCGGGCGGTCCTGACCGTGGCCACCGTGCACGGCTCGGTGCCGGCGCTGCTGGCGCTGCTGCGGGAGAACGCCCTGGAGCTGACCGGCCTGGCCACCCGCCACGCCACCCTGGAGGACGTGTTCGTGCACCTCACCGGGCGCGCGCTGCGCGAGGATGGCCAGCCATGAGCGTGTCGCGCGTGCTGGCGGTGGCGAAGGTGGCCTTCCGCGAGTTCTGGCGCACGCCCGAGGCGGTGTTCTGGACCTACGGCTTTCCGCTCCTGATGACCATCGTGCTCGGCTTCGCCTTCAAGCCGAGCACGCCCCAGCCTCTGCCGGTGGCGGTGGTGGCGGGCGCCGACGCCGAGGCCATGGCGGCCGCGCTGCGGGGCAATCCGCGCCTGCAGGTCGAGGTGCTCGACGAGATCGAGGCCGACGTGGCGCTGGCGCGCGGCCGGGTCGGCGCCCTGGTGCGGGGCACCGTCGCCGCCCCCCGGCTGCGCGCCGATCCGGCCCGCCCCGACGCCGAACTGGCGCGCCTGCAGGTCGAGCGGGCGCTCCGTGACGCGCAGGGCCAGGCCTGGGTCGAGCCGGCGTTCACCGCCGAGGACCGGCCGGGCTCCCGCTACATCGACTTCCTGATCCCGGGCCTGATCGGGCTGAACCTGCTGGGCGCAGGCATGTGGGGGATCGGCTTCAACCTGGTGCAGTACCGCACGCAGAACCTCCTGCGCCGCCTGCTGGTCACCCCGCTGGGCCGCGGCGAGTTCCTGGCCGGCTTCCTGTGTTCGCGCCTGCTGCTGGTGCTGCCCGAGTCGGCGGTGATCGCCGCCTTCGGCGTGCTGTTCTGGGGCGTGCCCTTCCGCGGCAGCGTGCTCGCCGGCTGCCTGCTGGTCCTGGCGGGCTCCCTGGCGTTCAGCGGTCTCGGCGTCCTGGTGGCGAGCCGCGCCAAGACCATCGAGGGCGTCGCCGGCCTGATGAACCTGTTCATGCTGCCGATGTGGTTGCTCGGCGGCGCGTTCTTCAGCAACGAACGCATGGAGGGCGTGCTGCGCTGGGCCGCCGAGGCGCTGCCGCTGTCCTGGTTCAACGCGGCGATGCGCGACGTGATGCTGGCGCCGGGGGGCCTGGTCGAGGCGGGCTGGGCGATCGGGTTGCTGACCGCGTTCGCGGCGGTGTGCTTCGGCCTGGCGCTGAAGATCTTCCGCTGGACGTAGGCGCGCGCCGCGCCGTTGCGGCGCGCGCGGCTATGATAAGCTGGGTGCTGTTTATTTTCAGGAAGGTTTCTACGACGATGCAATTT
>CAZMGG010000129.1:230-15571 GCA_964565715.1 uncultured candidatus Brocadiaceae bacterium | reverse complement strand
GCCGACGACGTAGACCTTCTTGTTCTTGAAGAAGAACCCGTCGCAGGTGGCGCAGGCCGAGACGCCGCGGCCCTGCAGCGCCTTCTCGTTCGGCAGGCCGAGGTACTGGGCGCTGGCGCCGGTGCTGATGATCAGGGTCTGGCTCCGCAGGGTCTGCTCGGCGTCGGTGACCACCGTGAACGGGCGCTTCGACAGGTCGACCTTCAGGGCGGTCTCGGCCAGCACCTTGGTGCCGAACCGCTCGGCCTGCGCCTTGAACTTCTCCATCATCTCCGGGCCCATCACGCCGTCGGGGAAGCCCGGGTAGTTCTCGACGTCGGTGGTGATGGTGAGCTGGCCGCCGGGCTGGCTGCCGGTCAGCAGGACCGGCTCGAGGTTGGCGCGGGCGGCGTAGACCGCGGCGGTGTAGCCCGCCGGGCCCGAACCGATGATCAGGGTCTTCAGGATGTCGCTCATGGTCGCGTCCTACGACGTTCGTCGGCGGACGTTACCGGAGCGCGGCGGCGGCCCTGTCGCGGATTTCGTCGATTTGTGCGGGGCTCAGCGGCGCGTCCTCGAAGCGCAGCGGACCGGTCTTCGGCACCGGCGTCGCGTTGTGCGCGGCGGTCGCGACCAGGTCGACCAGCAGGGCGCCGCGCTCGCGGGTGACGACGAAGATCGACTCGGCAGAGCCCTGGGCCGGATCGCGTACCCGGATCCAGTGTTCGAAGTCGTGGGCGGTGGCGCCCAGCGCCTGCAGGGGCGCCCGCGCGCCCACCTGCTGCCAGTCGATCTGCGCCAGGGCGGCCCGCGACTCGCGGGTCAGCAGGGCGGCGGTGGCGGCGCGATCGCCGGCCAGCAGCGCCCGTTGGAAGGCGTCGAAGGTGGCCAGGGCGCGGTCGCGTTCGGCGGCGGCCGCGTCGGCGCAGCCGCCGAGGAGCGGGCCGAGCGCCATGGCGGCCCAGACGGCGTGGGGGAACACCCGGGACATGTGGCGGATATCGGCAGGACCCGGCCCGGGCTGCAGGGTTATCTTGCGGGGATGCGCGTCCTGCTGGCGATCCTGGTGACCGTGGCGGGCCTCGTGGCCCAGCAACCACAGGCCGAACGACGGCCCATGCTCGGCCGGGTGCTCGACCAGGATGGCGCGCCGGCCGCCGGCGCCGAGGTCACCCTGGTCGGCGCGGTGGGCGTGTTCCAGGCCCAGTGCGTGCCCGCCGACGTGGTGACGGTGCGGACCGACGAGCGCGGCCGCTTCCGCACCGACCTCCTGCCGTTGGCCCTGTACACGGCGTGGGCGGCGGGGCCCCCGGACGAGAACGGCGCCAGGGCGGTGAGCGAGGCGGCCGCCAACGTCGGCGTCGGACCGCCGATCGAACTGCGCCTCGGCGCGCCGGAGCGGCACGTGATCACGGTGACGGGCCTCGAGCCGTGGGCCGATCTGGGGCCGTTCCGGCTGCGGCTGCAGCTCCCGTTCGCGGTGATCCACGACGTCGAGTGTCCGATCGGCGCCGAAGGCGAGGCGGTGCTGCCGCCGCTGCCGCAGACCGGCCTCGACCTGCTGCTGCTCACCGCCGACGGCCAGCCGCTGGCGCACCGCTACACGACGGTGCAGGGCCAGCAGTTCGCGCTGCCGCCGCCCCGGGAACTGCCGGTGCGGGCCGTCGACGCCGCCGGCAAGCCGGTGGCCGGCGTCGCCGTCGACCTGCGCATCGCCATGATCTACAGCCGTCAGCGCGACTTCGCGGTGGCGGCGCGCACGCCCTTCCGCCGGGTCGGCGTGACCGGCGCCGACGGCACGGCCACCGTGCGGGTGCCGCTCGACCAGGATCCGTTCGAGAGCAACCCGCGGGAATGCCTGCTGATCGGCAGCAAGGCGGGTTTCGGCGACAGCGTGTCGGGGTGGAGCGGGCGTCGCTACGAGGACGGGCTGCGCTGGGAGATGCGGCCGGGCGCCGAGGGCGAGTCCGCCGAGAAACCCGGCGAGAAGCCCGGCGAGAAGCCCGCCGAGGCCCAGCCGGCCCGCGACGAGATCGTGTTCCGCATGGGCGAGGAGCAGCAGCTCACCGCCACGCTGGTGCGGCACGGGCAGCCGGTGGCGGGCCAGCGGGTGCAGGTGGCCTGGATCGACAAGCTGCGCAACAACGCCCAGGGCAACTCGTGGACCCACCTGCCGCGCAGCGCCGAGGTCCGCAGCGATGCCGAGGGCAAGGTCGTGCTGCCGGGCCTGCGCGGCGACAGCTACGACTTCACCGTGACCGTCCCGGTGTCGCCGACCCGCGTGTTCGTGCCGGCGATCCGTGCCGGGCGCGAGGTCGGCACGATCGATCTCGCCGAGCCGCGCCTGCTGTCCCTGCAGGTCCTCGACACGATGGCGGGGCCCGGCCACGACGTGGTCTGCCTGCTGCAGCCCATCGACACCAACTCCAACCGGATCAACGAGGGGCGGCTGCAGTTCCGCGTCGACGCCGCGGGCCGGGCCGAACTGCCGGTGCCGACCGGCGCGTGGCTGCTGCTGGCCATGGACGCCCGCGGCTTCGCCCACGTCAGCCTGGCCGAGGTGCAGGGCGAACGGCTCGAGGTGCGCCTGGAGGAACTGCCGGTGATGCGGCTCCGCATCGTCGACGAGGAGGGCAAGCCGGTGGCCGGAGCCAGCCTGCAGATCGCCGGCACCAGCACGCGCGGCGTCGCCAACCCGCTGGAACGGGCCCTGGACACGCTGGCCATGAGCATGAGCCAGAACCAGGTGGGCGCGCCGCGCAGCGACGCCGACGGCCAGATGGAGGTGCGCTTCCTGCAGCGCGACCGGGTGCGGCTGCAGGTGCGCGCGCGCCAGGGTTCGCGCAGTTCGCCCACCGTCGAACTGCGGGCCGAGCCCGAACGCGTCGAACTGGCGCTGACCGGCGGCAAGTGAGCCGTGCGGGCTCAGCCGAGGATGGCGCGAGCCTGGCGGATCGGGTCGGAGGCCTGGGTGAGGGCGCGGAACACGCTCTCCAGGTCCTGGCCTGCGCCCTCGCCGGCCGTGGCGCGCAGTTCGGCCATGGTGCCGACCGCCCGCAGCCGGCCGCGGTCGAGCAGGGCGACGCGATGGGCCAGGGTCTCGACCACGTCGAGGATGTGGCTGCAGTGCAGCACGGCGCCGCCCCGGGCGGCGAACTCGCGCATCACCTCCTTCATCACCATGGCGGTGTTGACGTCGAGTCCCGACATCGGCTCGTCGAGGATCAGCAGTCGCGGCTCGGTGAGCAGGGCCGACGCCACCGCCACCTTCTGCAGCATGCCCTTGCTGAAGCCGGTCATCGGCTGATCGCGTCGATCGGCGAGACCGAAGCCTTGCAGCATCCGGTCGGCCCGTTCGGCGATCACGGCCTCGGGCAGGTCGAACAGCCGGCCCTTGAGCCGCAGGTGCTCCACGGGCGTGAGGGCCTCGTGCAGGCGTGCGACCTCGGGCAGGTAGCCGATCTTGCGCTGCGCCGCGCGCCGGTCGGCGCGGGCGTCGATGCCGTCGAGGGTCACCGTCCCCGCGTCGGGCTCCAGCAGGCCGACCAGGCACTTCACGGTGGTGCTCTTGCCGGCGCCGTTGGGGCCGAGCAGGGCCAGGATCTCGCCCTGCCGCACCTCCAGGTCCAGACCCTCCAGCGCGACGTGTTCGCCGTAGGCCTTGCGCAGCTTCTGCACCGCCAGCATGGCGGCGCTTCTACCAGACCGTCGCCGGTCGCCGGCCGACGAATCGCCAGCTTCTGTTGGCACGGGCCCGGCGCGTGGCGTATCCGGCAGCCATGCCGCGCCCGTCGCCTTCCCTCCTCGCGCCCGCGTCCCTGCTCCTGCTCGCCACCGCCCCGGCCTGCGCCCAGGAAGCCGCGCCGGGGCCGAAGGTGCGCCTCGAGAACGCGTTCCCGGGCCAGGCCAGGTTCGACAAGCCGCTCTACCTCGCGTTCCATCCGAGCGACCGGGACGGCTGCTATGTCGTCACCCAGCCCGGCGTGATCCACCGCATCCCGCGGGACGGCAAGGCCGCCGATCGGCGGCCGTTCCTCGATCTGAGCGGCAAGGTCCTCACCGACAACTGGGAGGAGGGGCTGCTCGGGTTCGCCTTCGATCCGGCCTACGCCGACAACGGTCTCGTCTACGCCTACTGGTCCGAGCAGGTGGCGATGCGCGAGGTGGAGCGCCGCGGCCGCAAGGTGAAGGAGATCGACCGGCGCTCGGTGATCAGCCGGTTCGGCACCACAGAGGGCGACGACGGCCGCGTGGTCGATCCGCAGACCGAACTGCGCGTGCTCGAGATCCCGCAGCCGTTCGGCAACCACAACGGCGGCACCATCGAGTTCGGCCCCGATGGCATGCTCTACATCGCGCTGGGCGACGGCGGCGCCGCCAACGACACCCTGGGCAGCGGCCAGGACAAGGGTTCGCTGCTGGGCAAGATCCTGCGCATCGACGTGCGGGCCGCGACCGCCGCCGAGCCCTATCGCGTGCCGGCCGACAATCCGTTCGTCGGCGAGGCCGGTGCCCGCGGCGAGGTCTGGGCCTTCGGCCTGCGCAATCCCTGGCGGATCACCTTCGACCGCCAGACCGGCGAGCTGTGGTGCGGCGACGTCGGCCAGAACCGCTGGGAGGAGGTCGACCGCATCCAGAAGGGCGGCAACTACGGCTGGAACTGGATGGAGGCGGATGAGCGCTTCAGGGGCGGCAAGCAGGTCAGCAGCGAGCCCGCGAACCTGATCCCGCCGGTGGCGAGCTACGGCCGGCGCGAGGGCCAGTCGGTGACCGGTGGCTACGTCTACCGCGGCAAGGCGCTGCCCGGGCTGCAGGGCTGGTTCGTCTACGGCGACTTCCACACGTTCCGCATGTGGGCGGTGCGCGAGGATCGCGAGGGCGGCAGGCACGAGGTGCGGGAGATCGGCCGGGCACCGGCCCTGCTGGCCTCGTTCGGCGAGGATCCGGACGGCGAACTGCTGGCGCTGTGCTACGACGGGCGCATCTACCGCATCCTGCCGGCGGAGGGGTCGTAGGGGCCCAGGCGGGCGGCTATCCTCTGCCGCCCGAACCCCGACCCGCGCGGGTCCGTTCTGCTCCGCTGCCCCCCGTCAGTCATGCGCCCCGCCGTCATCGCCTTGTCCCTGTGCCTGCACGCCGCCCTGGTCGGCGTGGCGGTCGGCACCTGGCCCACGGCGGCGGCGGGTGAGAGGGAGCCGGCGCGGTTCGGCCTGGAACTGCGGGAGCCGGCGCCGCCGCCGCAGGCCGAGTCCGAACCGCCGCCGCCGGTCTTCGCCGAACCCCTCGAGGAGAACCTGCTGCCCGAGCCCCCGCCGGTGGCGATTCCCGAGCCGCCGTCGGAGCCGCCGGCCTGGTCGCCCCTGCCGGAACGCGCCGCGCCGCGGCTGCTGCCGGTGCTGCCGCCGCGGCCCGCGGCACCCGTGACGGCGGCGCCGCCGGTGGAGGTCATGGCCCCGCCGGTGGAACCGGGCGCCGCCTACGTCGCCGCGGTGCCGCTGCCGAAGGTCAACCGTGCGCCGGAGTATCCCGAGCGAGCCCGCCGGCTCGGCCAGGAAGGCGAGGTGAGGGTCGGCGTGCGGGTCGGGCTCGACGGCAGCGCCGCCGAGGTGTGGCTGGTGGAGGCGTGCCCGCATCCGGACCTCAACCGGGCGGCGCTGGCGGCCGTGCGCGGCTTCCGCTTCCAGCCGGCCACCCGCGGCGGCGTGCCCGAGGCAGGCGAACTGGTGGTGCCGGTGGTCTTCCGCCTGCGCGATCGCTAGAGCCGGACGCCGGCCGCGGTGAGCGCGCGGTCCAGCCGCGCGTGCATGTTCTCCCAGCGGCAGTGGGTCCGCACCCAGGCGCCGGCGCGTTCGCCCATGGCCCGCGCCGCCGCCGGATCGGCGAACAGCTCCGCCACCGCCGCGGTGGTCGCAGCCGCGTCGGCGGCGATGCGCAGCGTGTCGGCGGGTACGTCGCCCAGTCCCTGGGCTGCCTGCGGCGAACTCACCACCGGCAGCGCCATGCTCATCGCCTCCAGCACCTTGTTCTGCACGCCGCGGGCCAGGCGCAGGGGCGCGATGGCCACGGCGGCGCGATCGAAGAACGGCGGCGTCTCCGGCACGCGGCCGGTGACGGTCACCCCCGGCGTGCGAGCCAGCTCCTGCACCGCCGGCGCCGGCCGGCTGCCGACGATCAGCAGCTGCGCGTCGGCGAAGCGCTGCCGCAGGGCGGGCCAGCACTCGGCGACGAACCAGCGCACGCCGTCGATGTTGGGCTCGTAGTCCATCACGCCGGTGAAGATGGCGGTGCGCGGGTGGCGCGCGGCGTCGCCGGCGGTGCGGAAGTGGTCGACGTCGACGCCGTTCGGCAGCACCAGCGGCTCGACGCCGGGGATCAGCCGCAGAAACAGCTCCCGTTCGACGTCCGACACCACCGCCGACAGCTCGAACTCGCGGGCCACCCGGGTCTCGAACGCCAGCAGTTCTCTCGCCTCGCGGCCGTAGAGCCAGCGGCCGAGCGGGCCACGGGCCGCCGCCGCGAACTGCCGCCACTTGTCCGAGTCCAGCTCGGCGAACTGCATCAGCCGGACCGGGCCGCGGTGGCGCAGGGCGAACTGCGCCATCGACGACGAGTAGACGTAGATCAGGTCCGGCGGCTGTTGCGAAACCCAACGGTCGACCTGGTCCTGCAGGCTCCGGCTGGCGAAGAACGGCACGGTCAGCGACCGTCCGGTGAGCAGGCCGGACAGGCAGGTGAGGCGCCGCCAGCGCCGGTCGAGCCTTGGCGCCGCAACCTCGGCGCCGAGCGAGCGCAGGTGGGCCGCTCCCTGGTCGTCCCGTGCCTCCTCGGCGAAGCAGCCCACCTGGACGTGGTCGCCGCGGGCCAGGAAGTGGCGCAGGAAGTGCCAGGTGGTGATGCGGTCGCCGCGGTCGGGCGGCCACGGCACGCGCTGGCTGAGGAACAGGACGTTCACGGCTGCCCGGTGCTTCGGACGAGGTTGGGCGCCGCCTCAAGCCCGTGCGCACGGCGTCCCGATAGGTGCGCCGGAGACGCACCCATGTCACAGGCCACCGGCGCCACGACCAACATCCTGAGTCTGGTCAACAGCACGATCGAGCTCCCCACGATGCCCGAGGTGCTGACCAAGCTCAACAGCGTCATGGCGGACCCGGAGACCTCGGCCGACGACGTGGCCAAGGTCGTGTCGAAGGACCCGGCGGTGGCCACCAACGTGCTGCGCATCGTCAACTCGGCCTACTACGGCCTGCAGGTGCGGGTGTCGTCGGTCAGCCTGGCGGTGTCGGTCATGGGCTTCAACATGACCAAGAAGGTGGCCCTGAAGGCCGCCGTGTTCAGTGTGTTCGCCAAGAAGCGCGACGCCGCCCGCAACTTCGACGCGCTGGCGTTCTGGAAGCACGCGATCTTCACCGGCGTCGCCGCCCGCGGTCTCGGCGCCGCCTCGCCGGGCTTCGCCGACAGCCAGGCCGAGGACCTGTACATCTGCGGGCTGCTGCACGACATCGGCAAGATCATCCTGCTGGAGAAGATGGGGCCCACCTACATGGGCATCCTGGCCAAGGCGGCGGAGAGCGGCCGTTCGGAGCTGGCGATCGAGAGCGAGGAGCTGGGCTTCACCCATGCCGACGTCGGCTCGGTGCTGGCCATCAAGTGGTTCCTGCCCGAGGATCTGGCCATCGCGATCCGCTACCATCACGCCCCCTCCCGCGATCCGTTCCACCGCTCCCTCTCCTCCCTCATCCATCTTGCCGATCACATCGCGTGGAGCGCGGGCACGCCGTCGACCATCGGCACGCCGATGCCGGTGCTGGATCACGACGTGTACGAGCAGGTCGGGCTCGATCCGCAGCGGGTCGAGGAGCTGCTGCCGTCGATCCAGGAGGACTTCAAGGCCTCCGACATGCCCTGGTGAGCCGGCGGCGCGATCTGCCCGCCGATGAACTTCCGCCGCTGGGTCGTCTTCACGCTGCTGATCCATGTCCTGGTCGTCGCCGTGGACAAGGGCGGCGGCCTGATCCTGTATCTGCTGACCAAGAACGTGGCGGCGGAGCACGGTCGCGCCGGGATCCTGGCCTCGCTGCCGTTCATCCTGATGGCGCTGGCCAATCTCGGCCTGGCGACGTCGCTGGTCTACTACGTGCGGCGCGGCCGCTACTCGCCGCAGCAGGCCTTCGAGACCACCTCGCTGGTGGCGGTGGTGTGGGGCGGCACCATCGCGCTGCTGGCGGGCCTGGTGGCGCTGTATGTGCTGCCGCTGCTGCGCGAGGAATGGGTGTTCGATCCGTGGCTGGTGGCGCCGTTCTGCCTGGCGGTGCCGTTCCTGCTGCTGGCCAGCTACAGCAACAGCATCCAACTCGCCACCGAGCGGGTGAAGGACTACGGCACGGTCCACCTGGTCAACTCGATCCTGTTCCTGCCGGCCTTCTTCGCCTGCTACTTCGCGTTCGGCGGCGACGTCAGCCGCGGTGACGTGCCGATGGCGGTGGCCTGGGGCCGGCTCGCCACCGCCGTGCTGGTGGCCGGGCTGACGGTGCTGCTGGTGCGGCGCGTGGTGCGGCTGCGGCTGCGGCTGCACCCGGACTTCCTGCGCGACAGCGTCCGCTACGGCTGGAAGGCGAACCTGACCTCGACGCTGACCTACCTCAACCACCGCATCGACCTGCTGGTGCTGGCGGCGGTGTTCACGGCGCCGCCGGGCCTGCTGGGCAAGGACGCCAAGGACTTCGTGGCCCAGGAGGTGGCCTTCTACAGCATGGCGGTCACCTGGGCGGAGCTGGTCTGGCACTTCCCGGAGGCCATGCGCGACCTGTTCTTCAGCAAGGTGGCCGGGTCGACCCACGAGAAGGCGCGGGAGCTGACGCCGGTGCTGTCGCGCATGGGGCTGGTGGTGTCCCTGCTGGCCGGCGTGGCGGTGCTGCTGCTGATCGATCCGGCGATGGGCACCATCACCTGGGTCGCCGACCAGGTGGGCGGCGGCGCCGCCGCCGACGGCAACGCCTGGTATCGGATCTGGAGCGAGCCGGTCGGCGGCGCGCTCCTGCTGCTGGCGCCGGGCACCGTGGCGTTCACCGTGTCGAAGGTGCTGCAGGCGGACCTTGCCGCCCGCGATCGCATGCAGGTCTGCGTCAACGCCCAGTTGGTGGTGTTGATCAGCATGCTGGTGCTCGACGTGCTGCTGATCCCGGGCATGGGCGCCGCCGGCGCCGCCATCGCCTCCTCGGTGTCGTACGTGCTGGCGACGGTGTATACCGTCGTCGTGTATGCCCGTGACGTGCGCGTCGACCCGTGGAGCTGCCTGCTGATGCGGCGCGCAGACCTGGTCTACCTGCGCGAGATCGGCTCGGCCGTGTGGCGCAAGCTGCGCCGGAGGCCCGCATGACCGTGCCGGTCGCCGTGGTGATCCCGGCCCACAACGCGGCGCCGTTCCTGGCGGTGGCGCTGCAGTCGGTGCTCGACCAGACCGCGCGACCGCTGGAGATCGTGGTCGTCGACGACGGCTCCACCGACGGCACCCACGAGGTGGCCGAGCGGCTCGGCGTGCGCTGCCTGCGGCAGGCCAAGGCCGGCCCCGGTGCCGCCCGCAACCGCGGCATCGCCGCCACCCGGGCGCCGATGGTGGCGTTCCTCGACGCCGACGACTGGCTGGCGCCCACCCGGCTGGAACGGCAGGTCGAACGGATGGCCGAACTCGGCTCCCGGGCGCTCGGCACCGACGCCTGGGTGGTGGTCGACGACAGCGTCGTGCGTACGAAGAACGCCGGGCGCGCGGTGCCCTACGCGATCACCATGGAGCGCCTGCTGGTGGGCAATCCACTGGTCTGCAGCACCATGCTGGTGACCCGGGACGCGCTGGAGCAGGCCGGCGGCTTCGACGAGGACCCCGGCCTGATCGCCACCGAGGACTACGACCTCTGGCTGCGGCTCGCCGACCGCGAGCCGATCGCCTACCTGGCGGAGCCGCTGACGTTCTACCGCACGCACGTCGGCAGCCTGTCGGCCAACGGCCGCTTCCTGGTGGGCATCGACCGCATCATGGAGAAGGTGCTGCGGGTGCACGGCCACGAGAACCACTTCCGGCGGCTGGTGGCGCGCCGGCGGGCGGCGGTGCGGCGCGACGTGGCCTGGGACCTGCTCGGCCAGGGCCGCCGCGACGAATGCCGCGCCATGCTCCGGGAGGCACGCGAGATGGCCGGCGCCGACTGGCCGGGCCTGCGGATGTGGCTGCGCAGCTTCTGGCCCGGCACCGCCGGCGCGGCGCGCTGACCGTTGCTGCCCGGCGCATGCGCCGGCGCTTGGCGTCCGGCGCCGATCCGGCATGCTCTGTCGTCCCGTCTCGTCCCGTCTCGCTCCGTCATGCCGCGCCGCCTCAGCCATCCGTTCCCGTTCCTCGCCATTGCGGCCGTGGCGGCGACCCTGCCGGCCCAGATCCGCAACAACGCCGGCTTCCTCGGCGAGTACCTGCGGTTCGAGTGCGATCCGCAGACCGGCAACACCGCCCACCTCGGCGTCTGCTGCGATCCCGCCGACGGCCACGTCTTCGTGTCGGCCCGGGCGCTGCCGAGCCCGGCGCGGCCGCACCTGATCTACGAGTTCGACGCCCGCGGTCGGCTGGTCGGCTCGTTCCCGCAGCCGGCGGTGCACGACGCGAGCGCCTGGGGCATGCGCGACCTGGAATGGGATGGCCAGAGCATCCTGGGCGGTTCCGAGGCCGGCATCTCGGTGCTGACCCGCACCGGCGCCCTGCGCAACCAGATCCTGACCGCCAACGGGCCCCGGCCGATCGTGCAGCCCATCGTCGTGCCCGGCGTCGCGGTGCATCGCGCGCTTTGCCTCGATCCCACCGGCAACGGCGGCAACGGCTCCCTCTACGTGGCCGACTACCAGAGCGCCATGTTCGAAGTGGACCTCGCCGGCAACGTGCTGCGGTCGTGGCCGAACAGCGGCTGGTCGGCCTACGGCCTGTGCCGCGACCCGGTGACCGGGCACCTGTGGGTGAACTCGGCGCCCGACGCCGGCCGGGTGGCGCAGCTCGACCGCACGTCCATGCTGCCGACGGGGCGCGCCTTCCCGATGGCGATGCCGGGGCAGCCGTTCGTCACGGTGCAGGGCGGGCTGAGCGCCGGCAGTCCGACCGCGGGGCAGCACGAGCCGTGGGGCACGGTCTGGAGCCTCCTGCACCTGGTGCAGGGCTCCCCCGACGTGATCGCCATCAACCGCGTGCACCTGTTCCCCGGCAAGATCGGCTGGCACGAGGTCGGCATGGTGCTGGCGGTCAACGGGTCGGCGCCGTCCGCCGGGCCGCTGCCGGTCGGTCCCGGCGACACGCTGCACGTCACGGTCAGCGATCCCATGGGGCTCACCACCGGCTGGCCCTGCTGGCTGGTCTGGAACCTGTTCGCCGATGCCACCACCGATGCCTACACCGACCTCGACCCGGTGGTGCCGGGCTTCGGCGTGATGACGGAGCACCGCAGCCGGAACGGGTTGTCCACGCCGCCCGCCGGCGGCTTCCTGCTCAGCAACGCCCACGTCGGCGTGGGCTACGCCCTGCGCCTGCCGCCCAGCCTCCCGTTCACCACCGGCGATCCGATCCGCTTGCAGGCCATCTACTTGGAGCCGCTGGCCCCACAGGGCCTGGCCTCCTCCAACGAGGCGTTCTTCGTCGGGCGGTGACCCGGTCCGGGCCGCGCCCGCCTGCAGCAACCGACGATGGCGGGGGGGGCGGCCGGTCCCTATAGTCCTCCGCCTTCCAACTGGCCCCCCGAGCCCAAATGCCCGTGTCCGACACCCTGCAGATCACCGACATCCCGGTCCAAGGCTACGAGCGCGTGGTGAAGGCGCAGGACCCGAAGTCCGGCCTCCACGCCTTCATCGCCATCCACGACACGACCCTGGGGCCGGCACTGGGCGGCCTGCGGATGTGGCCGTATGCCTCCGAGAAGGACGCGCTGTTCGACGTGACCCGGCTGGCCCGCGGCATGACCTACAAGTCGGCGGTGGCCAAGACCGGGCTCGGCGGCGGCAAGGCGGTCATCCTCGGCGACCCCAAGAAGATCAAGTCCGAGGCGCTCTACCTGGCCATGGGCCGCTTCGTCGACAGCCTGGGCGGCCGCTACATCACCGCCGAGGACGTCAACACCGGCATCGAGGACCTCGAGATCGCGCGCCGCGCCACCCGCTGGGTCACCGGCCTGAAGCGCGAGGACGGCGGTTCGGGCAACCCGTCGCCCTACACCGCCTACGGCGTGTTCCTCGGCGTGCGCGCCGCGCTGGGCCAGGCGTTCGGCAACGACAGCCCGAAGGGCAGGGTCGTGGCGCTGCAGGGCATCGGCGCCGTCGGTTCGGCCCTGGCCCGCCGTCTGGTGGAGGCCGGCGCCAAGGTGCACGCCGCCGACAAGAACGAGGAGCGCCTGCAGCAACTGCAGAAGGAGATCGGCGTGGTTCCGGCCAGCGAGGCCGAGATCATGACCATGAAGTGCGATGTGTTCGCGCCCTGCGCGCTGGGCGCGATCCTCGACGACCAGAGCATCCCGAAGCTCGACTGCAAGGTCGTGGCCGGTGCTGCCAACAACCAGCTCCTGGAGCCGCGCCACGGCCGCATGCTGATGGATCGCGGCATCCTGTATGCACCGGACTACGTGATCAACGCCGGCGGCATCATCAACGTGTCGGTGGAGTTCGCGCCGGGCGGCTACGACGAGAAGCTGGCCCTGTCGAAGATCGAGCGCATCCCGCAGGCCCTGAAGGAGCTGTGGACCATCAGCCGCGAGGAGCGCATTCCCACCAGCGACGCCGCCGACCGCCTGGCGGAGCGCATCGTGGCCGACGCCCGCGGCGCCAGGAAGGCCGAGAGCTGCAGCGTGCCGAAGAAGGGCTCCGGCGGCGGTTGAGGCTAGGCCCCAGGGCCCGCGCGTGACGCGGGCCGGGTCGGATCAGCGGGCCACCGCCCGATAGGCCGCCAGCACCTGCTCGGCGGTGCGTCGCCAGGTGAACTGGCGGGCCCGCGCCACCGCCGCCGCCCGCAGCGCCGCCCACCGCGGCAGGGCGTCGAGTGCCATGCCGATCGCCGTCGCCATCGAGTCCCGGTCGCGCGGATCGAAGTAGGTGGCGTGCTCGCCGCCGGCCTCGGGCATCGCCGTGGTGTCGCTGGTGACGACCGGCGTGCCGAGCGCCAGGGATTCCAGCACCGGGATGCCCCAGCCCTCCATCAGGCTCGGATAGACCGACAGCTCGGCGCCGGCGTAGGCGGCGATCAGGTCCGCCTGGCTCAGGTACGGCAGGAAGCGCACGTGCCCGGCACAGCCGGCGGCGACGGCGCGGGCGCGGAAGGCGTCCTGGTGGTGGCGCAGGCCCGACACCAGCAGCAGGTGCGGCAGGTCGGGGCGGCGCTGCCGCAGCAGGGCGAACGCCTCCAGCAGGCCGCCGGTGTTCTTGCGTTCGAGCGGCGCGCCCACCGCGAACAGGTAGGGGCGGCCGTCGGCGTGCTGCTGCCGGGCCCGGTCGCCGGCGCCGGGCGGCGCGCCGGCCAGCACCGCCGGATGCAGGCCGTTCAGGGTCACCGTGATGCGGCCCGGGTCGACGCCGAAGCGCGCGGCGATGTCGCGGCGGGACCACTCGCTGACGGTCAGGATCGCCGCCGCGTCGCGCACCACCCGCGGCGTCACCGCCCGGGCGTAGCGGACGTAGGGGTCCTGCTGGTCACCGTCGTGCCAGGTGACGATCACGTCGTGCAGGGTGACCACCATCGGCGGCCCCGGCCACAGCCGCCAGCGCGGCGGCAGCGTGTTGTAGGTGCCGTGGTACACGTCGACGGCGTCGCGTCGCATCCGCCATGGCATCTGCAGGCGCTCCCACAGGTGCCAGCGGCCGCCGGGCCAGTCGGCCCGCACCGGCTGCTGGTTGGCGCCGGTGGGCGGCAGGTCCGGCGGCGGCGGCAGCTGGTGGTAGAGCAGCACGCGGTCGTCCGGCGCCAGGCCTGCGAACTCGCGCAGCAGGTGCCGCACGTAGAGGCCGATGCCGCGGGGTTCGGGCCGGAACGCCTCGCGGGCGTCGATGCCGATGCGGAGCGGCCGGCTCACGCGCCCTCGGGCAGCAGCGTCAGCACCTCGGCGCGATCCTCGTGGATGAAGATCGTGTGCTCGGTCTGCGCCACCCGCACGCCGCGCTTCTCCACCAGCGGCGGGTATTCGTGCAGGATGCCCTTGCGCCGCAGCAGGGTCAGCGCCTCCTCGACGCGGCGGGCGGTGCCGAGCAGCGGCACCAGCTGCCGGCGGGCGAACGGCAGGCCGTCGGTGGCCTCCAGGGCCGCCAGCAGGTCCTTCGGCAGGTTGTCCTTCGGTCGCGGGCTGCGTTCGAGCCCGAACACCTCCGGCTCGCCCTGCTCCTCGATGTAGCCCTTGCCGTCGCAGGCGAACGGCTCGCAGGCGATGGTCTGGTTGGGCTTGAGGGTGCCGGCCTTCTTGTCCGGGTAGTTGGGGATGGTCGGCGCGCAGTGGATCACGAAGCGCGCCACGCCGTGGCCGGTCAGGTTGTAGATCGGCGTGAAGCCGCAGGCCTGGATGGTGCTCTCGATCTGCCGGCCGATCTCGGTGATCGAGGCGCCGGGCCCCATCACGCCGATGGCGTTGTCCAGGGCCATCCGGCTCGCCGCCACCAGGATCGAGTCCGGGCCGTCGCGCAGGTCGACGGTCACCGCGTTGTCGGTGACGTAGCCGTCGACGTGGGTGCCGAGGTCGAGCTTGACGATGTCGCCGGGCTGCACCACCGTGGCGTCGTCCGGCGGCGAGCAGTAGTGGGCGGCGATGTGGTTGCGGGAGAGCTGGGCCGGGAACGCCGGCCTGCCGCCCATGTCGCGGATCACGCCCTCGACGGCCACCGCGATGTCCGCCAGCCGGGCGCCGGGCACGATCATCCTGCGGCCGTGCTCGCGGGCGGTGGCGGAGATGCGGCCCGAGCGCCGCAACTTGTCCAGGTCCGGCGGTCGCATGCTACTTCAGCACGCCCATCGCCCTGCCGACCCGGGTGAAGGCGGCCACCGCGAAGTCCAGATCGGCGATCTCGTGGGCGGCGCTGATCTGCACCCGGATGCGGGCCTGGCCCTTCGGCACCACCGGGAAGGAGAAGCCGATGACGTAGACCCCCTCCGCCAGCATCGCCTTGGCCATCTCCACGGCGACCTTGGCGTCGCCCAGCATGATCGGGCAGATCGGGTGCTCGCCGGGCACGATGGCGAAGCCGGCCCCCGTCATTGCCGCCCGGAAGTGCGCCGTGTTGGCCGCCAGCTTGTCGCGCAGCACCGTGCTGGCGCTGAGCCGGTCGATGCAGGCGATGGTGGCGCCGACGATGGCCGGCGCCAGCGTGTTGGA
>CAZMGG010000129.1:0-220 GCA_964565715.1 uncultured candidatus Brocadiaceae bacterium | reverse complement strand
CAGGTCGATGATCTCCTTCCTGCCGGTGGTGAAGCCGCCGGACGCGCCGCCCAGCGCCTTGCCGAAGGTCGAGGTCAGCACGTCGATGCGGCGCATGACGCCGTGGTGCTCCGGCGTGCCGCGGCCGGTGGGGCCGAAGAAGCCGGTGGCGTGGCTGTCGTCCACCATGACCATGGCGTCGTGCTTCTCGGCGAGGTCGCAGATCTGCGGCAGCTTGGCC
>CAZMGG010000128.1:0-15583 GCA_964565715.1 uncultured candidatus Brocadiaceae bacterium | reverse complement strand
TGGGGGCTTGGGGGCTTGGGGGCTTGGGGGCTTGGGGGCTTGGGGGCTTGGGGGCTTGGGGGATCCCAGCCGCTCCAGTAATCGTCCGACGCGCACCGGATCGGACAAGAATCTCTGAATTCTTCTCCGACCAGCCTCGGCCTGCCTCTCGGACCACCCCAACTCACCTGCGGCCTCCGCCAACCTCAGACCATCCCAGCGCAACGCAAGGAACAATCGGGCATCCTCTGCACCGAGCAACCCCTGCAGACATCGCTCGAGTTCACCCCGCGCCAGACCCGGCATCCATTCCTCCGGATTCCGGACTGGCTCCTCATCGTTCCACTCCTGGAGACCTGGTCGTCGGTTCGCCCTGCGCACCGCATCCACCCACAGATGGTGGGCCACGCCCAGCGAGTAGGGCAACGCCGCCGCCGCGTCGACGAGCCGCTGCTCGACCACCGCTTGCCACACAGCGGCCAGCGACTCCTGTACGAGATCTTCCACATGCAGCCCGTCCGGCATTTTCCGCCGGCTCAGCACCTGACGAAGTACCTTTTCCACCTCTGGCCTCGTCACCGCGCGGAGCAGAGCCTCGGCGCGACGGTCGTCCGCTGCATCCCGGTCACCCATGATTCCCGTGCCTCCCTCCACCCGGAAGCATCGGATCTGACAAGAAGCCCAGCGGGTCTGACCACGCCCCATGAAGCCACTCGGCCAGCAACCGCTGGTCAGGTCCCGGCTGGGCTCGTGCTTCGAATCGCTTTGGGTTCGCCATCCCAGACGCTCCTCGTCTCGCCCCGGCAGGGTCCCGTTCCGTGCGGTACCCGCGGCGAACGGTACCGCGACCCAACGGGACGGTCCAGCCCCGGACCGGTCGCCACGCTCGCCAACCCAGGCCGACGCCCCAAGGATGCAAGGCCACCCCGCCCTCACGCCACCGGCAGCAGCACCACGAACACCGTCCGGCCCGCCGCCGACTCACGCAGCAGGATCGCACCACCGTGCGCCTCCACCACGCGCCGGCAGATCGCCAATCCCAGCCCCGTGCCCGCCGAACGCGTCGTGAAGTACGGCTCGAACAGGCGGCCGCGCGCCTCGGGCGGCACACCCATCCCGTCATCCACCACCGCGAACTCGACCTTCCCCTCGCGCACCGCCGTCGTCAGCTGCACCGCCCGCGCGCCGGCCTGCTGCGCATTGCGCAGCAGATTCACGAACACCCGCGCCATCTCCCGCCGGTCCACCGCCACCCGCGCGTCGCCACCCCCCGGACCCAGCTCCCATCGCAGCCCGTCGCCCTCCAGCAATGACCCGCACGCCGTGCGCAGCTCCACCAGCAGTTCGTCGGCGCCAATGACCTCGCGCTGCAGTTCCGGCGCGCCGGCGAAATGACGGAAGTCCGAGGCGATCTTGTCCAATGCCGCGGTCTGCGCCAGCACCGTGCGGGCCAGACGCTCGGCGATGGCGTCGGCGCGGGCATCGCCGTCGGCGCGGGCGCGGAGCAGCATCTGCGCCGCCATCCGCATCGGCGTCAGCGGGTTCTTCACCTCGTGGGCCACCTGCCGGGCCATCTCGGCCCAGGCCGCCTGCCGCTCGGCGACCTTCAGCCGGTCGCGGCCGTCGGCGAGGTCGTGGGCCATGCGATTGAAGGCGGCGCCGAGCTCGGCGAACTCGCGGGGGCCGGTCTCCGGGACCCGGGAATCGAGTTCTCCCTGGGCGATGCGTTCGGTGGCGGCGGCGAGGCGCTGCACCGGGCGGGCGATGGCGCGCGAGGCGAAGAAGGCCCAGAGCATGAGGATCAGCACGGTGGCGAGCAGCGCCAGCACGAGGCCCTGCTCGAAGGCGGTGCTGGTGGCGAACAGCTCGGCGGTGGGCGCGTGGATGCCGAAGATCCAGGTGCGGTTGGGCTCGCTGCCGATGCGGGCGAAGCCGGCCAGCATGGGCGTGCCGTCGTCGCCGGTGAAGGCGGCGCGACCGCCCTCCGCGCCGACGATGGCCTGCCAGAGGTCGGGCGGCTGCAGCGGCAGGCCGTAGCCGTGGCGGTCGGTGGCGGCCTGGACGACGCCCTTCGGATCGGCGAGGAAGACCTGCGCCGAGGGGAAGCCGGCCTCGCGGGAGAGGACCTCGCGGGCGCCGTCGAGGACCTGTTGCACCTCGACCCAGCGGATCAGGGCCAGCAGCACGGCGGGCGGACCCTCGGGCCGGGGCACGTCGAGGACGAGGCCGAGGTGGTGGTCGGCGGGGTTCATCGAGCGGTGGTCGAGGCCGCGGTGCAGGTAGGGCGAGCGGCCCCAGGGCAGCCAGGCGGCGCCGCCGCGGGCCTGGGCCTGCTGGAACCAGGGCGCGTCGGTGACGCGGCGCGGGATCAGGGCGGCCCGGCGGCCGCGGGTGCCGGGGTCGACGCGCTGGCCGTCCTGCCAGTAGACGACGCGGCCGTCGGGGGTCGCCAGCAGCAGCAGGTCGAGGAAGTTGTCGAGGAGGTCGGGCACCAGCTCGATCTGCTCCTCGAACTCCTCGAGGGAGTCGGGGCGGTCGATGGCGGTGCGGGCGATCTCGCGGACGACGTAGCAGGCCTGGGCGATCTGCTGCAGGCGGTTCTCGATCTTCTGGGCGTGGTCGGCGGCGAGCTGCGGCAGGAAGACCGAGACGACCTGCTCGTCGACGAGGCCGCGCATGGCGCGCAGCGCGAAGAAGCCGAACAGGAGGAACGGCAGGACCGCCGTCAGCAGCAGCGTCAGCAGGAACCGGCTCGCCAGGGTCGCGGGCACCGGGGGATCATGACCGCCCGGCGGCCGCGCGCCTACTGCAGGCGGGCCTTCACCGCCGCCAGGCGGAACTGGGCGTCCTTGTAGCCGGCCCTGGGCCCCGAAGCGCCGGCATCCGTCGCCTGGAGACCACCTCGAACCCGCCGAAGGCACGCCGTTCCGCGCTCCGGCACCTCTCCACAGTGCTTCTACCGCCGGATCCTGCGCCGAACGATCCCGTCCACGATCTCCAGGTCGTCCGGCAACATGTGCATCTGCAGGAATGCCCGCTCCTCGTAGGGCGTACCTGGGTCAGCCAGCCTCGCTGCCCTTTCCGCATTCAACCGAACGAAGTCGGCCCTTTCCTCAACGGACAGCGACTGGAAGTAGGCAATGCAAGCCTGCACCGCGACCTCCTTTTGAGCCCGGCTGACCTCCATCGCGCTATTGACCTCGGGGTGCCGCGCGTGGCTGATCGGAAAATACACATCCACCAATTGACCATCACCCATTCGATATCCGAAACACTTGGTGACCGTATAGCCAGGTGGACGAGGCACCCTGGCACCCTTTCGCACGGTCAAGTAGTCGCCATCCGCCAGCATTCGCCTCAAGACCTCCAACCGCACGATGCCCGCCACCGAATCGGCCTGCTTGGCCGCAATGACGCTCTGGACATGCGCTGCGTCGTCCGTGGGTGGCGTTTGCATCAGGGCCGCCTCTTCTGCCTTGATGCCTGACTCGAAGACCTTCATGAGCACCCTCGATGCCTCGGCGGGGAGTTGCCCCAAGGACTGAACGGACTCGCTGCCGAACCTGACCTCACGGATTCCTGTCTGGGCGACCGTCTCTCGCACCCCGTCGAAGATCACCTCGCGACCCGACTTCAGCTCAGCCACCCAGCGATCGGCCTCGACGAACTCGGCCACCTCAGCGCCTGTGCCGCTCGCAGAAGGCCTGGTCGCGCTCGGATCCGGTGGCCCGACGGGCGCTCCCCGGTCCACACAGAGGAGAATGCCCAGCAAGCCAAGCACCAGAGCTGCAACGAGACCGCCGGTCCACCTGGTCATAGTGGACACACGCACGACTGCGTGATCGTCAGAGTGCTCAAGGTCAGCCCATTGCCGCAACTGACGGATACGACATCCGTGCGATTCGTACCACATGCCATGGTCCCGGCTCCCGTGTCGAAGTTCAGGTGGCTCTGCGGAGGCCCAAGGTCGGCGACGAAACCCTTGAAGGCCGAATTGAGCTCAACCTTGGCATTCCATGGTGCGCCGTCGCCCGGGCAGCATGCAGCGCCGCACCCCGACGACCAATCGACATCGATGCGGTAGGACTCGCCGTCGCAAGCCAGGTCGGCGCACTTCTCGCCGGCATCTGGACTCGTTGCGGTACCCAGTGATGTGGCGAGCAGATTGATGCAGGGAGCTGCCCCGCACCATCTGTGAGTTGTGTCCGCCACTTCGCCGAACTCAAACGCGCACGCCACCTCGATGCGCACCGACTTGGGCATTCTCACATGCAGCGGGCCCGGACCGGTCACCGCGTCCCTCTCGATAGAGCACGAGGCGGCACGGTCACCCCATCGACCGCCGCACCCGTGCGCTTCCAGCACGGAGGAACACAGCTCTGGATCCAGTCCGGTAATCGAAGCAATTGCCGCCGTGGCCGAGAGGAAGAGCAAGCGGAATGCTGCTGCGCATCGGATCATGGGAGCACCCTTGGATGTGGGGCTTGATGACCCCTCGAGTAGGGAGCAGGGGATCCAACCCCAACCGAGGGAGTATGCGTCCGACCAGGACCGGACCGGACAAGAATCTCCCGATTCTCCTCCGTCCAGCCTGGTCAGCCCACTCTCCGCACGGCTCGCCAGGGTCGCGGGCACCGGGGGATCATGACCGCCCGGCGGCCGCGCGCCTACTGCAGGCGGGCCTTCACCGCCGCCAGGCGGAACTGGGCGTCCTTGTAGCCGGCGTAGTAGCTGACCGCGGTGGCGAACTGGTCGGCGGCCTCGGCGAAGTCGCCCTTGGCCTCGGCCTCGGCGCCGGCCTGATAGGCCTTGGCGGCGCCGTCGATGTCGAGTTGCAGGTTGGAGATGCGCACCTTCTCGTCCTTGAGGCCGTCGGGCCAGGCGGCGGCGAGCGCCTCGAAGGCGGCCTTGGCCTCCTGCTTCTGGCCCTGCAGCTCGAGGTCGCGGGCCTGCTGGTACTGCAGCTCGCCCTCGCGGCGGCGGACCTGCATCATCAGCTCGCTGACCCGGGACTTCTCCAGCACGGTGGTGTCGAAGGCCTGCGCCAGCACGGTGCGGGCCTCGTCGAAACGCTGGCTCAGCACGTGCATGTAGGCGCGCTCGACCAGGGCCGCCGCGGCGATCTCCTTCTCCATGTGGGCGATGCGGTCGCCGATGCCCTCCAGGGTGGGATCGAGCTCGCGGGCGTCGCGATACTCCATCAGGGCAGCCCCGTAGGCGCCCTTCTGCTCGGCGGCCTTGCCGCGGGCGAGCGCCTTCTCCGCCAGGGCGCGCTGGGCCTTGTCGTGCAGGCGGCGCGCGTCGTCGCGCTTGGGGTCGTTGGCCAGCGCGGCGGCGGCGTGGAACTCGACCTCGATCATGCGCAGCTCGGGATACTTGCGGAGCGCCTCGAGGAAGTGGCGCTGGGCCTTGGCCTCGAGCTGGGCGAAGCTCGCGCGGACGGCCTCGCGGCCCTCGACGGCGGCGGGGAAGCCCGGCACGCTGGCGTCGGCCTCGGCGAAGGCCAGCAGCGCCGCCTCCAGGTCGCCCTCCCGGACGAGGCGCATGCCGCGGTCGGTGGCCCGCTTGGCCATCTTCTCGTGGGCGCGGAGCACCAGGGCGGCCACCGCGGGGTGCCCCGGCGACATCCGTTCGGCCTCGGCCAGGTGGGCCAGGGCCTCGATCTCGTGGTCGTTGAAGATCGCCCAGCGGCTCTCGTCGATCAGCCAGGCGAGCCGGGCCTCGGTCCACTCCTCGTCGAGCCCGGTGACGCCGGAGTTGCGGGCGTCGTCGAGCACCCGGTACGCGAGAAGGTAATGGCCGTTGCGGGCGTGGGCCCGGCTGCGCGTCACGACGTCGGAGGTGGCGCAGGCCCCGAGCCCGAAGGTGACGGCCAGCAGCAGCCCCAGGGGGCGGAACAGAGCCAGTTGCTTGCTCAGGACCATTGTCGTCGCCGGCGCGTGGGCCAGAATGGCCCTCTGACCGCCGTCGGGCGCGAATCTTCCCGACCCTGCCGCCGATGTCCACCCCGACCCCCAGAACCTCCCCCGACTACGACCTGCGGACCTACGTCGCCGACGTCGACCGCGTGCTCTCCCGCCGCCCCGCCCTGCCGTTCATCGTCCGGGAGGTCAGCCACCTGACCAAGCAGCTGGTCGCCAGCGACCGCTGGCTCGAGGAACGCTTCCGGGAGGCGTCGGCGGACAGCTACCGGCGGCACCTGCTGCACCGGGACCCGCAGAACCGCTTCATCGTGCTGTCCCTGGTGTGGATGCCGGGGCAGGCGACGCCGATCCACGACCATTCCTGTTGGGGCGTGATGGGCGTGCTGGACAACTCGCTGGAGGAGATCGGCTACGACCGGCTCGACGACGGCTCGCGGGCCGACTTCGCCGAGCTGAAGCAGAGCCGCGGCGCCGACGTCGGCCGCGGCTCGGTGGCCTACCTGCTGCCGCCCTACGAGGAGATCCACCGGATCGCCAACGTGAGCAGCAAGCCCACCATCTCGATCCACATCTATGGCCGCGACCTGGACGAGGTGAACGTGTTCGACGAGGCCACGGGGAAGGTGAGCCCGATGCGGATCAAGTACTACAGCCCGGAGTGCGGCCAGCAGCCGTTCATCATCTGAGGGCGGCTTCGTCGCCATAAGCCACTTCCTGGAAGTCGCTTATGTGATCGGCGACGGAATGGTGGCCGGGGTCGTGGCCGCGGCCGCCCTTTTCGCGGGCGGAGGCCTACCATGGGGCCTTCCGTGACGCCGCCGCGGCCAGGCGTGCTGGTCCGCGGCCCCGCCACCCTGGCCCGGAGGTTCCCATGCCCTCGGTTTCCCCTGCGGTTGCCCACGTGCGGGTGTCCCTCGATCGTCCCCCGGCGGAACGCTGGGACTGCCTGAAGTCGCATGCCGACGCGGCGCGCCAGGTCGTGGCGGCGGCCGCGGCCCCGTTCCTGGGCGTGCCGGACGTGCTGGCGCGGCTCGAACGGTTCGGCGAAGACCATCTCGGCCAGGACGCGCGGGCCGAACTGGGCGGCATCGCGCGGCTGCTGGACCTGCCCTTCGACCGGCTGCTGCTGGCCAATCTCGCCTACGACGCGCTGCGCGGCCAGACGTTCGGCTGCACGGCGTTCGCGGTGGAGACCGCCGAGGGTCCGCTGCACGCGCGCAACCTCGACTGGGGCGAGGGGCAGGCGCTGCGCGAGCACACCACGGTGTTCGACGGCGTCGAAGGCGACGCGGTCCGCTGCTCGATCGTCGGCTGGCCCGGCGTGATCGGCGCCTTCACCGGCGTCGCGCCGGGCCGGCTCTCGGTGTCGCTCAATGCCGTGTGCAGCGCCGATGCCGCGGAAGGGGCCCAGCCGGTGGTGCTGCTGCTGCGGCAGCTGCTGGAACAGGCCACCTACGACGAGGCGGTGCTGGTGCTGAGCACGACGGCGCTGCCGTGCGACTGCCTGCTGCTGGTGTGCGGCGCCGAGCCGGGCCAGCGCTGCGTCATCGAACGCACGCCGCGGCGGGCCGCGGTGCGCCGGCCGAACCGCGGCGGGCCGCTGGTGGTGACCAACGAGTACGAATCGCTGCGCGCCGAGGCGCAGCCGTTCGGCGACGGCGAGCTGGCGGCCACCGCCTGCGCGCGCTACCAGCGGGTGTCGACGCTGCTGTGGCAGGATCCCGCGGCGGATCCGTTCGCGGTGCTGGACGACGCCCTGGTGCGGCTGCCGGGCACGGCGCAGCAGGTGGTGATGGCGCCGCGCACCGGCCGCCTGGAGGTGCGCCGGCCGGCCTGAGTTCAGACGGTGCGCTGCCGCCAGCGGCCGCGGCGGAACACCAGGAAGGCGCCCGCCGCCATCCCCGCCTCGGCGATGGTGACCGCCCAGAACACGCCGGCCGGGCCCTGTTCGAGCGAGCGAGCCAGCAGCCAGGCCAGCGGCACCTCGATCACCCAGAAGAACAGCACGTTGAGCCAGGTGGGCGTCATGGTGTCGCCGGCACCGTTGAAGGCCTGCACCAGCACCATGCCCCAGGCATACAGGGGATAGCCGTACGAGATGATCCGCACGCAGTCGGCGGCGTGGCCCTGCACCGCGGGCAGCGCGGTGAACAGGCCCACCAGCGGCTCGGCGAAGGCCACCATCACCACGGTCACCACCGCCAGGAACGTCATGTTGTAGACGCCGGTGCGCCACACCGCGGCGGCGGCGCGGTCCGGGTGGCCGGCGCCGAGGTTCTGCCCCACCAGGGTCGCCGCCGCGTTGCTCAGGCCCCAGGCCGGCAGGAAGGTGAACATCAGGATGCGGATGCCGATGGTGTAGCCCGCCAGCGCGGCGTCGCCGAACGGCGCGACGATGCGGAACAGCACGACCCAGCTGCAGGTCGCCACCAGGAACTGGCCGATGCCGCCGAGCGACAGCCGCAGCAGCGACAGCGCCGAGGCTGGATCGAAGCGCAGGTTCGCGCCGCGCAGGACGATGCGGCTCTTCCCCGAGCGCAGGTGCCAGAACTGGTAGAGCACGCCGCAGCTGCGGCCGATGGTGGTGGCCACCGCGGCGCCGGTGACGCCCAGCTCGGGGAACGGCCCCCAGCCGGTGATCAGGATCGGGTCCAGTACGATGTTGATGCCGTTGGCCAGCCACAGCGCCCGCATCGCCAGGGCCGGATCGCCGGCGCCGCGGAAGATCGCGTTGTTGACGAACAGCAGCATCACCACGAGGTTGCTGCCGAGCATGAAGCCGGTGTAGCCCCAGCCCTCGGCGGCGGTCTCCGGCTGCGCCCCCATCAGCAGCAGCAGGTCCTCGGCCCACAGGATGCCGATCAGGGCCACCGGCAATGACACCAGCACCGCCAGCCCGATGGCCTGGGTGCCGGCCCGCGCCGCCGCCGCCGGATCGCCCTCGCCGATCCGCCTCGCCACCAGCGGCGTCACCGACATGGCGAGCCCGATGCCGACCGCATAGAGGATCGTCATCATCGACTCGGTGAGGCCGACCGCCGCCGGCGCCCGTTCACCGAGCTGGCCGACGAAGTAGATGTCGACCACCGCGAACAGCGACTCCATCGCCATCTCCAGCACCATCGGGATGGCCAGCAGCCAGATGCCGCGATCGATCGGCAGCCGGGTGAAGTCGAACTGGGCGCCGGACAGCGACGCGCGCACCGTGGCCCAGAAGCCGGGCGGCGGCGCGGGGGCGGGATCGGCGGGCGGCGGTTCCGGGGCGGCCATGGCGCGCGGATGCTGGCCGGAGCGGCGCCCACCGGCAAGCGCCCGGGAACACTTCGCTACTTCAGCGCCGTGTAGATGCGGTGCACGTCGTCGTTGTCGTCGAGCCGCTCGAGGAAGGCCTCGACCTCGGCCCGCGCGTCCGGCAGGATCTCGACCAGATCCTTCGGCACGTAGCCGAGCTCGGCGACGGTCACCTCCCAACCGGCCTGCCGCAGGTTGGCGGCCACCGCGTCGAGGTCGGCGCGATCGGTGAAGAAGCGGGCGCCGGTGCGATCCTCGGGCGTGTTCTCCAGCGCCTCCAGGTCCTGGGCGCCGGCCTCGATCGCCGCCGCTTCGGCGTCGGTGCCGGCCTCGTGGGTCGCCTCGACGATGCCGCGGTGCTCGAACAGGAACGTCACCTTGCTGCCGAACTGGCCGTCCTTCCAGATCGAGCGCAGGTCCGGCGCGGTGCGGTTCCGGTTCTCGGTCATGCACTCGACGATCACCGGCACGTTGTGGGGCGCCATGCCCTCGTAGGTGACCAGCTCGAGGTTGCCGCCCTCGCCGCCGTGGCCCGAGCCCTTCTTGATCGCCCGGTCGATGGTGTCGTTGGACACCGACTGCTTGCGGGCCGCCTCGACCGCCAGCGCCAGCCGCGGATTCATCGCCGGGTCGGCCACGCCCATCTTGGCCGCGACGGTGATCTCGCGGACCAGCTTGGTCACGATCTTGGCCCGCCGGTTGGCGTTGATCTCACGGTTCTTCTGCAGCCACTGCCGGCCCATGGGGGTGGGTTCTCGCGGGGTTCTCGGGAGGAAAGGGCCCGAGAGCCTACCGCGGCGGCGGCCGATTTGCCCGGGGCGGCGGCCGGCTCAGGCCTTGCCGATGAAGTCCTCGAGGTCCTTCTTCAGCTCCGGCAGCCCGTAGGTGGGCACCGTGATGCAGCGGTAGATGATCCGCTCCAGCTCCTCGGGCGTCTTCGGGTTGAGCTGGTGCGGCGGGCAGTAGCTGAAGAAGTAGCTCAGCGACAGCCGCACGGTCTCGCCGCCGCTGCGCTGGCCGGCGAACTCCCACGGCACCTCGTCGAACGGCAGCGTGCCGGTCAGGATCTCGTAGATCATGATCCCGATCGCCATCACGTCCGCCTTGCTGTCGGTGAGCAGCAGCGGGTTGTAGTGCGGCGTCGTGGTGACGAAGCGGTGGTCGGCAAGCCGCAGCGCCGGGTCGAGCATCACCACCTTGCCGCTCGGCTTGACGATGACGTTCTCGGGCTTGAGGTCGCCGTGGTAGGCCAGCACGCCCTGTTCCTGCAGCGTGGTCAGCGCCCGCACCAGGGCCAGGAACCAGTTGAGGTGGATCCCCTCCAGCGCCCGCACCTTCTCCCGCAGGGTCTTGCCGCGGACGTAGTCGAGCACCAGCACGGGCCGGCCGTCGATCACCAGCCGGTCGCGCAGGGTGACCAGGTTCTCGTGCTGGCAGCCCGCCAGCAGATCACCCTCGGCGCGCAGCATCTGGCCGACCTCGTTCTCGTCGAACAGGTCGATGCGCACCCCCTTCGGCTCGAAGAACACCGCCTCCGCCGGCAACTCGTCGGGGCTGATGCCGTCCGGCGTGCGGCGGGCGGTGACCTCCAGCAACCGGGTCACCTGGCGGCCGCCGCCGCTGTTCTGGCCGACCTTGAGGGCGACCTTCTCGCCGCTCTCCTCGTGCTGGGCGAGATAGACGCAGGAGAAACCACCGCGCCCGAGGAACCGCGTGATGCGGTAACCCTGCACGACCTCCCCGACAGCAAGCTTCATCATCTGGTGTCCGTCCCCGGTTGCGCGAGCGCCATGCGCCCGCGCCTATTTCGGTATCCCCTTGTGGGGAGTTGAGATAGGACGACGGCGGGGTCAGACGGACCGATGCCACCGGGGCATCCGGCGCGACCGGAACGGACGACCTCGTCGAGGTCGCCGTCAGCGGGCGAAGACCAGCGGGCTCGGCACGCAACGGAAGCGGCGGCCGCCCAGGTTGCCCTCGACGTACCAGAAGAAGTCGTCGCCGGACTGCAGCGCCTCGCGCAGGCAGCCGGCGGCCACCAGTTCGCGGTCCCGGACCTCGGTGACGCGGGCGACCTCGTCGTAGGCCGCGTCCAGCAGGACCACGTCGAACGGTACCGCCGGACCCTGCCACTCCCAGGCGAGCCGGACCCGGCGATCGGCCTGCACGCCGTCGGGGCCGAGCGCGCGCGGCAAAAGGTAGGTGCCGTCCCGTGCCGACAGAGTGGGTGATTCCCGCGATGCCAACGGATAATCCGGATCGACGGCCCAGACGAGGGCCAGCAGCACGAGGCACCCGCCCAGCGGGCGCGTCCAGCGCGGCCCCGGCCGCGTGCGCCGGATCCGTTCCACCTCCTCCATCACCCCGGCCCGCGGCGATCGACGCAGGGTGCGGCCACGCCTCCACTTCGACATGACCTTCTCATCGGAAAAACCATGAACCGAGCTTGGACCTTCCCGGCGGCGATCGGCGCCTGCCTGCTGGCCGCCTGCGGCGGCGGGGGCGGCGGCGGACCCACCGGTCCGTCGCCCACCATCGTGGCGGCGGCGTTCGTCGGCGCGACCTCGACCCCGGCGGCCGGCGACAACCTGCTGCTGTTCCTGTCGGTGGACGCAATCCTGGTGGCCGGCGCGCTGCTGACCGACGCCGACTTCGACCTCACCGGCGGCGCCAGCCTGGGCGACGTGACCGTGGCGCCGAGCCTGATCAACTCGCGCACGGTGCAACTCACGCTCGGCGCCGGCGTGACCTTCGCGCCCGGCACCACCACCATCGCGTTCGGTGCGGGCAACGACGCCGTGACCGGCACCGGCGGCGTGCCCGGATCCGCCGGCACGCCGACGGTGATCGCCACCAGCGACGGCGCCCTGCCCACCGTCACCGCGTTCACCCTGAGCGGCGTCGACGCGGTCCTGAACGGCACCGGCGCCGCCGGCGGCACCCTGCAGGTGCCGCAGCACTCGTTCACCATCGACGCGGCCTGGACCGACAACAGCCAGGTCGATCCGGCGCGGGCCCAGATCACCGCCAACGTGACCGTGGCCACCGCCAGCGGCAACCAGCCCGCCGGCACCAACCTGGTGCCGTTCCTCACCGCCGGAACGGTGAACACCGCCGGCGGCAGCTGGACCGTGCCGAGCAGCACGACCTTCCCGCAGGGCGCGGTGACCCTGACCGTGTTCGCCGTCGACATCACCGGGCTGGCGTCGGCCGGCACGACGTTCTCGTTCCTCGTCAAGAACTACACCGACGCGCTGCGGCCGTTCGAGACCAACGTCAACAGCTCGCAGGTCTGGTACCTGGACCTGTCCCGCGACATCGAGTCGTTCAGCGTCAATCTGGCGGCAACGCCGCCGGTGGCGGTGGCCAGCGGCGCCAACGGCCGCGCCGACCTGCAGGACATCCTGCTGACCATCGGGCTCCTGTCGACGACGCCGATCGCCAACGTGTCGGGCGGCCTGGACAGCAACGACGTGGTGATGGAGCGCTTCCGCACCGCGCTGGCCGCCGATCTGGCCTCGCTCTACAGCGGCTGCAACATCACCTTCACCTTCACCCAGCCCGGCGGCAGCTTCGGCAGCCAGACCAGCGTCGCCTACAACAGCCTGGGGTTCTCGCGGATCAGCATCGCCGGCGCCGCCACCGCCAGCGGCACCTCGGGCATCCTCGGCGTGGCCATCTTCGATCCGAGCAACACCACCCAGAACGACGACACCGTCACCGACTTCCAGGGCCAGCGGCTGGGCATCTTCCTGCACACGGTCATCAACGACGGCTTCACCCAGGGCAGCACGACGCCGTTCCGGCAGACCTTCGATCCGTTCACACCGGCCCGCGGCGGCACGCCGATCGGCAACAACGCCAGCGACGGCCAGCGCCTCTTGGGCACGCTCAGCGACTCGCGTCGCACCCAGATCGACGCCGCCATCGCCGGCATCGCCCGCTTCACCGCGGTGGTGACGGCCCACGAGTGTGGCCACTCGATGGGCCTGGTGAAGGGCACCGCCAGCGACCCGCGGCCGATGCCGAGCGGGCTCTACGGCGGCGATTCGGCCAACTTCCCCGGCTCCGCCGACGGCCACATCCGCAACACCAGCCTGTTCCCGGCCGGCGCCACCAACGTGATGAGCCCGACCCTCAACTACTCGCTGTCGCTGCACACCAGCACGGCCTTCAACTCGCTCAACCTGGCGTACCTGCGCGAGCGGGTGCTCCACGACGACAACTAGGATCGCCATGAACACCCTCCGTTCCATCCTTCCCCTGCTGGTCGCGGTGCTGGCCCCGGCGACGACGGCCCAGGATCTGCACAAGGCGCTGGTCGCCACCGATGCCGTGCTGGTGGCGCGCCAGGTCGGCAAGCGCGCCGTCAACCCCGAGCTCATCGTGCACCGGCTGCAGGTGCTGAAGGCGGTGCGCGGCGTCGACGCCGGCACCACCGCCGTGTCGGTGCTCGACTGGCCCAACCTGGCGCTGCACCAGCGGCCGATGCCGCGGCAGTCGCGGCTCTACTGTCTGGAGGACTGCTCGGCCCTGGCCGCCCGGCTCGGCCTGCCGGCCGGCGAGGGACCGTACTTCCGCATGCACGGCGGCGGCGGCACCAACCCGCTGGTCGGCGCCGCGGTCGACGCGGACCCGGCGGTGCGGCTGGCCCAGGTGCTCGCCGCCAGCCAGGACGGCCGCACGCCGGCGGCGACCGCCGCCGACCTGTTCGACTTCGCCCTGAACGGCGCGCCCGCGGTGCGCGGCGAGGCCGCCGCCCTCCTGGTCGCCCGCGCCGACCTGCGCGACCACCTCGCGGCGACGCAGTGGAGCCAGCTCGCCGGCCGCGCCACCGGCGAGCTCGAGGACATCGCCTACAAGATCGCGCTCAGCGAACTCTGCGCCGAACAGCGCGTCGGCGGCCTGCTGGACGGGCTGATCGTGTCGCTCGGCCCGGTGCAGGACGCCGAGTTCGCCCGCACCGTCGGCCGGATCGCCACCCACCTGCACGGCGAGGCGGGCGCGGCCCGCTTCACCGAACGCCTGCAGATCGCCCGGCAACCGGAGACCCGGGCCATGCTGCTCCTGGCGCTCGGCGCCTCCAGCACCGACGCGGCGCTGCAGACCCTGCTGCAGCTCAAGCGTTCGGGCGCCGATCCGGCGATCGAGGCGGCGCTGAAGGAACACCGCTCCGTGCGGGCCCAGGACGCGGTCTCCACCGGACGCTAGGCCATGGGCCTGCTCACCATCGTCGCCCTGCTGTGCGCACCGCAGGGCGCGCCGGCCCCGGCCGCCGTCAGCGGCGCCGGGCAGCCGGTCGCCGCGACCACGGTCACCGCCGAGGCCCCCGCCGAGATCGTCCTGCTCGGTGACCAGGTGCTGGGCCCGGTGGCCTTCGGGCTCGGCACCGGCGGCGTCGGCAAGGGGCCGCACGACGCGCCGTTGCGCACCGCCTTCGGTGCCTGCACGACGCCGGGCGGGATCGGCGTGCGCACCCTGCGCGAAGGCGTGCTGCTGCGCTTCCCCGGCGGCGGCGAGCTCCTGTTCGCGCCCGACGGCCACCTGCACCTGCGCACGGGCGAGCGCGCCGGTCCGTTCCTGGCCGGCGCCGAGTTCTGGCTCGCCGACGGCGCGCGGCTGCGCGTCACCCGCACCGGCTCCCGCCGCGACCCGGTGCAGGAGGTGATCGTGGTCGCCGGCGAGCAGGCCACGCGGCTGTGGGAACGCAACCGCGGCGTGCTCGAGGACGCGCCGCTGCGGCCGTGGCTCGGCCCGCGCCTCCTGTGTGGGGGCGACGGCACCACCATCTACCGGGCCATCGCCGTGGGACCGCTGGTCACGATGGAACGCCTGCTGCTGCCCACCGGCACCGGCCGCGACCTGCCGGCGCGGCGCATCGGCCTGTTCGTCGAGCCGTTGCTGCATTCGCTGGCGGCGCTGCCGGAGCAGAACGGCCGGTTCCCCGCCGAGCTGGATCCCGCCCTGCGCGCCGTGCGCGAGCTCGACCGCCGCGCCCGCGCGGTGTTCGATCCCAAGGCCCGACCGCCGCGCCGGGTCGAGCAGGACGAGGCCCGCTTCGCGCTGTCGCACGGCTACGAGCTGACCTTCCGGCCGGAACCCGGCAGCCGGGTGCGCCTCGGCCTGCACGTGGGCCAGCAGCGGGAGCCCTTCGTCGAGTGGTCGATCGGGCTCGTCGCCACGCTGAACCTGCTGCATCCCGAGCGGGTCGGCGGCGAGGCCGGCCGCTACTGGGGACGGCCGGCCCTGGTGCCGCCGGTGGCGCCCGACCTGCGCGCGCGGGCCGAGCTGTTCGAACTGGGCCCCGCCCTCGACGTGGTCCGCGCCCTCGTGCGCTAGTGTAGTGCGTCACACAGATGGGGCATTATTCGCGAGCGCTGCCCTCGCTC
>CAZMGG010000127.1:0-16093 GCA_964565715.1 uncultured candidatus Brocadiaceae bacterium | reverse complement strand
TCGAGTGGCGGCAGGACCTGGGCCCCACCCCGCTCGTTGCCCGGAGCTGCCCGGCGCCGGTGGCCGTGGGGGATCGGAAGTAGGCGTGGACAGCGAAACTCGGGAAGAAGCGAGGCCGGCGGTCCGTGGGCGCCAACAATTCTCGGGTCAGTTCTGGACGCGTTCGCGGAACTCGAGGGTCTCGGTGTCGATGCGCACCTTGTCGCCGACGTCGCAGAGGAGACCGACCTTGACCTTCAGGTCGTTCTCGAGCACCGCCTCCTTCTGGCCGGTCTGGCCGCGGACCGGTGGCGAGGTCTCCTTGATGGTGACCACCGCGGTCTTGGGCGGCGAGACCGACACCAGGTTGCCGCTGACGTAGAAGCCGACGTAGTGCTCGGCGGGCCACTTCAGTGCGTCCTCCGCCGCCGGCACCGAGCAGCGCACCTCGTCGCCGTCCTCGGTGAAGAAGACCTCCTGGATGCCGTCGCGGTAGGAGTAGGTGAGGTCCTTCTCCTCCTTGTCGAGCACCTCGAACTTGGTGTCGCCGTGCTCCTTCAGCTCCTGGACGCGGCCGGACTCGATGTCCTTGATGCGCATCTGCACGAACAGGCGGCGGTCGTTGCGGAGGATGTTCCACCACACCACGGAGCACATGCGGCCCTCGTAGGAGACGAGGTAGCCGGGACGGAGGTCGAGGGCTTGGACTTGCATGAGGGCGGAAGAAGGTAGCGTCGCCCCGGCCGCGGCGGAACCGGGAACCGGCGCGCTCAGCGGGGCGTGCCGACGAGCAGGTCGGCCCACACCGGCAGGTGGTCGGAGCCGACGTCGGGGCCGGTGCCGCGGGCCGGAACGCCGATGCCATCGGTCACCAGGACCTGGTCCAGCGGCAGGCGCAGGGGCCAGGGCAGGCCCGCCGGCCAGGTGCCCTGCCAGCCGTGGCCGGCGGTGGCCGGGTCGAGCCCGGCGGCCCGGCACATGGCGCGGAACGGGCTGCTCCACGGGGTGGCGTTGGCGTCGCCCAGCACGATCCGGCGCGGCGGCAGGGGCGCCAGCAGTCCGGGCACGGCGGCCAGCGCGGCGTCCCGTTCGGCGCAGCGGCGGGCGCCGCCCGGCCGCGGCGGATGGATGGCGAGGATCCCGACCGGCCCCGTGGCGGTGTCGGCGATGGCGCGGATCGCCGGCGCCCAGTCGAAGCCGAGCGGCAGGACCTGGCCGTCCCGCAGGGGCAGGCGGCTGTGGAGGGCGATGCCGAACCAGCCCGGATCGGCGCGGCGCAGGAAGTGGGGGTGGCTCTTGCGCAGCGGTGCGGTGGCGGCATCCCAGGATGGAGTCAGTTCGCTCAGGGCGATCACGTCGGGATCGCGCTCGGCGATCGCGCGCAGCACGGCGGCGTGGTCACCGTTCTCGCGCAGCAGGTTGATGGCCATCACCCGCAGCGGCGCGAACGGCGGCGCCGCGGCGTCGCCGCGGCCGAGCCAGAGCGGCACGAGGTCCAGGAAAGGGCTCAGCGCGAGGAGCAGCAACCCGAGGCCGGCGAGACGCCAGCGGCACCAGCAGAGACCGAGGCCCAGCGGCAGCAGGGCGAGCAGGGCCGGCAGCGGGAAGTGGCGGCAGAGGTCGGCGGCCCAGTGCAGCCCGCCAGCCCAACCGGCCAGGGTCACCAGGGCAGGCGGCAGGGCCAGCAGGAGGAGGAGCCAGGGCAATCGGGCGGGCCTTCGCACGGCAGGGCAATGACGTGCCGAGGGTGGAATTCGCGCGCCGTCCTCTGTATTGAGACGCAATCGCATGACTTCCGGCAGGGTCCGGTGGCGATAGATGGCCATAAATTACTTTCTGACAGTCATTTGCGCTCTTCCTGGGGTGGCGCTGTCGCAGCAGGCGCCGGTGTCGACTGGGCGGGTCGTGGCTGCCATGGGCTCCTGGTTCGCGGTCACCGTCCAGGCGGCCGCCCGCCCGCAGGCCCTGGCGGCGAGCGAACGGGCCGTGGCGGCGATGGCCGCGACCGAGGCGCGGCTGTCGAGCTGGCGAGGCGACAGCGAGGTCGCGCGCCTCCACGCGGCCGCACCGGGTCGGCTGCTGCCGGTCTCGCCGGCCACCGCCGCGGACCTGGCCCTGGCGATGGCGGTGGCCGCGGCCAGCGATGGGGCCTTCGCGCCGCTGCTCGGGTCCTGGCATCTGGCCGGCCTGGCGGTCGTGCGGGGTGAGGGCGCCCGGATCGACGAGGGCGGCTTCGGCAAGGGTAGCGGCCTCGACGCGGCGCGGGCGGTGCTGCGCGGGACCGGGGCGGTCGGCGCCGTGCTGGACCTGGGCGGCCAGGTCGCCCTGTGGGGCGAGAGCGGGCCGCTGTGGGTGCCGCTGGCGCATCCGCGTCGCCGGGACTGGCCGGTGGGCTGGCTGCTGCTGCTGCCCGGCGAGTCGGTGGCCACCTCGGGGAACGGCGAACGGCCCGTCGACGAGCAGGGGCGCCGCGTGCCGCACCTGTTCGATCGGTGCACCGGTCGCGCCGCCCGCGACTTCGGTGCGGCGGTGGCGGTGGCGCCGGGTGCGGCCCTGGCCGACGCCGCGTCGACGGCGCTGTTCGTGGCGGCCGGGCGCGGGCGTTTCGCCGCCGTGGCCGACGGCCTCGGCGTCGGCGCCATCCGCATCGAACTGCAGGCCGACGGCCGCGCCGACATCGCCGCAGTGCACGGCCTGCGCGGGCGGGTGTGGCGGCTGCGTGCGCCGTGCGCCGGGCTGCCGGCCCTGCAGCCCGTGCCCCTCGAACTGCTCTCCCGAGACCGATCATGAACCCATCCCATCTCCCACGGATCTGCGCGATCCGTCTGCCGGCCGTTCCGTTCCTCGCCGGCCTCTTCGCCGTCGCCCTGCCTGCCCAGGAGACCCTGGAGCAGCGCATGGACCGGCTCGAACGCGAGAACCGCGACCTGCGCGTGCGGCTGGACTCGCTCGAACGCCAGGACGAGCTGCCGCCGGGGGCGCAGAAGGCGCCGGCGGTCGCGGAGGGCGTGTCCCTGGCCGGCTACGGCGAGTACGTCTTCACCCAGCGCAGCGGCCGGACCGACGAGGCCGATGCGCTGCGCACCGTGCTCTATCTCGGCTACCGGTTCGACCAGCGCTGGCTGTTCCACTCCGAGATCGAACTGGAACACGGCAGCACCAGCGCCAGTTCGGGCACCACCACCAGCGGCGGCGAGGTCTCGCTGGAGTTCGGCTATCTCGAGTACGAGGTGTCGCCGGCGCTGTCCCTGCGCGGCGGCATGGTGCTGGTGCCGGTCGGCCTCGTCAACGAGCAGCACGAGCCGACCCTGTTCCTGCCGAACGCGCGGCCGCAGACCGAGACGCGCATCATCCCGACCACCTGGCGCGAACTCGGCGTCGAGGCCGCCTTGCGCTTCGGCGACTTCGACCTGCGCTGGTTCGGCGGCACCAGCCTCGATGGCGAGCGATTCGACGCCACCGGCCTGCGCGGGGGCCGCCAGAAGGGCAACCGCGCCGCCGCCGACGACCTCGGCACCGCCGTGCGGCTCGACTGGCACGGCATCGACGGGCTCTCCCTCGGCGGTTCGGCGTGGTACGGCCGCGCCGGCCAGGACCAGCTCCGCGGCACGACGCCGATCCCGGAACTGGACACCGGCATCCTCGCCGCCCACGCCGACTGGCGGCACGGGCCGTGGCAGGCCAGGGTGCTGTGGGCCACGGCGCTCAGCGACGACGCCGGCGACTTCGCCCGCGCCACCGGGCGCAACCTGGCCCGCCGGCAGCAGGGCGGCTACGTCGAGGTCGGCGCCGACGTGCTGACCTGGATCCTGCCCGATTCGTCGGCGGCGCTGATCCCGTTCGTGCGGCACGAGCGGATCGACACGCAGGCCGAGGTGGCGGGCGGGATGACCGGTGATCCGCGGCAGGACGACGAGATCCTGACCTTCGGTCTGCATTGGCGGCCGCTGGACCGGCTGGTGATCAAGGCCGACTTCGAGAGCTGGGACCACGATCACGACCGCTGGAGCATCGGGTTCGGCTATGTCTTCTAGGCGTTCACGGAACGGGATCGCCGCCGTCAGCCTGCTCGGGATGGTGCTGGCAGCCGGGTCGGCGACGGCGCAGGACGGCATGCCGAGCCTCGCCGAGGCGCTGGCGCTGGCCTTCCCTGGCGCGACGCTGACCGCGCCGACGCACGCGCTGGACGACGCGGCGCGGGCGCGGGTCGGCGCCGCGGCAGGAGTGGAGTGCCGGCTGCGCGAGATCGTGCGGCACGAGGCCCGACGGGAGGGCGCGGTGGTCGGCTACGCCTTCGTCGACCGGCGCCGGGTGCGCACGCACGCCCAGGAGCTGCTGGTGGTGCTCGGCGCCGACGGTCGCGTGCGGCGGGTGGAGGTGCTTGCCTTCGCCGAGCCGCGCCGCTACCGGCCGGCGCCCGGCTTCTTCGGCCAGTTCGAGGGCCGCGGTCTGGACGACGAACTGCAGCTCCGGCGGGGCATCCGGCCGGTGGCGGGCGCGACGCTGAGTGCGCGCGCTGCCGTGGACGCCGTGCGGACGGTCCTGGCCATGCACGCCGAACTGCAGCGGCAGGCGCTCGCCGTCCGGGGTGATCGTCGTGATTCCCGACACCGGTCCGCCGCCCGCCGCGACCCGGGGAAGTCCTAGCCAGATCCTGTTCAGCCTGGGCGCCTCGGTCCCCGATCAACGGATCCGGAGGATTCATTGCCATCGTCCTGGCGACAACTGGTCCTGGGGAGCGTCCTGGCCGCAGGTGCGGTGGCCCAGGACTTCCGCGGCCTCACCATCGAGCAGCTGATGGAGGTCGACGTGGCGGTGGTGAGCCCCCGACCGACCCAGGCGCGGCAGAGCGCCGGCGCGGTCTACGTGCTGACCCGTGAGGAGATCCGGCGGTCGGGCCTGCGGACGCTGCCCGAGATGTTGCGACTGGTGCCCGGCATCCAGGTGTCACGGATCTCCGGCTCGCGCTGGGCGATCGGCGCGCGCGGCTTCGCCGGCGAGTACGCCAACACGCTGCTGGTGATGATCGACGGCCGCAGCGTCTACAACCACTGGTTCTCCGGGGTGCTGTGGGACGAGAACGACGTCCTGCTGGAGGACGTCGAGCGCATCGAGGTCATCCGCGGCCCCGGCGGCGCCCGCTGGGGCGCCAACGCGGTGAGCGGCGTGATCCATGTCATCACCCGCAATGCCAGGGACACCCAGGACACCGTGGTCGACACCCAGGTGGGCAGCCTCGAGACCCGCACCGCGGTGCGGCACGGCTTCCAACTCGGCGAGCGCACCTGGGGTCGCGTCCATGGCCAGTGGTGGTCGGCGGAGGGACAGGCCGCCGCATCCGGCGCCGACACCGCCGATGCCCTCGAACGGCTGCGCGGCGGCTTCCGGCTCGATGGCGAGCGTGGCGAGGACCTTTGGAGCCTGCGCCTGGAGGGCTTCCGTGGCGACGCCAGCAGCCTCCAGGCGACGCCGGTGCTTGGCCCGCCCTACGCCGTGGCGATGGAACGGGAGACCACGTTCGAGGGCGGTTTCGTGCAGGGGGAGTGGGTGCGTCGGCACGAGGGCGGCGGTCAGACCACGCTGCGCGCCCTCTACGACTACACCGAGCGTGCGGAGTGGGACTGGCTGCGGGCCCGGCGGCACCGGGTGGACCTCGAGGCCGAGCACGCCTTCGAGCCGACCGGCGGCCATGCGGTGACGGTCTCGGGCAACTACCGGCGGATCGAGGACGACAGCGATGGGTCGACGGCGCTGTCGTTTGCCCATCCGCACCGCCGCGCCGACCTCGCCGGCGTGAGCGTCTTCGACGACATCGAGCTGTGCGCCGACCGGCTGCGCCTCGGCCTCGGCCTCAAGCTCGAGTACCACGATGTGATCGGCCTGGAACCGCAGCCCGACCTGCGCCTGACCTGGACGCCGGCGGACGATCTGGTCGTGTGGGGCTCCACGTCCCGCGCGGTGCGCGTTCCGTCCCGCATCGACGACGATCTGCAATACCAGTTCGGCGCCGGGCCGCACGGCAGCGGGCTGCCGCTGGTGCTGGAACTGCATGGCGACCGGGGCACCGAGCCCGAGAGCCTGTGGGCCTACGAACTGGGCACCCGCTGGCGGGCGACGGCCGACCTGGCGCTGGACCTGTCGGTCTACTTCCACGACTACGCGGATCGCACCGCCGGGCGGCTGGGCACGCCGGCGGTGGATCCGACGCCGACGCCGCACATCGTCCAGCCGGTGACGTTCGGCAACGGTCGTGAGGCGGAGGTCTACGGCGGCGAACTGGCGGCCCGCTGGCAGCCCGGCGAGGGCTGGAACCTCACCGGCAGCTTCAGCTTCGCCAGGGTCATGGAGCGACTCGACGGCCCCGGCTTCGTCCTGCTGGATGCGGCGGCCGAGGGCGCGACGCCCCGGCACATGGCCCACCTGCAGATCGATCGGGATCTGGGCCAGGCGTGGCAGCTCACGGGTCTCGCCTTCTACTACGACAGCCTGCCTGCCTACGACGTGCCCGGATTCGTCCGGCTCGATCTGCGGCTCGTCTGGACCCCCGATCCTTCCCGTGAGCTGGCCGTCGTCGGCCAGAACCTGTTGGACGATCGTCATCCGGAGTTCGGTCAGTCCATCCAGACGGTGGCGACCGAGGTCGAACGCGGCGTCTACCTGGAGTTCGTGCAGAGGTTCTGACCCCGGTGGATCCCGCTTCGATCAGACGGATGGGTGTTGCCCTGGCGGCGCTGCTGGTGACGGCGGCCGCGGCGGCCCAGGATCCGCCGACACCGGTGCCGGTGCCGGTGCCTGCGCCGACGCCGACGCCGACACCGCCGGCCCCGCGGGTCACGCCGGCGCCGGCCGGCGGCGCCGACACGGAGGCGCAGGACGCCGAGCGGCAGCGGATGCGTCGCCTGCAGGCGGCGTTCCTGCGGCAGATCGCCATCTACTGCCGGTGGCCGGTCGCGGTCACCCGCAACCGTCGCGAGTTCGTGGTCGGCGTGGTGGGGCACGACCCGTTCGGCACGATCCTCGAGGAGACCTTCGGCGCCGATCCGATCGGCGGCATGCGCGTTTCGATCCGGCGCTTCAGCGCCGACACGCGCGACATCGCCCGCAGCCTGTCGGTGTGCCAGGTGGTCTGGGTGGCGGTGCACGACGAGCAGCGCTGCAAGGAGATCGTGCAGGCCCTGGCCCAGCTGCCGGTGCAGACCGTCGGCGACCACCCGCGCTTCGCCGCCCTGGGCGGCACGGTGCAGATGTTCGAGATGGAGAACCGCGTGCGCTTCCACGTGGCCCGCGGCGCGGCGCAGAAGGCCGGGCTCGAGTTCAGCTCGCAGCTCCTGTCGTTGTCGCGGGAGGTGCCGGCGGCGCCGCCGGAGCCGCCGCCGGCGAAGCCGCCCGAACCGAAGCCCGCCGGCGAGGTCCGTGACCCCGGCCACGACCCCCGGAAGGGAGGTGACCGATGAGCGCCCGTCGCGGGATCGGTCGCCGGCTGACCAGCACCATCGTGCTGGTGACGGCGATGGCGCTGAGCTTCGCCTCGGCGCTGCTGGTGCAGCTCCACGTCGACGCGATCCGCGATGCCCGCACCCGCGATGTCGAGGTGCTGGCGTCGGCGGTCGGTCGCAACTGCACGGCGACGCTGCAGTTCGACGACCAGGAGAACGCGATCCAGGCCCTGGCCTCGCTGCAGGCCGAGCCCGACGTGTTCGGCGCGGCGGTCTACGACGCCGAGGGCCGCCTGTTCGCCTCGTGGCAGGCCACGGTCACCGCCGGCTGGCCGCCCGGCGAGGCCTTCACCGGCAGCCGGCTGGAGTCCAACCTGCTGCACGTCGGCGCGCCGATCGTGCACGCCGGCGAACGGCTCGGCTCGATCCGGGTGGTGGCGCGGGTGACGTCGTTCGGCGAGGTGGCCAGCGCCTTCGCGCTGCGCGGCATGCCGCTGCTGATCGTCACCCTGCTGCTGAGCGTGATGCTGGCCCGCCGCCTGCAGCGCCGCATCTCCGGCCCGATCGTGGCCCTGTCGGAGTCGGCCCGCGCCATCGGCCAGGGGCGCGACTTCACCCGCCGCGCCCAGGTCCTGGCCCAGGACGAGGTCGGCGACCTGGTGCTGGCCTTCAACGAGATGCTCGACGAGATCGAGTCCCGCGGCCGCCGGCTCTCCAGCCACGCCGAGCAGCTCGAGCAGGAGGTCGAGGAGCGCACCGCCGAGCTGAGCATCGCCAAGGATCGTGCCGAGATGGCATCGCGGGCCAAGGCGGCGTTCCTCGCCAACATGTCCCACGAGATCCGCACGCCGCTCAACGCGGTGCTGGGCATGACCGAGCTGGCCCTGGACACGCAGCTCACCAGCGAGCAGCGCGAGTACCTGACCACCGTGCAGCAGTCGGGCAAGAGCCTGCTCGGGATCATCGACGAGATCCTCGACTGGTCGAAGATCGAGGCCGGCGCCATGGAGCTCGAGTTCGTGCCGACCGACCTGCGCGAGCTGATGGCGGAATGCCTGCGGCCGTTGTCGGTGCAGGCCGGCGGCAAGGGGCTGGAACTGCTGTTCGACGTCGATCCGGCCCTGCCCGGCGAGCTCGTCTGCGACCCGCTGCGCCTGCGCCAGATCGTCACCAACCTGGTCGGCAACGCCATCAAGTTCACCTCGGTGGGCCACGTCGGCCTGCGGCTCGCCGTGCAGCGGACCGGCGACCGCTGTGTCGTGCGGCTGTCGGTCTGTGACACCGGCATCGGCATCTCCCGCGAGAAGCAGGGCCGCCTGTTCACCTCGTTCAGCCAGGCGGACAACAGCACGACCCGGAAGTTCGGCGGCACCGGCCTGGGGCTGGCGATCAGCAAGCGGCTGTCGGAGCTGATGGGCGGCGCGCTGTGGGTGGAGAGCGAGGAGGGCAAGGGCAGCTGCTTCCACTGCGAGCTGACGCTGACGGTGTCGGCACCGGCGCCGGCGCCGGAATGGCAGGGCGAACCGATCCTGCTGCTGGAGCCCCACGAAGACGTCCGGCGGTCGCAGGCCGGATTGCTGCAGCAGCTCGGCTTCCGGGTCACCGCCTGCGCGGATCTGGCGGGGGCGCGGACCGCCCAGGACGCGGCCCTGGCGGCGCAGCAGCCCTTCGCGGCCCTGCTCTGCCCGGCGTTCCGCCATGGCTTCGACGGCGAGGCGGCGGCGGCGGCGTGCCGGCAGCCGCAGGCCGGCCTGCCGGTGCTGCTGAGCGTGCAGCATCGCGATCTGCAGGTGCTGCGTGAACGGCGTGTGCAGCTGCCGCACGTCGTGCGGCCGACGGCGCGGCGCGAACTCACCGAGGCGATGGCGGCGCTGCTGCGACCGGCACCGGTCGCCGCGGCCGTTCCCGCCCAGGTCGCCGCCACCGAGGCGCCGCAGCGCGCGTTGCGGATCCTGGTCGCCGAGGACAACCCGGTGAACCAGCGGCTGGTGCGCGGCCTGCTCGAGAAGTCCGGCCACCAGTGCGTGGTGGTGGACAACGGTCTGGCCTGCCTGGAGAAGGCCGGCCAGGGCGGTTTTGATCTCATCTTGATGGACGTGCAGATGCCGGTGATGGACGGCCTCGAAGCCACCCGCCGCCTCCGCCAGCAGGAGGGGGACGGCCCGCATCTGCCGGTGGTGGCGTTGACCGCCAACGCGTTCGCCGAGGACAAGGCGATGTGCCTCGAGGCGGGCATGAGCGCCTACCTGGCCAAGCCCTTCCGATCCGCCGACCTGAAGGCCTTGCTGCGCGACCTCGCGCCCTAGCGGCGAGGCCCGCCTTGACTCCGGCGGCCCGCACCGACACGCTTCCCCACCCCCGTGCGGGAGTGCATCAGTGCTGGTGTGCTGCCTGGTCTTCAAAACCTGTGGGGGGTCGCCTGGCGCGGCTCCCGGTGGGTTCGATTCCCATGCACTCCCGCCACTTACGTCGATCTGCCGCCGCCAGCGGGGGGGCGGCCGGGCTTGTCCTGGGCGGTCCGGATGGCATGATCCTCCGCCCCATGGAGGCCAAGTCGCAGCCGGACCCAGCCCGGATCCAGGCCGAGATCCGCGCCTTCGTCGCCACCTGGTTCCGGGAGGGGCGGACCGACGGCCTGGAGCCGGAGACGCCGCTGGTCACGTCGGGCATCGTCGACTCCGCCGGGGTGCTGGAACTGGTCGAGTTCCTGGAGGAGCGCTTCGCCATCCGGGTCGCCGAACCGGAGATCTCGCTGCGCAACTGCAACACGCTGCAGGCCCTGACCGAACTGGTGTCGCAGAAGCTCTGACCGCACCTTGGCGGAGCCCGCCGGGCGCCTTTCTCCTCGCATCCCGGGGGGCGATCGCTATGGTCCTTCGCTCCTTTTTCGCGAAGCGGTCCGACCTTGACGGCCTATCTCCTGCCCATCCTGGTGTTCACGGTGCCGGTCCTGGCAGTCGTCGCCCTGGCCCTCACCGGCCGGCGCCTGACGGGTTCCTGCGGCGGCGTGGGCGCCGATGGATCGTGCACGCGGTGCGGCCGTCCGGGCGAGCAGATCCCGCCTCCGGGGGAGGAGCGCGGCGCCTGCCCATGAACCGTCCATGAGCAGGCCTTGGCGCCGCGCGGACTGCAATCCCGGCCCCCTCATCGCATTGCCCCGAGCAGCGAGCTTCCAGGGATGACCACCACCCATCACATCAAGAAGGGCTTCGACATCCGCATCACGGGTGCGCCGGAGCCGAAGCTGGCCGACGCCCCCGAGCCCCTGTTGGTGGCCGTGGCCACCGCCGACTTCCCCGGCATCAAGCCGAAGGTGCTGGTCAAGGAGGGCGACCAGGTCGCCACCGGCCAGCCGCTGTTCCTGGACAAGCTGGATCGTGACATCCAGTTCTGTTCGCCGGCCACCGGCGTGGTCAAGGCGGTCGAACTGGGCGAGCGGCGCTTCCTGCTGCGGGTGGTGATCGAACCCTTGGCCAAGGAGACGTTCCACGACGGACCGAAGCCGCAGGGCGACCGGAAGGCGCTGATCGTGGCGATCAAGCAGGCCGGGCTGTGGCCGCTGCTCGTGCAGCGGCCGATCGGCCGGATGGTGCGTTCGGACAAGACGCCGGTGGCGATCTTCGTGAACGGCATGGACACCGAGCCGCTGGCGGCGGACCCGGCGTTCGCCACGCAGGGGCAGAAGGCCGACCTGCAGGCCGGCGTCGACCTGCTGCAGAAGCTGACCGACGGCAAGGTGCACCTGTGTCTGCGCGCCGCCGGCGACCACCAGAGCGAGCTGCGCGACTTGAAGGGCGTGGAGATCCACGACTTCAAGGGGCCGCACCCGAGCGGGCTGTGCGGCACCCACATCGCCCGGATCCGGCCGCTGCGCGGCGACGAGGTGGCCTGGGCGCTGAAGGCGCAGGCCGTGGCCCTGCTCGGCCAATGGGCGCGGAGCGGCCGCTATCCGAGCAAGCGGGTGGTGGCGGTGGCGGGCAGCCGGGCGCCGCAGCGCCAGTACTTCCGCGTCCGCCAAGGCGCGATGCTGCCGGCGTTGACCGGCGGCAAGGCGCTCGGCGAGGACGTGCGGGTGATCAACGGCACGGTGCTGACCGGCGTCGTCGAGCCCGGCGGCGGCTACCTCGGCTTCCACGCCCACACGGTCACCGCGATCCCCGAGGGTGCGGGCCGGCGCGACCTGTTCGGCTGGGCCCTGCCGCAGTTTGGCGAACTCAGCTTCCATCGCAGTGTCCTGTCGTGGCTCGTGCCGCGCCGCGCCTACGACCTGGACGCCCAGTTGCACGGCGGCGTGCGCGCCATCATCGACCTGGGCCACTGGGACCGGGTGGTGCCCCTCGACATCCATCCCACCGCGCTGGTGCGGGCCATCCAGGCCAACGACCTGGAGGAGTCCGTCAAGCTCGGCCTGCTGGAGGTGACCGAGGAGGACGTGGCCCTCTGCACCTTCGTCGATCCGAGCAAGATCGACGTCGGCGCGGTCGTGCGCAAGGGACTCGACATGTACGAGAAGGAGATGTAGGCCGTGAAGTTGCTCCGCAACCTGGTCGACAAGCAGCGTCAGCTCTACCACGCGCCCGGCAGCAAGCTGCACAAGGTGTGGCCGCTGCTGGACGCCGGCGAGACGTTCCTGTTCACCCCGGACCACCGGGCCGGACGGCGCGGCACCCACGTCCGCGACTACGTCGACGTCAAGCGCGTGATGTGGACGGTGATCGTCGCGCTGATCCCGTGCCTCCTGTTCGCGATCTGGAACACCGGCCACCAGCACTTCGCGGCGCTGGCGGCCAGATCCCTGCCGGAGGGCGGCGCCTACCTGTCGGGCTGGCTGCAGGGGCTGCTGTTCGGTGACGGCTACGCGCCGGTCGCGGCGGCGGCGACCTTCGGCGACAAGGTCGTGTTCGGCCTGCAGCGGATGCTGCCGATCGTCTTCGTCAGCTACTTCGTCGGCCTGAACATCGAGGGCCTGTTCGCGGTGATCCGCAAGGAGGAGATCAGCGAGGGCTACCTGGTGTCGGGCATGCTGATTGCGCTGATCGTGCCGCCGTCGATCCCGCTGTGGCAGCTCGCGCTGGCCGTCGCCTTCTCGGTGGTGCTGGTCAAGGAGGTGTTCGGCGGCACGGGCATGAACGTGTTCAACGTCGCCCTGATGGCCCGCGCCTTCCTGTTCTTCGGCTACCCGGCCCAGATCAGCGGCGATGCGGTGTGGGTGGCGGGCAACGGCCCGACCCACCTGATCGACGGCCTCAGCCAGGCCACGCCGCTGGCGGTGGGGGCGGCCGCCAAGATCCAGGCCGCGCACCAGGCGGACCTCGCCGCCATGACCCAGGCGGTCAGCAACGGGGTGACGCACCTGGTCGACGGCAAGGGCGTGCACTACTTCGCCGACGCCGGCGACGCGGTCCGCGCCGCCGGCTACAGCTGGTGGGACATGTTCGTCGGCACGATCCCGGGCAGCGCCGGCGAGACCAGCGCCCTGTGCATCCTGATCGGCGCCGCCTGGCTGCTGCTCACCGGCGTCGGCTCCTGGCGCACCATGCTGGCCGGGGTGATCGGCCTCGCCGGCACCGCCCTGCTGATGAACCTGGCGTTCAGCGGCTACGACGGCATCGGCAGCCTGTCGGTGGCGGACCACGTGGTGATGGGCGGGTTCCTGTTCGGCATCGTGTTCATGGCCACCGATCCGGTCACCTGCCCGGAGACCAACCGCGGCAAGTGGATCTACGGCATCCTGATCGGCGCGGTCACGGTGCTGGTGCGGGCGGTGAACCCGGCCTACCCGGAGGGTGCGATGCTCTCGATCCTGCTGCTGAACGCGTTCGCGCCCACCATCGACCACTTCGTCGTGGCCGGCAACATCAAGCGGAGGCTCGCCCGCCATGGATAAGAACAGCAACGCCTACGTCGTGACGTTCGCGCTGGTGACCTGCGTGCTGTGCAGCGCCGCGCTGGCGCTCACCTACAACGGCCTGAAGGACACCATCGCCGCGGCGGAGGCCTTCGACATCCAGAAGAACATCCTGAAGGCGGCCGGCTCCTGGAACCCGGCGAGCGAGGCCGCCAAGCCGCGCAAGGAGCTGGAGCAGCTCTACCGCGACACGGTCACCCGACTGGTGATCGAGCGCGAGACCGGCAAGCCGCTCGAGGGCAGGAGCGAGCAGGAGATCAAGGACCTGCTCAAGGCCGAGAGCGGCAAGCGCGACTTCCGCGACCGCCGCTACCTGGAGGTGTTCCGCGTGACCCGCGACGGCCGGACCCTCTACGTGCTGCCGACGCTGGCCTATGGGCTGTGGAGCTGGCTCTACGGCTTCCTGGCGGTGGACGAGCAGGGCCGCGAGGTGGTCGGCATCACCTACTACAAGGACGGCGAGACCCCGGGGCTCGGCGGCGAGGTCAACAATCCCGCCTGGCAGGACAGCTGGGCCGGCAAGCAGCTGTTCGACGCCCAGGGCGAGCTCGTCTCCGTGACCCTGAAGAAGGGCAAGGTGAACCCCGACGAGCCCGCCGAGAAGGCGCACTACGTCGATGGCCTGTCCGGCGCCACCATCACCAGCAACGGCGTCACCCGCGACATGAAGAAGGTGCTGGAGGCATACCAGCCGTTCTTCGCCAACCTGCGCAAGTGAGGCTCCCATGACCGCAACCGTCGACACCCCTCCCGTCAGCAAGCCCAAGGCGCCGCTGTTCGGCAAGAAGGAGAAGCGGGCCATCCTGGACCCGCTGTGGGACAGCAACCCGATCGCCCTGCAGATCCTCGGCATCTGTTCGGCCCTGGCGGTGACCACCAAGCTGGCGCCGACCCTGGTCATGTGCGCCGCGGTGATCTTCGTCGTGGCGATGAGCAACACGGTGATCTCGCTGATGCGCAACCTGATCCCGAACTCGATCCGCATCGTCGTGCAGCTGGTGGTGATCTCCAGCATCGTGACGGTGGTCAGCCTGGTGCTGAACGCCTTCGTCTACGACGTCGCCAAGCAGATCTCGGTGTTCATCGCGCTCATCGTGACGAACTGCATCGTCATGGGCCGCGCCGAGGCTTACGCCATGGCCAATCCGCCGTGGCCGAGCTTCCTGGACGGCGTCGGCAATGCCGTGGGCTACTCCTGGATCCTGCTGGCGGTGGCGACCTGCCGTGAGCTCGGCAGCACCGGCAAGCTGCTCGGCCAGACGGTGATCCCCGCCGGCTGGTACTCCGGCTCGGTGTTCGAGGACGGCTTCATCAACAACGGCCTGTTCGTGCTGGCGCCCGGCGCGTTCCTCCTGCTCGGCCTGATCGTCTGGGCGCAGCGCGCCATCTCCGGCCACACGGAGGCCAACTGATGCTCTCCCTCCTGCTCGCCTCCGGCGATCCCAACAGTGTCAGCGGCCTGATCAGCCTGGCCGTCAAGGCCGTGTTCGTCGAGAACATGATTCTGGCCTTCTTCCTGGGCATGTGCTCGTACCTGGCGGTCAGCAAGCGGGTCGACACCGCCATCGGGCTCGGCCTGGCGGTGACCTTCGTGCAGACCATCACGGTGCCGGTGAACTGGGCGATCCACAACTACATCCTGCGCGAGGGCGCGCTGGCCTGGGCCGGCCTGCCGGAGGCCAACCTGTCGTATCTCGGCCTGATCTTCTACATCGCCGTGATCGCGGCGATGGTGCAGATCGTCGAGATGGCCATCGACAAGTTCAGCCCGGCGCTCTACGGCGCGCTCGGCATCTTCCTGCCGCTGATCGCGGTGAACTGCGCGATCCTCGGCGGCACCCTGTTCATGGTGGAGCGCGACTACACCCTGCCGCAGTCGGTGGTGTTCGGTTTCGGCTCCGGGCTCGGCTGGTTCCTGGCGATCGTCGGCATGGCCGCGATCCGGCAGAAGCTGCGCACCGCCCACGTGCCGAAGGCCCTGCGCGGGCTGGGCATCACCTTCATCGTCACCGGTCTGATCGCCATGGCGTTCATGACCTTCAGCGGCATCCAGCTCTAGGAGCCGAGGGAGACACCCGATGCTGTTCAACGTCCTGATCGGCGTGGTCGCGCTGACCGTGGTCATCCTGGCCCTGCTGGGCGTGCTGCTGTTCGCCCAGAGCAAGCTGGTGCAGCGCGGCAAGGTCAAGATCCTGATCAACGGCGACGAGTCGAAGTCGCCGATGGTCGAGGCCGGCGGCACCCTGCTGGCCAAGCTGTCCGGCGAGGGCGTGTTCCTGCCGTCGGCCTGCGGCGGCGGCGGCACCTGCGCCATGTGCAAGTGCCAGGTGCTGGAGGGCGGCGGCGACATCCTGCCCACCGAGCTGACCCACATCTCCCGCTCCGAGGCCAAGGACAACTGGCGGCTGGCCTGCCAGGTCAAGGTGCGCTCGGACATGAAGGTGAAGGTCCCTGACGAGATCTTCTCGATCAAGAAGTGGGAGTGCACCGTCCGCAGCAACCGCAACGTCGCCACCTTCATCAAGGAACTCGATCTCAACCTGCCCCCCGGCGAGATCCTGCACTTCCAGTCCGGCGGCTACATCCAGATCGACGTGCCGCCCTACCAGAACCTCAAGTTCAAGGACTTCCAGATCGAGCCGCAGTTCCGCGCCGACTGGGACAAGTACAAGCTGTGGGACCTGGTGACCAACAACCCGGAGCCGTGCTTCCGGGCCTACTCGATGGCCAACCACCCGGCGGAGGGCAACCGCGTGATGCTCAACATCCG